>PLKM01000025.1 GCA_003141095.1 Acidimicrobiaceae bacterium | reverse complement strand
CACTTTTGCAACACTCCTGATGAAAGTGGCGGTGCACGGGTTTGGTGCGTGCAGAGGGTTGGGAACTCGTGGTTTTGCTGAGTAGGGGAGTTCGGCTATTATGGATTTCCACGCGGACGTAGCTCAGTTGGTAGAGCGCGACCTTGCCAAGGTCGAGGTCGCCGGTTCGAGCCCGGTCGTCCGCTCCAAGAGGTTTGCACCAGTTTCAAGATTCCAAGCACCCAGTTCCTCGTGATTGCCGCGCGGCAAGCGTGCTTGATGTCGGTGTAGTAATTCCGGGAGCCATTTTGCGGTGCGACGGCCTAGCCCCATCTTGGGCTTTACCGCTACAACCGCCTTTGCACGCCGGAGCGAGCGTGGCTTTGGACGGAGGTCCGCCCACCAATCGAATCGGGATCAGCAGATCTGCAGCACTAACTACTAACCGAAAAGGCGAGCAATGGCCATCCAGCACGAATCCCTAAGTCACGATGAACTGCTGACGATCGCTGACCTGAATCTCGCCAAGGTGCTCTTCGCCATGGTCGGCGAGTCCGCCACGGCGCGAGAGGATCAGACCACGGCAGTTCGTGCCCTTGTGGCCGACCGGGCCCGGGTGCTCGTCGTGCAGGCGACCGGCTGGGGCAAGTCCGCCGTCTACTGGGCGGCGACCGCCGCCCTGCGCAGCTTGGGTGAAGGTCCGACCCTCGTGGTCTCGCCACTCCTCGCATTGATGCGTGACCAGGTCGCCGCCGCCACGCGCGCGGGACTGAGCGCCGTCACCATTAACTCGACCAACGTCGACGACTGGGATCGGGTCATGGAAGCAGTCGAGGGCGGGGCCGTTGACGTGCTGCTGGTCTCGCCCGAGCGTCTCGCCAACCCGGCCTTCGCCAAGCGCGTCGGCCCGATCATCGAGAAGGCCGGCCTCATCGTCATCGACGAGGCGCACTGCATCTCGGACTGGGGCTTTGATTTCCGACCCGATTACCAGCGCCTCAGCAAGGTGCTGACCAGCGCGCCGACGACGCCCGTGCTCGCAACGACCGCCACCGCCAACAGTCGTGTCACCGCCGACGTCGCGCGCCAATTGGGCGCGCAGACCCTCGTCCTTCGCGGCAGCCTGGCCCGCAACTCGCTGCGACTCTCGGTCGTGCCCGGACTCGATGCGCTCGAACGTTACGCCTGGGTCGACGCTGCACTCGACACCATGCAGGGATCCGGCATCGTCTACGTGCCCACAGTTGCCGAGACTGAGCGCCTGTCGGAGTTCCTCGTATCCCAGGGTCATGTGGTGGTTGGCTACTCGGGAAAGCTCGACACTGAGACCCGCGAGCGCATTGAGGACGACCTTCGCGCAAACAATCTCAAGGCGGTCGTCGCCACCTCCGCGCTCGGCATGGGTTACGACAAGCCGGACCTAGGGTTTTGCATCCACGTTGGCTCCCCGGACTCGCCGGTCGCCTACTACCAGCAGGTTGGTCGCGCAGGACGCGCCATCGACAACGCCGAAGCGGTGCTGCTACCCGCCGAGACCGACGAAAGGCTCTGGGAGTACTTCGCCACTTCCACGATTCCCGACCCGAAGAACATCGAGAAGGTGCTGGCTGCCCTTGGCACGGCCTCCGCGCCGCTGAGCGTACCGAAGATCACGGACGCCACCGGCATACGCCGCGGTCGACTCGAGGCGCTGCTCAAGATCATGGCCGTTGACGACGCGGTCGAGCGAACCACCCAGGGGTGGCGTGCCACGGGTACTGGCTACTTCTATGACGCTGCGAAGTGGAGCGCTATTGTCGCTGCTCGCAGCTATGAGGCCGACCTGATGCGTTCCTACGCCCGCGGTGCCGGATGCCTCATGGAGTTCCTCCAGCGCGCCCTCGACGACGTGGACCCGGGTCCGTGCGGAACGTGCTCTGTCTGCACCGGCGAGATTCCCGGCCCCGGCCGCACGGTTGACCCCGCTGGCGTGGAAGCGGCACGGATACAACTGCGCGGTATTGACGTGGTCATCGAACCGCGCAAGATGTGGCCGTCGGGTCTCAGCAGCGGACGTCGCGGTACGATCGTTGGCGCCGACGAAGGTCGCGCGCTCACCTTCGCAGACACGCCCGGCTGGAACAACGTCGCGAGCCTCTTGAGCGGACCGGATCAGCCGTTGCCCGAGAACATCATTCGCGGCGTGGTATCGGTGCTGACACGGTGGAAGGAGTCGTGGGGAACTCGACCAATTGGAGTTGTCCCAATGCCGTCGAGGCACCATTCGAGCCTGGTGCACGACCTGGCTCGACATGTCGCCACGGTCGGGAAACTCCCGTTGTTTGACGCCCTCACCATCGACGGACCGCGCGCGCCCGAGAACGCCACGTCCACCGCGCAGGTCGAGTCGCTCGTGAACGCGCTTCGGCTCCGGACTGATGTGGAGCTGCCGTACGGACCAATACTCCTAATCGACGACTCGTACCGGACTGGCTGGACGATGACGGTCGCGGCCTCGCTGCTTCGTGAGGCCGGCGTCACGCGCGTGATGCCCTTGGTGGTCCACCAACTCCCATAAACCGGGGTTGGCGAGCCCATCGCCCGTGCAAGGGCCGAAGCACGCTGCAGCACGTTGTCAGTCGCGCGTTGTGCCGGGCGCCACGACGTCATCAGCCGCGTCGAATTGAGGACGCCCAGCCCGTTGGTCGGCGGTTGGTAACTACCAAGTGGCGGAGTCAAGAAGCGCCGAGTGGGCAAGATCTTCGAAGTCGCAAAAGTCGATGACGACGTCGACGTCCTCGTCAAAGTTCGGCTGGGGACTCAACAGAATCAGACGGCGGGTGTCGTAGGCGGCGGCCTGGTCGTTCGTATTCGCTCCCGCGGTCGCCAACGTCGCGATATCGGCATCCTCGGGTAGTTCCGCAACGAAGACGGTGAAGGAGGCGCTTCCGCCCACACCGTCGGCGATGAAACTCAAGCAGCCCGCGGTGGGCAGGTAAGAGCCAGACGCGGTCAGCGAAAACGACGTCGCGGCTAGCTGGTCTTGGCTAATCGGGCTCGTGACGACCTTGCCTGATGCGTCCAGCGCATCGGCCAGGCTGGCGGTGAGTTGGGCCAGATTGGTCGTCGGGTGATACTCAAGCTGGTTGTCACCCATCCTGGGCGCACCGAGGAAACCGATGGTCGGAGTTCCACGGAAGACGAGAATCTCAACGAAGCCGACGCCGTAATTCGTCGAGGTCTCCACAATGCGGCACTGCGAAAGAGCCTCGACACGATTCATGGCCTCCATGGCGACGTCGCAGCGAGCCGCCGCGTCGGCGTTGGCAACTTCGGCGAAGCGTCTTCCAATCATCTCCGGGTCACCTCCGAGGGAACGCGCGACGAACAAGGCCGTCTGCAGCCAGGAGTCCCACGGCACATCGTTGAGTGTCGGCAGGAGGGCGAAACCATCAATCGCCTCGTACGTGAGGCTCAACGAGGACTGTCGTCGCCCTTGGAGCGTGCGACGCATTGCGAAGAGGCGCAAAGTGTCCGTCTCCTCTTCGCCGAGGCGGCGGCGAAATTCGTGACAGCCCTCTTCGCCCTCGGCGGCGACGGCTCGCACGATCCCCGCGATGACATCGTCATTGGCGGTAACACGGAACCGGACAAACTCACCGGCGTTGGTTTCATAAGGATGGGCCGCGAGGTGATCCCGTGACGCGCTGACGCGTTCGGTGGCGCTCACAACGACCGGAGCGCTCGCTCGAGGTCACGGTCCAATTGCGCGTGCGCGATGTTCACGTCAGGTGGCGACCTCGAGGCAGGCAAATCACAGGCCGCCGCCCATAACGGCGTGGAGCGAGTACTGACCTAAGGCCGCGTGGAGTGATCTGTTTGGTCTGCACACTAGGTACTGTACGACGTCACTGGCGAGCTCGCGGCGACTCGAGGGGCTCGACGACCACCGTGTCCTCACCAGCGTTCCTGTTTCCTGCGTAGCCACCAAGAACTCGGGTCGGTGCGAAACGAGCACAAGGGCAATCGGAGCGAAGGGGCTCTGCGCCTAGGTTCACTGAGCGCAACGGAGTGTGAAGGCGGCGTCGGTCGAACGTGCTCCACCCTTCGAATGATGATTCCGTGACGATCGCGAGGCAGTCGTTTGACAATGATTCATTACCATCGGCGAATGTTTGCTCGGAGCGACCTTAGAGACCTGGCACATTGCCTAATCTTTGGCGAAGGAGGTTTTGATGGTCCATCCAGCACTTGAGCCCTACGTGCGAGCGGTGCAGGCGAATCCGGCTCCGCATCCCTCGACAGTGAGCACGGAAGAACGGCGTGCGACGTATCGTCAACTCGCTGAAGCGATGGGCGGCGAACCAGAACCGGTCGAGGCGGTGGTTGATGGCGAGGTGATGCTGGAAGGCCGGACCCTGTCGACGCGTCTCTACTTGCCGTTCAACGACGAGCAGAAGGCTCTCGTGATCTTTTTCCACGGCGGGGCTTTCGTCATGGGCGACCTCGACACCCATGATGGACTGTGCCGTCGACTGTGTGCCGATACTCGAATGCGCTTTCTCGCCGTTGACTATCGGCTCGCACCAGAGCACCAGTTTCCTGCGGGCCTCGACGACGTCATCGACGTCATACGCTACGTCAGGCGTCATCTCAGCGATTTTGCGGCACCGAATGCCGAGCTCATCGTGATGGGTGATTCATCGGGAGGCTCGCTCGTTTCCGTCGCGGCGGCCCTCACCCGTAATGAAGGGCTCGACATAGCGGCCCAAGTAGTCATCTATCCAAGCCTCGGCCCAGAATTGGTGACGGACTCGGCGCACACGTACGGCGCGGGCTACATGCTCGAACTCGATCATCTCCGTTACGACTACAGTCTGTATCTCGGCGAGTGGAGTGATCATACCGATCCTCGTGTGACGCCACTGATGTTCGACGATCTCGAGGGCGCCCCGCCCGCCATTGTGGTCGTGGCCCAATGCGATCCACTGCGCGACGAAGGTGTTGCGTACGCGGGCCTCTTGGAACACTTTGGCGTGCCGGTCGAACTGCTCGAGGCCGAAGGCATGCTGCACGGATTCTTGAGAATGGGAGCCCTCGTTCCCGAGGCACTCGAGATTGTGGACGACTTGGCCCAGCACATGCGTCGTTACGTGGAGATCGCTGCTTCGTGAACGTGCTTTTTGTCACCCTCGATCAGTTTCGAGGCGACTCGTACGCCGCTGCGGGACATCCTCTCGTCGAGACCCCGACGCTCGACCGCATCGCGCGAGAGGGTGTCCGTCTCGAACGCCACTTCTCCCAGTCGGCGCCATGTTCGCCTGGGCGCGCCGCTTTGTACACCGGCACCTACCAGATGAACAATCGCGTCGTGAGCAACGGCACACCGCTCTCGGCGCGTTTCGAGAACGTGGCGACAGTCGCACGAAGTGCGGGCTATGACCCGATGCTGTTTGGCTATACCGACCAGGGTCTTGATCCCAATCAAGCGGAGGGTTTCGATGACCCGCGTCTCGATAACTACGACGGGATCCTGCCCGGGTTCTCGGTGGGTCTGTACATGCCAGAGAGCCAAGCGGGCTGGATTCAGTACTTGCGGGCCAAGGGCCACGTCGTTGAGAATGGCTGGGCTCCGGCACTGCGTGGAGAACCCGAACGGCCTGCCGAGGATTCGTTGAGCGGTTTCCTCACGAATCGTTTTGTCGAGTGGCTTGAAAAGCAGGAGAGCGGTTGGTTTGCGCACCTGAGCTATCTGCGCCCTCACCCACCGTACGCCGCAGCGGGCGGGTTCTCGAAGATGTACGACCCTGCGGATGTCGAACTTCCCATATCGGCGGTCGACAAGGACCATCGTCATCCAATCCACGAGATCGCGCTGGCGGTGAACGCGAGTGCGGCGCCCACCGACGAAGGTGAGATGCGCAGACTTCGCGCGCAGTACTACGGCATGATCAGTGAGGTCGACCATCAACTGGGCCGCGTGATCTCCGCGATTGATGAACGCGGCGAGTGGGAGGAGACGTTGGTGGTGGTCACTTCGGATCACGGTGATCAACTTGGCGACCACGGGCTCATCGAAAAACTGGGATTCTTCCCTCAGAGCTATCACGTGCTTGGCCTTTGGCGCGACCCCCGAGACGCCCACGCCGGCACGAGTATCAGTGCCTTTAGCGAAAACGTGGATCTGTTGCCGACGCTCTGCGACTCTTTGGGAGTGCCAGAGCCCGTCCAGTGCGATGGCCGCTCGCTCCTGCCCCTGATGAATGGCGAATCAAAAGAGTGGCGGACAGCGGCGCACTACGAGTGGGATTTTCGCGAATTCTGGATCAACGACCACACTCGGCGCTGGCCCGGAGATCGCACGTTGTCGCGACAGAACCTTGCGGTATCGGTCAGTGACAACATTTCCTACGTCCAATTCGGTGACGGCTCGTTCAAGTGCTTTGACTTGAAGGCTGATCCCACCTGGCGTACCGAGTGCGACGACGCGACGCGCACCCTCTACGCAGCCCAGGAGCAACTGGTCTGGCGACAGGAGCATCTGAACCGAGATCTGACCGACATGCTCCTTCGACCCGATCGACCAGGACGATGGCCCGAAGGCTTTTGAGGCACTAAAGCGCGAGAACGTCAAACCCTCGCTCGACACCGGACAGGAACTGAAGAAATGTCTTGTCGCGATCTTCAGCGAAATTGATATCCAATATCTCCAAGGAGATGTAGCCGTGACACGCCGCCCAGAGCATTTGGGCGAGATTGTCCGCTGCGATATCGGGGAACATGCCGACTGACTGGCACCGATGAATATGGTTTACAAGTTCCTGAAAGGCCCTTGTCGCGACGTACGCCGCGGCGATGGAAGGGGTGAAACCCACGAAGCGATTCATGAACATGACGGTGTAGTGAGACCTATGTTCGAGGGCAAACTTCCGATAGGCGATTCCCGACCTCAGGAGCTCGTCCTTGGGGTCTTGGCCAATGGGAGCCATCTCACGCTGCAGGATTGTGAACCCCTCGGTCCAGATCGCGTCGAGCAGCCCATTCTTTCCATCGAAGTGGTTATAGATGGCCATAGGGGCCACGTTGGCCCTTCGGGCAATTGCTCGAACGGTAAAACCCTCGGGACCGGATTCGGCCAGCAGTTGCAGTGCCGCGGCCATTACTCCGGGGACAATGAGTTGCGAGGGCGTTCGTTGTGGACGGGGCGACATTGAGAAAAGTATAGAACACTGTTCTATACCTCACGCAGATTCGCCTTGAAAAATGGAGCACTACAGCAGTTGAAGGCAACGCTGACTTGACAGGTATTAGTTGTGAACGGTGTGATACTAACGCACCAATAGCACAGTGTTCTATATGTATAGAACACTGTGCTATGAAGTCACCATGCATCGAGGCAAACACCGAGCTGAGCTAGACCGGCGATGGCTGATCCTAGTGGTGCTGTGCGTGACGGTCTTCTTGGTCGTGGTTGACAACACCATTGTCAATGTTGCGCTTCCCACGCTCTCAGAACGTCTGAAAGCCACGGATTCGGATCTGCAATGGATCGTGGATGGGTACTCGCTGCCCTTTGCGGGTCTGTTGCTGGCGGGAGGCGCGCTTTCGGACCGTTTGGGGCGAAAGCGCGTCATGCAAACCGCGATTCTCGCCTTTGGCGCGTTTTCGTTGCTCGCGGCCCGCTCGACGAATATCTCGGAACTGCTCGTGTCACGCGCTTTGATGGGATCAGCGGCCGCGTTTATTTTTCCGGCAACGCTCTCTCTCCTGACCACGACCTTTGACGACGTCTCGCAGCGGGCGAAGGCCTTCGGGTTTTGGGGCGCGACCAGCGGCGTGGCGGTTGCTTTCGGCCCCATCGTCGGCGGAGCACTCATTACCCACTTCTGGTTCGGGTCGATTTTCCTGGTCAATATCCCCATTGTCTTGATCGCGTTTCTTTCAGTCGCGGCGGTCGTACCCGAGTCGAGGGCCCCTCGACCAAAGCGTTTCGATTTCGTTGCGCTGGTCCTGGGAACTTCGGCGATCACCCTGCTCGTATTCGCCATCATTGAGGGGCCGACGTGGGGTTGGCGAGCCGGATCGACCCTGGGGCTACTGGCGCTGTCAGGTGTCCTGTTGATCAGTTCGGTGTCCTACGAACTTCGTCGCGAAGAGCCGCTGCTGGATGTTCGAGTGTTTGCCAATCGAGGATTTTCCGCGGGCGCCGCCTCCATCGCGACGAGTTTTTTCTGTCTCTTTGGATTTATTTTCCTCGTCACGCAGTACTTTCAACTGATCAAGGGCTACTCAGCTCTTTCGTCTGGCGTTCATACGCTGCCCTTTGCCTTCGTCACGATGATTGCGACACCCCTGGGGGCGGTGTTCGCGATTCGCGTCGGTACCCGCTACGTGGTGAGCGTCGGTCTCATTATCATGGGAGCCGCGCTCTTGTGGATGGACACTATTGCTTCGAACGCCCGGTACCTCGGGCCAGTCATTGGCAGCATGATGATCCTGGCCGTCGGGTTCTCGCTCATCACCGCCCCTTCGACCGCGGCCATCATGAAGTCCTTGCGACCAGAACAGATCGGCGCTGGTGCCGCGGTCAATGAAACTACGAGGGAGATCGGCGGCACGCTTGGTGTCGCGGTCATTGGTTCGGTGTTCTCGTCACTGTTCACTCCGCAGGTTCGCACGGCGCTATCCCGTTTGGGCCTCACCAGCCGGCAACTTGACGCCGCGCAGGGCTCGATGCAGGCCGCCAAAGGCGTTTTAGCCCGGCTCCCCACTACGTCGCCTGCCTTCGTCCACGCATCGAGGGGAGTCACCTCGGCATTCATGGACGGCTTCCACCGAGGCTGTCTGATTGCCGCCATTGCGGCCGCTCTGATGGGTGTCGCGGTCTTCCAATTCCTGCCAAAAGAGGCCGCCCGTAAAGGGGAATTGGTGCTCGTCTAGCTTCGACTGCATTTCTTTTCGGTTTGCGCAGGGGTGGCCGCTCAATTTCTGATATCAATAGAACCCATACGCCGACCTCGGCGAGGAATAGAAGGAGTCTTCATGCTTCGAATCACACGTGTGCGCCAAGCGCTCGTCATGACAGGAATTACTTCGCTCGTTCTGGCCTCGAGTGTGGTTGCCGGCGCTTCGTCGACGTCCGGTGTCTACAACGCTGCCGACGCCAAAATGGTTCCCTCAAGCTTCAAGGGCACGACGCTCCAGGTTGCGACCGACGCCACCTATCCACCGGACGAATCAATGAGTGGCACAACAATGGTGGGCTTTGACGTCGATCTGATGAAGGCCATTGGCACGACGCTCGGCCTTAAGTCCAAGGAAGTCAACGTGACCTTCGATAGCATTATTGCGGGAATTCAAGCCGGAAAATACCAAGTCGGAAACTCGTCATTCACCGACACCAAGGTGCGCCAGGCCAGCGTCAATTTCGTTGACTATTTTCAAGCGGGAGAAGCGGTCTACGCAAAGTCGACATCAAATGCCAAGTTCACCGGGCTTTCGAGTCTTTGCGGTAAGAGTGTTGCCGTAGAAACCGGCACAACCGAACAGTCCGACGCGGTCAACACCGCGAAGAAGTGTTCTGGCTCAAAGAAGTTGACGGTTCTCGCGTACCCAACACAGACCTCGGCGAACCTGGCGGTTTCGTCGGGTCGCGCGACCGTGGGCTTCTTGGACAGTCAGGTCGCCGGCTACGTGGTTTCGCAGTCGAGCGGTGCCTTCAAACTGATAGGGAGCGCCATTGAAGTTGCTCCTTATGGAATCGCCACACCAAAGTCGTCCGCGGGCAAGAAGTTGGCGATGGCGTTCCAAATGGCCATCAAGACGATGATTGCTAACGGAAGTTACGGAGCGATTTTGAAGAAGTGGGGCGTCACCGCCGGAGCACTCCCCACGAGCAAGATTGTGCTTAACGGAGCCATTTCCTAGGAACTCGAAGTAATTCAGCCCATGGAAACGAACGGGGACGTCGCCATAAAGGTCGTCCCCGTTCGTCACGTGGGCAGATGGTTTGGGCTTGCTGGTGTGGCGTTGTTCATTGCGATGTTGGTCCACACCACTCTGTACAAGGTGGCCAGTGCCGAGAAAACTTGCCTCACCGTTGACGGCGTAAAAACGTGTCATGGGGTGTTGGTCTGGCGCTTCCAGTGGAACATCGTTGGAAAGTACTTCCTGAGTTCTGAAGTTCTCCATGGTCTCCTCGTAACTATTGAACTAACGGTGATCTCGATGATCATCGGGATCGTGCTGGGCATGGTCGTGGCGATCATGCGCATGTCACCTAGCCGAATTCTCGCCGGTGTTGCCTGGACGTACACATGGTTCTTTCGCGGCACTCCGGTACTGGTGCAAATCACCTTCTGGGCATTCATTGGCGCTCTCTATCCCCACGTGTCCATTGGCATCCCATTCACGCACATTGCGTTCGCACACATCAACGTGGATCTGTCGCTCACAACGCTCGACGCGGTGATTATCGGGCTGGGCCTCAACGAAGGGGCGTACATGTCCGAAATTGCCAGGGCCGGTCTGATTTCGGTGGACGAAGGTCAGATTGAAGCTGCGACCTCGCTCGGAATGACCCGCCGCCAAACCCTTCGCTTGGTCGTTATTCCACAAGCCATGCGCGTCATCATTCCGCCCACTGGCAACGAAGTTATCTCAATGCTGAAGACCACCTCGTTGGCGAGCACGGTCGGTGTCCTCGAGCTATTCGGTGCCGTCACCAATATTTCAGCGACCAATTTCAAGATCATTCCCCTTCTCACGGTGGCGAGCATCTGGTACCTGATCGTGACCACAGTTCTCTCGATTGGTCAGTACTACCTAGAGCGACGTTTTGCTCGAGGAGCATTGCGCACACCTCCGCCAACGCCTATTCAACGCTTGAAGAATGATCTTCGCGGCATCGCGTCCAAGTTCCGCACCAGGCGCGGCATCATCGAGGTGGCGACATGACAACTCCCATGGTTGAAGTTCGCGGCGTGCGTAAATCGTACAGCGGTGTCGAGGTGCTGAAGAGTGTTGACCTCACGGTGAATCGCAGTGAGGTGACGTGCCTTATCGGTCCTTCGGGCTCGGGGAAAAGCACATTGCTGCGCTGCATAAACCATCTTGAGAAACACGATGCCGGTGAACTACGAGTTGACGGCGAATTGGTTGGGTACGAGGCCAGAAACGGGAAGCTCTACGAGTTGAGCGACAAGCGAGTATGTGAAAAGAGATCGCATATTGGAATGGTCTTTCAGCGTTTCAATCTTTTCCAGCACCTCACGGTTCTCGAGAATGTGACCGTTGGTCAAATGCAGGTGAAGGGCCTCGACCGTGAGAAGGCCCGGGTCAAGGCGCGTGAACTTCTCGCTCGAGTTGGCCTCGAAGGGAAAGAAAAGCACTATCCGAGTCAACTCTCGGGCGGACAACAACAACGAGTCGCCATCGCGCGAGCGCTCGCCATGGAACCAAAATTGATGCTTTTCGACGAGCCAACGTCGGCGCTCGACCCCGAACTCGTGGGTGAAGTACTTGACGTCATGAAGGACTTGGCGAAGAGTGGCATGACGATGATCGTGGTCACGCACGAAATGGGCTTCGCTCGCGAGGTGGCCGACACGGTCTACTTCCTCGATGGGGGCATCATCGAGGAGTCGGGCGATCCCCGACAGGTGTTGACGACGCCGTCGTCTGATCGTTTGAAGAACTTCCTCTCGAAGGTCCTCTGATGATCTGGGAACTGGACCCGTCGAACATCGGAACCGGACTGCCGCTTGAGGGCATCCGAGTCCTGGATTTCTCGCGAGTACTGGCCGGTCCACTGAGCGCCATGATCGCGGGCGACCTCGGCGCCGACGTGATCAAGGTTGAAAGTCCGGACGGCGATCCCGTTCGCGCGCTCGCCCCACCGCGTTTTGGCGATGACGCCACGTACTACCTCGCGGTCAACCGACACCGGCGCAACGTGGTAGCTGATCTGCGCGACCCCGTTGACTTCGAACACGTCACGAACCTGGTTCGCGAGGCTGATGCGGTGGTGGAGAACTATCTGCCCGGTCAGATTCGCTCGCTGGGGATTGAGAAACTTCGCCTCGCCAATCCCGATTGCGTATGGGTGAGCATCACGCCGGCGACGAGTGGCGGCCCGATCGCTGACCAGCCGTCGTTTGATCTGCTGGCCCAAGCTCGTTCGGGTCTAATGGGCGTCACCGGCGAGTTCAACGGTCCCCCCACCAAAGTAGGTGCACCGATCGCCGACGTGGTCACCGGTCTTTACGGGGCAATCGCGCTCGTGACCGGGCTCTTCGAACGAGTGCAGGGGAGGCCCGGGCGTCACTTTGAAGCGCCGCTGCTGGAATCGACCATGAGCGCTTTGGCCAACCAGGCTCAGGGATTTCTCGCCACCGGCGTCAATCCGATGCGACTGGGTAACGATCACCCGAGCATCACCCCCTACGGTCCTGTCACCACCGCGGACGGTCTGATTCTGCTCGCCGTGGGCACGGACGGTCAGTACCAGAAGTTGGTGACCGTATTGGATGACCCGCAACTTTCGAGCCAATCGGTCTGGTCAACGAATGCGGCGAGAGTGATCAGTCGGGATGCGCTGCGCGTTGAACTCAATCGAATTTTTGCGAAGCACTCAACTGAGGAGTGGCTCGAGATTCTCGCGACGTCGGGTGTGCCGCACGCTCCTATCGTTGACGTGCAGGGGGCTTTCGCGCAACCCCAGATCAGCGAAGGGGACTTCGTTGGTTTTATGTCGTCGCCCGCCGGTGAACTGAAAGCAATGAGGACCCCGCTGCTGCTTGACGGGGTGCGCCCACCCATTCGCCGGGGGCCGCGTCGTTTGGGTGAGGACACTGATGAACTCTTCTGTAAGAAGACAGAGTCGCCGGACTAGGGCTTGAACGGCTCACCGTCGAAAGCGTCGAGCGTCGAGAAGGATTCGACGGATCGGCGACTTAGTTTGGTGTGACGCTTCTTCGGGTAGCCGAGCGCCACGACCGAGGCGACTGCGTAGGTGGCGGGAATGTTGAGTGCCTCGCGAACATCGAGCTCGCGTCGGGTGGCGACTGTAGTGATGACCCCGCCCAGGCCTCTCTCACGGGCGCTCAGCAGTATGTTCCAGACGAAGGGGTAGATCGAAGCGCCGCCGGCGATTTGGTAGCGGCCGAGGTCGCGGTCGGTCGCTGCCAGCACCTCGAGATTGGCGCAAATCACGAGCATCGCCGGAACTGAATCGAGGTTTTCAGGGAATCCTTGGGGCTTGGATAGTTTTTCAGCCGCCGGGCGCTGAGCGAGGGCGGCGGCGCGGTCTTCATCACTCGCGAGGGGGGAGAACGGGATCAGACCCGCCAGCAGATGACCAACGTAGTCATGCCAGGCCTCGAGGTAGGCGTCGCGTACAGCGAGGCGAGCCTTGCGGTCCCGCACAACAATGACGCGCCAGGCCTGACGATTCCCGCCAGATGGCGCAAAGCGCGCATCATCCAGTATCTGAAAGATCAGTTCATCGCTAACGGGTTGCGATGAAAAGTCGCGGATAGAGCCCGTAGTGCGTAGAGCTTCGATGAGTTCCATTTCGACACCCTAGGGCGTCGAATCAAAAGGTGCTTACGCGTCGCGACGCTGCAGCAACGTGGTGCCCGCTGCGAGCACCACCACCACGTAAATCAGTAGGACCAGCAAAGCGGTCCAAGCTCCGAAGGCCTCAGCCCGCGGCGTGACCGCCATCATGGAGCGGCCCAGTTCGGAGGGCTCAAACTTTGAGAAGTTGTTCTGCCAACTCTGGGGGAGGAAAATTACGAGGATCGGAAGAATCAGCAGCAGCGACACGAAGACGCTGATGCTCGCGGCGCTCTGTCGCAGTATCAGACCGAGTCCGAAGCCCAGTGCCGTGAGGAGCGTCAGATAGACCCCGGCGAGGATCACCGAGCGAAGCACCTGACCGCTACCGAGCGACGCGGTCGGGACAACGCCATTGAAGATCGCTTGACCCGTGAGAAATGCGATGAAACAGACGATTTCGCAGACGACGAACATCGACGCCATGAGCACAATGAGCTTGCTCGCCGCCAATCGGATCCGATTGGGAACCGCGGCAAGGGTCGTGCGGATCGAACCCGATGAGTATTCACTGGAGATGACGAGTATGCCGATGACGCCGACGGCGAACTGCGCGAAGAGGATACCCGCGAGGCTGGTTGACACGGGATCGAACGTCAGTTTGTCGATTCGGGTGTTTTGATTCCAATGGCTGCGAATGGCGAAGGTGATCAGCGCGCCCAATCCAATGGTTAGGACCGCGAAGACGATGACGCCCATGATTGAAGAACGAACCGAGCGAAATTTTATCCACTCGGACTTGATGGTTGAGAGCAGGTTCTCGTTGTTACTCATGATGTGCCACTCCAAGTGTCGTCGAACCGTATTCAACGGAATCGGCGGTAAGGTCCATGAAGACCTCTTCGAGCGAGGCTCGCTGCGGAGTCAGTTCGAGAATTGTGATTCCTCCATTGAAGGCCACCTCGCCAATTTGATCCGACGTCATCCCGCCAATGGTGAGGCCCTTGTCGTTGATTTCCTGGACCGTGCCCTCATGTGTCTGCACCAAGGCGGTCAATTTCTGGGTGTCAGAAGCGCGCACGAACACCGTTCCTTTGGCGGTGGCGGTGAGGTCGTCCACTGATCCTTGCGTAATGAATCGGCCGCGGCCAATCACGATGATCTGGTCGGCGCTGACCGCCATTTCGCTCATCAGGTGCGAACTCACAAAGACGGTACGGCCTTCTTTAGCCAGGGACCGGAAGAATTCGCGTATCCACCTGATACCTTCGGGGTCAAGTCCGTTGACCGGTTCGTCAAAGAGCAGGACTCCGGGGTCGCCGAGCAGGGCGCCAGCGATGCCGAGGCGCTGGCTCATCCCGAGAGAGAATCCGCCCACTTTCTTGTTCGCGACCGAACTGATACCCGCAAACTCGAGGACCTCGTCGACTCGTGACTTCTTTATCTGGTTCGACGCGGCGAGGGCCCGCAAATGGTTTCGAGCCGTGCGCCCGGGGTGAACGGCCTTCGCGTCGAGCAGAGCCCCCACCTCGCGAAGCGGCGATTTCAGGTCGGCGTAGTTCTGGCCGTTTATTGTGGCTCGACCTTTGGTCGGATGGTCGAGTCCGAGGATTACCCGCATGGTGGTGGATTTACCCGAACCATTGGGTCCGAGGAATCCGGTGACGACGCCCGGCTTCACCTCGAAGTCGAGATCATCAACGGCAACGACGTCGTGGTAATGCTTGGTTAGGTGGTCGATTTTTAGCATGATCGTCTCAACACGACACTATCGAACGCCTCTGCGTCGTTGAGTTGGACCTTGTAAGAACTCACTAAGAGTGCGAATTTCAAAGTATTTTACGCACGTTGGCCTGGCACGCCGCGCAGGTCCCCGAGAGGGCCACGTGGTGCCGATCCAGTTGAAAGCCAAAGACCTTCTGGAGGTCCTTGCTGAGTTCGTCGAAATGAACTGCGGGAATTTCGAAGGTCCGCTTGCAGGTTTCGCAGGTCAAGTGTCCGTGCACGACCCCGGCGAGGTGGTACACCGCCGCCGCCTGGCCCAGATGGGCGTGCACGACGATCTTCAACTCCTCGAACTCCTCGAGGATCCGGTACACGGTCGACGGACTGACCTCAGGCTCGAGTCGCTGCACGGAGTTCGTGATGGCTTCAGCAGTGAGATGGCCTTTGGCGTTGACCAAGACCTCAGCCACCGTTCGTTTGGCGACGGTCACCCGTTTCGAAGCGCCGCGAATGGTCGAGAAGATCCCTTCCACCGTGTTTTCCTGCTCTGGCATAGCAAGAGAATAGGGCCGTGCGACGGTCGGGCTTCAGCCTTTAGTCTCCAATTATGTTTTCAAAGTCAGAGATGGTCGCTCCAGACAAGGCTCTACGAGGTCGCTCCAATGAGATCGTCGTCGATCGGCCCCACCTCGCACTGGGCACTTCAATGCTCGAGCCCGCGCCGCTAGGCAGCGAGACAGCGTACGTGGCCATGGGCTGTTTTTGGGGGGCGGAACGCAAGTTCTTCCAACTCCCCGGCGTGCTCTCGACGAGCGTCGGTTACCAGGGCGGCTTCACGCCGAACCCTTCCTATGAAGAGGTGTGCACCGGTATGACGGGTCACGCCGAAGTCGTGAAGGTAGTTTTCGACCCCAAGGTCGTGAGTTATGCAGACGTCATCAACTGCTTCTACGAAAGTCACGATCCGACACAAGGATTTCGCCAGGGTAACGATGTTGGCACGCAGTACCGAAGTGCCATCTATTTTGTCGGCGAGTGCCAGGAAGCGATTGCTCGAAAATTGACCGAGGCGTACGCCGTAGCTCTTCGTGCGGCGGGCTACGGTCCCATCACCACCGAGATAACCTCTGCGGGGCCGTTCTACATGGCGGAGGAGTACCACCAGCAGTACTTGGTGGCGAACCCCAACGGCTACTGCGGGCTGGGTGGCACCGGCGTCAGCTGCCCGATTGGTCCCAACCTCAACTAGCGCGAAGGTTCGAATCGTAGGACGACGGGACGTGTAGTCCGAGCAACCCTCGGAAGAACAGCGTCACCACGGAGTCAGTCTTCGAGAACCCGGTGGATCTCATCTTCGTTGTCTCCATTCGACACACCTACGAGGCGCGTGTTTGCAGTCGCAACAGCAGTACGCCGAGCACGATGGCGACGAGCGACGCTGCAACGAGGCCCATTGTGATGGCGCCATAAGTTGCACTCCGCGCTCCGAAAAGTGCACCCGCGAAGAGCAAGGGCACGGTGAAGCCAGTGGCACAGAGGACTGAAACACTCGCCAGCAGTCGCCACGTGATTGACATGTGCAATGGGAATCGAATCAGGCGAGCGACGCCGACGCCTCCAGAGATGCCGACCACCTTGCCGAGAATTCGTATCACGATGAGTGCGAGGACGATAGTCAGCGTGCCCGAGTGAAATGAAAGTTGGCCCCAGCGAATTCCACACGAAACAAGCGCGAAGAGCGGAAGCACCAGGCCAGTCGACCACCGCCTCATTGAACGCTCCAGGTGAAGCGCGGATCTGCTTCCAAAGGAGATCAATAGGCCGCCGATCACGCCCGCGAGTGGGGGTTCGACGTTGGCCCAGACAAAGCAGGCCCAGAGCACTGCGAGTAGCACCAGATTCCAACCAATCTGCTTGGTGCTCTTCGAGATCCAAATTCCCAGACCGACCGTCAAGCAAAGTGCAACAAGTCCGGTGAGCCTAACGTTGGTTGCTCCGGTGAGCGCCAAAATAATGATGCTGAAGGCGTCATCTGCGACCGCCAGCGTGATCAGGAACACTCGAATCTGCGAAGGCAGCCGCCGACCAGCGAGGGCGAGCACGCCGAGAGTTAGGGCGATGTCGGTGGCCATCGGTACGCCCCAGCCACGTCGCAGCGCACTCGAGTGCGTCGCTAGGCCGATTATCAAGGACAGCAGGGCCGTCACCAGCATCCCGCCGAGCGCGCCAAGTACCGGAGGTACCGCGAGTGACGCCTTGGTAAGGGCGCCAGATCGCAACTCTCGTGAGAGCTCGAGACCGATCGCAAAGAAGAAGATGGTCATCATTGCGTTAACCACGAACGAGTGGATGGAGTCAATGGAGGTTTCGCGAAGTAGGTGGTTTCGCGATGCGGTGTCGATAATTCGCTGATAGCTTGAGGCACCGACCGCCGACCATGCCAGGGCTGCGAGGACTCCGGTTCCAATGGACACGGTCGCGCTGACGTCATGGTCGAGGGCGCGCCGAACGCGAGAAGTCAATGTGCGCGCCATGGCGGCAAAGGTTACCGAAGAACGTGGCCCTTCCCGGACCCTCCATTAGTCTGGACGTCACGATGGGTCTGGGCGCCCGGCGAAAATACGACGAGAGGTCTTCCATGAGCGATCAATTGACGGGTGCGATGCCCAAGCGCGAGCTGTACTTTGTCTTTGGCGCGTTGATGCTCGGCATGTTGCTCGCGGCCCTCGACAGCACGATTGTGGCCACGGCGCTGCCGACAATAGTGGGTGACCTTCACGGGGCTAGCCACTTGAGCTGGGTCGTGGTTGCCTATCTGCTCTCGTCAACCGTGAGCACACCGCTCTGGGGGAAGCTCGGCGACCTTCACGGCCGCAAGATCTACTTCCAGGCCGCGATAGTGATCTTCCTAATAGGCAGCATGTTGTGCGGAATAGCCCACAGCATGCTGGCGCTCATTCTCTTTCGTGCCGTGCAGGGTCTCGGTGGTGGCGGTCTGATGGTCGGGTCGCAGGCCGTGATTGCCGACATCGTGCCGCCGCGAGAGCGCGGACGTTACGCGGGATTCTTCGGCGCCGTCTTCGGCGCTGCAACGGTCATCGGGCCTTTGCTAGGTGGATTCATTGTTGAGTACTGGTCGTGGCGCTGGATCTTCTTCGTCAATGTCCCCTTTGGGATAGTGGCCCTGATCGTCACGGCGGCGGCGTTGCCCAACGCGGGCGTACGTGTTCAACACGTCATTGACTACGCGGGCATCCTCACATTGACCATCGCCGCGTCGGGGTTGATTCTCTTCACTTCACTCGGTGGGACCGAGTTCGCGTGGCTGTCCGGCAAATCACTCGTGCTGTTGTTCGGCGGCCTGCTGTTCACCGCGTTCTTCGTGACGATCGAACGTCGCTCGTCTGAGCCGATTCTTGCGCCACGTCTCTTCGCAAACCGCGTGTTCACCTCGGCGTCGGCGATCGGATTCGTCGTCGGATTCGCCATGTTCGGCGCCATGACCTTTTTGCCGTTGTACTTCCAAGATGTTCGCGGCACTACTCCCACAAACTCGGGCCTTCGACTGCTTCCGATGATGGTCGGGCTGTTCGCGGCGTCGATCATCACGGGCCAACTCGTGTCGAAAGGATGGAAGTATCGACCTTTTCCCATCATTGGAACGGCGGTCATGACGATCGGTCTCGCTTTGTTGGGGACGATTAGTTCGACGTCATCGCTCGTCTTGATGGGCTTTTACATGTTCGTGCTGGGGACTGGAATTGGACTCGTCATGCAGATTCTGGTCACCGCGGTCCAAAACTCGGTGAACCATGAGGACGTGGGGGCGGCCACCGCGGGAGCCAACTTCTTTCGTTCAATTGGCGGATCATTTGGGACGGCGGTCTTTGGCGCACTGTTCGCCAACGAAATTCCTCACAGGTTGTCGGCGGGCCTCAAGGGAACGATCTATGCGAAGAGCAAGTTCTCCGTGTCGCAGCTGACGCCGCAGAAGCTGAAAAGCCTTCCGGAGGGCTTGTTCAAGGTCGTCATCCACGCACTGGCCGGCAGTATTCAGGTCATCTATATTTGGGCGGTCCCGGTGGGCGTGCTCGCGGTGGTCCTTTCACTCACCTTGCCCGAGCTCAAGCTCCGTGAGAGTCTTCACCCAATCGCCGACGAAGTTCCGATGTCAAACGTCGACCCGCTCTTGTAAGGACATCGAGGCACTCGTCGAAGTCGAGGTCGCCACCGTAGTAAGGGTCGGCGACGTCGAGGTTCGAGCCGGGTTCGAGCAGGTTACGCAACATGGTGACTTCGGTCGCTCCGTTGGTCAGACGTTGATGAACATCGTGTAGATGTTCACGTGTCATGACAATGATCAGATCGTGACCATTGAGGTAACTGGGGTTGGCGAAGGCGCCCAAGGATCCCTCGGAGCGGAACCCCGCCCGATCGAGGGCTGCCCGGGCACGGCTGTCCATCGGGCTCCCCACGTGCCAGTTTGCCGTTCCCGCACTGGTTATTTCGACACGGTCGACTAGGAATTCGTCTGTAGCAATGAATTGACGAAGAGAAACCTCAGCCATCGGGGAACGACAGATATTGCCGGTGCAGATCATGGCTACTTGAAATGGTCGGTCGGTCAAAGCGCCCCTTCGGTGAGTGGACCCATTCTTATCAGCCGATTATAAATTTTCGTGTCCACGCGTAGCGAGAGAAACGGTACGATAAATGCAGGAACAGGAACAGGCGGAAGGAGACGCGATGCCACTTTCGGAGCATGAGCAGAAGATTCTGGCTGAACTTGAAGAGTCGCTCTCCAAACAAGATCCCAGGTTCGCGAAGAACGTCCGCGAGACCAACGTGTACTCGCACGGAGGGCGGCGTGTCCGTTGGGGCGTCGCGGGTTTTGTGGCGGGTCTTCTCATTTTGATCCTCTTTTTCTCGCAGTCCACTTTGCTTGGACTTGTGGGCGTCGCGCTGATGTTCGTTTCAGCCGTCGTCATTGAACGAAATGCTCGCCTCTTGGGTCGGGCATCGTGGCAGGACATCACTCGTTCGCCGCAAGGCGATGATGCCCATGCGAACTACGGTCCACGGACCCGTTCGCTTCGCGACTGGTTGTCGCGTCAGCGCCGCAAAAGCGAATGATCGGCATCGGGGTTGCGAAGAACGCAGCCCCGTGTCTGGCGCTTGACATTGGCGGCACCAAAGTCGAGGCTGCAGTTGTCGATTACGACGGGACCGTGCTCGCGCGGGAACGCCTCAATGTGCGAGATCATCGCGAGCGTCTCTTTGACTCGATTGTCGAGTTGCTGACGCGCCTGCGCGAGAAGCGGGATATCGAGTTCGTTGGCGTCGGGTGCGCCGGGCCGATGACCGACAGCGGCGAGTCGGTCTCGCCACTCAACATCTCGGTGTGGCGCGATTTCCCGCTTCGCCAACGCCTTCGAGACGCGCTCCACATCGACGTGTTCGTCGACGGCGACGCCCGGGCGCTTGCCCTTGCCGAGGGTGTTTTTGGCGCCGCTACTGAAGACTCCTCGTACGCGTCGATGGTGGTTTCGACCGGAATAGGTGGTGCGCTGGTCATCGACGGACGGTTGCTGGATGGTGACTCGGGTAACGCTGGCCATATTGGCCACCTCAATGTCGTGCCCCGTGGTCGGCTCTGCTCGTGCGGTAGTTACGGATGCCTCGAAGCAGAAGCATCGGGTTGGGCCATTGAGGACATGACGGGACGACCCGCGAGCGAAGCCGATGACGCAGTGCGCTTGCGTTGCGCGGAGTTGGTTGGACGTGCGGTGGGAACACTGAGTTCGGTGCTCGATTTCAATCGCTGCTACGTCGCGGGATCGGTCGCGCTGGGCTTCGGTGAAGAGTTCTTTGCAAACGCGAATAAGGCGGCCCGCGCCGTGGCCACCATGCACTATTCATCCCATTTGGAGATACGCAAATCCGGACTGGGCGGTGATGGTCCAATCCTGGGCGCCGCCTTGGTGGGCTGGCGAGGAGAGCCCTCGTGAGTGATTTCTGGTCACCCGGACTTGGCCGGTACCTCGCTCGCCATCCCTTGAGTGCGTGGCCCCTTTCTCGCGCGGGCTGGCGGCTTCGTCGAGAAAGCTGGTGGCGACACGCCCCGTTCCTGCCCCTCCCTCCGCAAAACTATTGGGCCTTTCGCCTGAGCACCGCGAACGGCAGTACTGGCTCTAAAGCGAGTCCGTTTGCGATGGTGGACGCGGCGAAATGGTCCTTGCGCCAATCGGTGAGGCGGTAGTTTTTCCGATGGGTCGAGTACTCCTGCTGAACGCCACGTTCGAACCACTTCAACTGGTGAGCGAACGCAGAGCAGTTGTGCTGATGCTGGCGGGACGTGCCGAGCCAATAGTTACTCCTGATCAACCGGCAGTGTGCCGCTCAGCGAAGTTGACCGTTTCTATCCCATCGATCGTGCGCCTTCACGAGATGGTGAAGTTGCCGACCAAGGTTCGTACGCCTCCTCTCACTCGTCGCTCACTCTTGCTCCGCGACAGTTTTCGCTGCGCCTACTGCCTGGAGCACGCGGACACTATTGATCACGTCGTGCCACGTAGCCGCGGAGGGCGTCACGAATGGACCAATGTGGTCGCTGCATGTCGACATCACAACATGCAAAAGGGAGATCGACTCTTAGAAGAGATTGGGTGGCGAATGCACTTCGAACCACGCGTGCCTGACGGTCCGTGGTGGCGCTGGCGCCACGTGCCAGATCCCGATCCGCTGTGGGCGCCGTATCTTCCTCGCGCCTCGTGAGCGACGAAATCGAGGAACTCTACGACTATGACGTTCTAAGGCGACTCGACGAACCGACGATGTTTATCGTTCGCCCGAGTCAGCCGACCTTGATTCTTGGGGGCAGCCAACCTCTGGACGTCGTGGATTCCGAACGGCTCGGCTCAATACCACTGCGACGCCGTCGCGGGGGAGGTGGCCTCGTGCTTCTCCAGCCCGACGACCTTTGGATTGACTGGTGGATACCGGCTGATGATTCGCGTTGGTCGGGTGACGTGCACGTGAGTTCCACCCGCGCTGGCTTTTGGTGGCGAGACGCCCTAGGCACCACCGTGCCTGGCGTCATTACGGTCCATGAGGGTGCTCTCGTCGGTGACGTCGGCTACCGGGTGATTTGCTTTGCGGGGCGTGGACCCGGCGAGGTATTTGTTGATGATCGAAAGGCCGTGGGCGTAACCCAATGGCGTGTTCGAGAAGGAATCTTTCTCTCGACGGTGATTCATGCTCACGGGAGTGGCGAGCTGGTGAACTTCCTTCGAGATGTGCCCGACGGTATTCTCGAATCCCTTGATCATCACGTGGTTTCCTCGTTGGGAATCACCGATCCCGAGGCCCTCGTGGCCACCCTGGGCGCAGAGAGCGGCCCCTGGGTGATTCGCCAGTTCTTGCTCACGGCCTAGACGCCCTACTCGCCGATTCACCTTTCTCGTTCTGGACCGGTCGCGTCCATTCACAAAAAGTTGCCAAAAAAGGGCCCAGAGTGGGTCAATTTGGAGAGAGGTGGGGGCTAGTGGTGTAATGTGTCACGAAGTGGGGGAAAGTGGTGAACCCACTGAAGGGACAGTTGATGCTCGGGTTCGTTGGTCAGTTTCAGCATTCGCTGGATGCCAAGGGTCGACTCATCCTGCCCGCGAAGTTTCGAGTCGAATTCGAGCGTGGTGGTCATCTCAGCCCCAATACCGAAGGCTGCGTTGCGTTGTGGACGCCGGGCGAGTTTGCGCGTCAATCCGATGAATACCTCGCCGAGAGTCGAAGCGGTGGCTCGCAGGGTCGTAAGCAGGCTCGTTACTGGGCCGCTAACTCATCCGACGTCGAATTCGACAAGCAAGGTCGATTCGCGCTTCCCACTGCAATTCGTGACTACGGCCAGCTGGTCGGCGACGTCTTGATTGTCGGAATGCTCGACCACATCGAGCTCTGGCACCCGGCGAACTACGCCGAGCAGGTCAACTCCGCTGAGGAGATCTTTAAACAAGGCAGTAACTAGTGACAGGAGTTCATCAGAACTATCGGCCGCGGACCATGCGCAGCCTGGCAATCGTGAAGACGGATCGAGGTTCCTCCTCCGCACCCTCTTCCGTCGACACGATTGAAAGGCTGCAGATGGCCCAGGACAACTACCACCAACCAGTACTCGAGCTCGAAATAGTCGAGTTGTTCGCCAGCCTGCCGGCTGGGGTGCTTGTTGACGCCACGTTGGGTGGGGGAGGGCACGCAGCCGCAATTCTGGCGAACGCCCCCCAGCTTCGCGTTCTTGGCATTGATCGTGACCCCGATGCTCGCGACGCTTCGAGCCGACGGCTCGCGGAGTTCTCGCCTCGAGTTCGAATTGTTGACGCCACTTTCAGCGATCTCGAGGGAGTCGTCTTAGCAAATTCCGAGTTTCTCCGAGGCGATGACGTCGTTGGGATCCTGATGGACCTTGGCGTCTCATCTCATCAACTCGATGAGTCGAGCCGAGGTTTTTCATTCCGAGCGGACGCCCCACTTGATATGCGAATGGACCCAACGAAGGGTGAAACCGCGGCGGAGTTCTTGAGCCATGTCGATCAGCATGAGTTCGTTCGATTACTGCGAGCCAATGGAGAGCACCGCTTCGCTGGAGCCATTGCGAAATCGGTACTTGAGCGTCAACCGCAGAGCACGAACGAGCTCACTGAAGCTGTGGAACGCGCGGTTCCCATGGCGGCTCGTCGACGGGGCCACGTCGCGACTCGGGTTTTTCAGGCACTGCGCATCGCGGTGAATGGCGAAGAGCAGCAGTTATCTGACGGTCTCGATGCGGCGCTGGACGTGCTCGCGGTTGGCGGCATCCTGGCGGTCATTTCCTATCACTCGGGTGAGGATCGCGTCGTCAAATCAGTTCTTCACGAAGCGGCCACCGGAGGCTGCAAATGCCCTGTCGAATTGGGGTGCGTCTGTGGCGCCGTATCTCGCGTCACCGTATTTAAGGCCAGCGCACGGTTGGCGAGCGCCGGAGAGATCGAGCAGAATCCACGCGCCCGCTCAGCGCGGCTGCGCATCGCTCGCAAGGTGATCTTGTGAGTGTCATTAGCTTCCCCCGTCGGGTGGATACCCGTCGTCCGGTCCGCCCTGCGACGCGTCCGGCAACCCGTCGTCCGGCGCACCAGCAAAGCGCACCACGTCGACGGGCCGTTACGTCGCTCTGGCGAGGAGCGTCGTCGGCACGTAAGTCGGCCACCATCATTGTCTTCGCCTTGGTGTTTTCGATTGCGGGCAGCATGTTCGTCGCCAACCGCCAAATCGAGATTCATCAGATGCAGAGTCAGTTGTTACAGGATCAATCAACCTACGCCGTGCAAGTTGGCACGTTGACCAACTTGTCAGCGCCGAGCCAAATCGCCTCTAAGGCCGGCGCCCTTCACTTGGTTGACCCCGTTTCAGTGACGCAAGTTCCGTCTACGTCGCTTGATGCGATCCTGCCGCTACCGAAGTTCTCGGGTTATGCACCGGTCACATCAAGGACGATTCGGTGAGCGCGCATAACACCTCAACGCATTCACGAACCAGCGCAGCGCGCAAGCCCGTACGTCGTAATCGATCAAGATCGGCGCGTCGACTCAAAATATTGCGAGCCTCCTTCATCTTGCTTTTCTTGCTCCTGGCGTTGCGTCTCTTCCAACTGCAGATTCTCGACCACGCTCATTACGAGAAGCTCTCGGTGGCGCAAGTCCGAAAAAACTTGACGACGACTGCGCTGCGTGCAGGCATATACGATCGTCATGGTCAGATACTTGCCATCTCGCGTCCGACCTCGTTGGTGATCGCTGATGATTTCCAGATCACCCGTCCCGTGCGCGAAGCCGAGGCGATGTCGCCACTCGTCAAGGTCCCGGTCAAGAGGCTCACAGCGTTACTTTCGCAGAAGAACGGCTACGTGATTGTCAACAACAAACTGGATTTGGATGATGGGCGAACCCTCTCGAGCGCGGCGTTCCCCGGCATAGTTGTTGAGGACTCGTCGGTGCGAAGTTATCCCAACGGAACGTTGGCCGAATCGCTCCTAGGCGGGACGAACTCGTCGGGTGCGGGAAGCTCTGGTCTCGAATACGAGTATCAGACGCAGTTGGCTGGACAGAACGGCATCACCCGTGAGTTCGTCTCCTCATCGGGCGTGAATCTTCCAAGCTCGCACTCAACGATCGTCCGAAAGGCCACCCCCGGGGTCGGCCTTGAGCTCACGATCGACTCTTCGCTTCAGTTCGTCACCGAACGAGCGCTCGCGACGCAGTTGAAGGCCGTGGGTGGTCTGACGGGTGTCGCCGTGGTCATGGACGTGAAGACGGGCGAAATTCTCGCGGACGCGTCGCTCGTCAACACCAAGACCTCGGCGGGTGTCCTGGGTCCGATCCCGTCGTGGGGTACTCCGGTAGGTGTGTCGGGCATTGATGAAACGATCAATAATCTGGCCTTTAGTCAGGCCTACGAACCAGGTTCGGTCTTCAAGGTTGTGACCTTTTCCGCCGCGCTGCAGGCGGGGCTCATCACTCCAACCTCGGTGTTTCCCGTTCCGAATTCGGTGGAGGTGGGCGGGCGCTACTTTCACGATGCTGAGAATCACGGTCTCGAGCACCTGACGGCCACCGAGGTGCTGGCGCAGTCGTCCAACATCGGTACCTACGAGATCGGCAAGCTGGTGGGAGAGGCGGGACTCTTGGCGCAAGTTGAGCGATTGGGATTTGGCCAAATGACATCCATTAGTTTTCCTGGTGAAACGCCGGGTCTGCTCGTGAGCGCCGCGAACTGGTACGGCAGCGACCAGGTGGCGCTTCCAATTGGCCAGGTGGATGCCATTCCGCCGATTCAAGTGCTCGACGCCTACAACGCGATTGCCAACGGTGGGGTTTTCGTTGAACCAAAATTGGTTCGTGGCTACGTCTACGCGAACGGTTCGGTCAAGGCCGCGCCGCCCAGCGTCAAGCGCGAAGCGCTCAGCCCCGCTGTGGCGGCGACGATGAACAAGATGCTCCAGCAGGTCGTGCTCGAAGGCACCGGCACCAACGCGATTATTCCCGGCTATAGCGTGGCGGGAAAGACCGGCACCGCGTCGATGCCGTACCCCGGTCGAGACTCTCTCTTGACTGGTGACTACAACGCCAGTTTCGTGGGATTTGCTCCAGCGAATGACCCGGTCCTGTCCATGATCGTTGTCGTTGAACGGCCACAGACCACCATCTTTGGCGGTTCGGTCGCGGCGCCAGTGTTTCAGCAAGTGATGTCGTACGCCCTTCACCACTATGGCATCCCTTCAAATGGGACGATGGTGAAGCCCCTCAAGGGTACGGGCGCAAGTATTGGATCGGACGTGACGTAATGCAACTTGGCGACGTGCTTGACAGCGTTTCTCTCGATGTGGCGACCAGCAGCATCGAGGTGACGCACGTAGACATCGACTCTCGACGATGCGTTCCCGGCACGCTATTTTTTGCGATGCCGGGAGTGCACGCGCACGGAGCCACGTTCGTGGACGACGCGGCGCGTCATGGAGCGCTCGCCGCGGTGTCGAGCCAGCCGCTCGGCGCGGTCATACCGGTCATCGTCGTCGCGGAGTCCCAACTTCACGCCCTCTTGGCCCACGCGAGTTCGCTCATTGTGGGCTGTCCTGAGGATGAGCTCGATCTCATTGGCGTTACCGGCACTAACGGCAAGACCAGCGTGACATCGCTGGTGAGTTCGCTGGCTCGAGCGCTGGGGTGGAACGGGGCGAGCATCGGCACTCTGACCAACGAACGTACGACGCCCGATTCGCCGGAGCTCTTTCGTACGCTCGCCCATATCGCCACCGGGTTTGATGCCCAGCGTTCCCGTTCGGTGGTCGCCCTCGAGGTCTCGAGTCACGCACTTGATCAGCATCGGGTTGAGGGGCTTCGCTTCACGGTGACGGCGTTCACGAATCTGGGCCATGATCACCTCGATTATCACCGAACGATGGAGGAGTACTTCTCGGCCAAGGCTCAGCTCTTCACCCCCGAACACGCGAAGCGAGCGGTCATCTGGTGCGACGACCCGTACGGTCTGCGTTTGGCTGACATGTCGTCGCTTCCGGTGACGAAAGTTCACCGAAGCGACGCGAAGGATGTCGAGGAGTCGCTGCAGGGAACCATCTTCTTTTGGCGCGGCCACTTGGTGAACACCCCTCTGGTGGGTGACTACAACGTCGACAATTCGTTGATGGCGATGGAGATACTACGTTCGCTAGGAGCGGATGAGTCCGAAATCGCCACGTCGATGGCTGACGTGTCGGGCGTGCCCGGGCGTTTCGAGTTGATCGCCGCGCACGGGTTCGTTGTGATCGTTGATTACGCTCACACCCCCGAGGGGCTTCGTCGACTGTTGGGTGACGTACGTCGCCTGATTGATGGCGGGCGGGTCATCACCGTCTTCGGCTGTGGGGGAGACCGCGACCGAGCGAAGCGTCGAGAGATGGGTGAAGTCGCGTCCGCTCACTCTGAAATAACCATCGTGACCTCGGATAACCCGCGTTCCGAGCCCCCCGATGCCATCATTGATGCCATCATCGAGGGAGCGGTTGCCGACGCGAGGGTGCTTCGCATGGTTGATCGCCGTAGCGCCATCGCCGAGGCGATACGGCTGGCCGAGCCTGGTGACGCGGTGGTGTTGGCGGGTAAGGGACACGAGACAACCCAGGTCATTGGTGACGTGGTTGTGCCGTTTGATGACCGAGTTGTCGCGAGAGAACTGCTGAAGTGAGGACGCAATGCTGAGTTTGATGGAGTCGGGTGGCATCGGATTCTTGATCTCGCTGCTGGTGACGCCCGTGTGGATCTGCTTCCTACGCGAGCGCTCGCTGGGTCAGCAGATTCGAGAAGAGGGACCATCCTCGCATCACGCCAAGGCGGGCACCCCGACCATGGGCGGCGTCATCATTGTGCTCGCCGCGGTCTTGGGCTATCTCATGGGGCACGTGGGCACGTCGGTCAGTTTTACCCGTGGTGGTCTTCTGGCGCTCGGCGTCATGGTGGCGTCGGGGGTGCTCGGATTCCTCGATGACTACCTCGCCATACGCAACGCCCGGAACCTTGGGCTCAACAAGCGCGGCAAGTTCGTCGGCCAACTGGTGATCGCCGCGGCGTTTGCGGCGCTTTCGATCTACTGGGTTCACACTTCGACCGACCTTTCCTTCACCCGTTTTTCGCTGCCGGGTTGGAACCTGACGTCGGGGGGCTGGATGCTGCTCGCCGTCTTCGTGATTGTCGCCACGTCCAACGCGGTGAATCTGACCGACGGACTCGACGGACTCGCCGCTGGTTCGGCGACCTTTTGCTTCGGGGTGCTGTCGATCATTGGCTATTGGCAGTTCCGCCACTTCGCGATCTATCGTCTTCACTCGGCGCTCGACCTGGGACTCGTTGCGGTTGCGCTCGTTGGATCGTGCCTCGGCTTTCTCTGGTGGAACGCGGCGCCCGCACGGATCATGATGGGTGATACCGGTTCGCTCGCGATCGGCACGGGACTGGGCGCCTTGTGCTTGCTGATGAATCTGGACCTTCTTCTCGTCATCATTGGGGGTCTCTTCGTCGCCGAAACCGCGTCGGTCATTCTGCAGGTCTTGAGTTTCCGTATCTTTGGCCGGCGGGTGTTTCGAATGGCGCCGTTCCATCATCACTTTGAGTTGCGAGGCTGGCCCGAAATTACGGTGATCATCCGATTCTGGATTCTGGCCGGACTGCTCGCCATGCTCGGACTCGGTATTTTTTACGGCGATTTTCTGAAGATCGGGAAGGTCGTCTAAGTGGCGAGGTCGCCTTCACGAGGTCTCCTGCAACCGCTCCCGCGCGGAGGCTTCAACGGGCGCATGCTGCTACTGGTGACCACATTTCTCGTCGTCTTCGGCACGATTGCCGTTGCCACCGCGAGCGAGGGCCAGTCGGCGGCCAACGGTGGATCGGCGCTGAGCATTATCTTGCGCGACGTTATCTATCTGGGATTTGGTATTTTCGCCCTCTACGTGGTGGCGCGTATTCGACTGGATCAACTCGTGCGCAAGGCCCCGCTGCTCGTGCTCGGTGGTCTTGGTTTACTGGTCGCGGTGAAACTCATCGGTGTGACGTCAAACGGCGGGAAACGTTGGCTGAATCTGCACGTCATCTACCTGCAGCCCTCGGAGATCTTCAAATTCGTCACGGTGATATTCGTTGCGTGGCTGGTCCAGCATCATCACGATGAACTCGGCAACTGGAAGCAACTGGCAGTCTGGACCGTCCCCGTCTGGCTGGGCGCGGGTCTTATCGTGATCGAGCCCGACATTGGCACGACGTCGGTGGTGTTGGCGATTGCGTTCGCAATGCTCGCCGTTGGCGGCCTTTCGAGAAAACTGCTGTTTCGTATCGCTGTCCTCGGCGTTATCGCGTTCCTCGTCTACATGAAGCTCAAGCCGTACTCCGCGGCCCGTTTCTTCTCTTTTCTTCACCCAAGTAGGGACCTCTTGGGCAATGGTTACCAGTTGCTCGAGTCAAAAATCGCACTCGGTGCGGGCGGGTTATCCGGACTGGGACTCGGCAATAGCCGCTCGAAGTGGGGACTCTTGCCGAACCCTCACACGGACTTCATCTTCACGATCATTGGCGAGGAGCTCGGGCTCGTCGGCACGCTCGTGGTGATTGGCCTCTTCATCTGGTTTCTTTTCGTGGCGACGCGAATTGCCCAGCAGTGCTCGAATGACGTCTACCGACTGATTGTGGTGGGCGTTACCACCTGGATCATGGTGGAGGCGGTCATCAACATCGCCTCGGTGGTCGGAGGGTGGGCCGTCACGGGAATCCCCCTTCCCTTCTTCTCCTACGGTGGGACCGCGCTGATCATGGAGTTGGCTGCGGTTGGCCTGTTGTACAACATCGCCCACGACAAGAGTGGCGCGGGCGACGTCGAAATCCGTGAATACCACGTCACAAATTTTCGCAAATCACTCGAAGATCGCACTTTGACACGGTCCGGCTCGGTCCCTCAGCGGCCCCACGGACCACGACAGGGGCGCTAGTGAAGGGGCCCGTAGTCATCACTGGCGGAGGAACCGGCGGCCATATATTCCCAATGCTGGCTATCGCCGAGCAGTTGGAAAGACGCGGGGTTGAGCGGTCGCGAGTCCATTTTGTGGGAAGTCGCCGCGGGCAGGAGCAACTTCTGCTCGGCGGGTCGCCGATTGAGCTGACGCTGTTGCCGGGACGCGGGATACGACGCTCGCTCGCCCCGAGGGCTTTGCGAGCCAACATCGGGGCAGTGCTGGGGCTCGCCGCCGCGGCGGGGATCGCTATTTTTAAGGTCGGTCGTTGGCGGCCCTCGGTGGTGGTGTCGGTGGGTGGCTACGCCTCGTTCGCGGTCGCGTTCGCCGCGGTGCTGTGGCGACGCCCGCTGGTCCTGGTGGAGCTCGATGCCACGCCCGGCGCCGCCCATCGGTTGCTGGGCCGTTTTGCCCGCGCGCTCTGCACTGCGTTTCCGTCGAGTGATACTCGAGCGGTTTTCACGGGCGCGCCACTGCGCGACGCGATCGTAACCCTCGACCGGTCGCCCGATGCCCTCGAGAGGGCTCGAGCAACCCAGCATCCGCCGATCGAGTCGGGTCGCCGGGTCGTGGTCGTCATGACCGGCTCGCTCGGCGCGACGAGTGTGAACCGTGCCGTCAGCGCGTTGGCCGACCAGTGGTCTACGAGAAGCGATCGGACCGTGATTCACGTGACTGGTCGTCGAGACTTTGAGGAGATGGTTGCGCGCCGGCCCGAACGCTCGGTGCTTGACTATCGAGTCGTGGAATTTGGCGACATGGCCGAGCTCTGGTCCCTCTGTGATGTGGCGGTCTGTCGCGCCGGGGCCACCACCGTTGCTGAACTCACGGCGCTAGGCATCTCTTCGGTGCTGGTGCCGTTGCCCAATGCGCCCGGGGATCATCAGACCAAGAATGCGATGGCCGTTGTCAACGCCGGGGGTGCTGAACTCATCACCGATGATCACTGCAGCGCGCAAACGCTCGGGTCGATACTGGACGAGATGCTCGAGCCGGACGAACTCGTGGCGATGTCCGAGGCCGCTCGTTCGCTCGGGCATCGAAATGCATCCGGGGAGATTGCCCGCGTGGTATGCGAAGTTGGCGGTGGCGCGTGAGCTTCGAGCCTCGATCAAGGGTGCACATCATTGGTGTCGGAGGAGCGGGGATGAGCGGGCTGGCCCGGCTCTTGACGGAGATGGGCTGCGAGGTGAGCGGTAGCGACGCCAGTGACTCGTCGGTGTTGGAAGAGCTCGCCGCGCTCGGCGTCGAGGTGAACGTCGGTCATGGCATCTCCAATGGCGCGGACGCCGCGACCGTCCTGTGGTCCCCTGCGGTCCAGGCCGACAACGTCGAGCTCGTTGCCGCAGCGCGTCGCGGCGCGCGACTCCTGAGTCGAAGCGAGGTCCTCGCCGAACTCGCTTCGCGCCAACGAGTGATTGGCCTTACGGGAACTCATGGGAAGACGACCGCCACGTCGATGATGGTGCACGTATTGCTCGCCGCGGGACGCGACGACTCGCGTCTGCTCGGAGCATCGGTCACGGGAGTCGGCACCAATGGCCACTTCGGCAAGGACGACCTCATACTCGAGGTCGACGAGAGTTACGGGACCTTTTCGTTGCTGCGCCCCTACGCGTTGGGCGTCTTGAACGTCGAGGCGGACCACCTTGATCACTACGGGAATCTTCAAACGCTCGAAGAAGCCTTCGCTGATTTGATCGATCGAACTTCGGGTCCGGTGGTGGTCTGGAGCGACGACGAGGGGGTTCAACGGGTGAGCGCGCGCTTGCGACGTGCGATCATCACGGTTGGGAGCACCGGGCAATCGTCGTGGACGGTCAGTAATGCGACCCTCGCTCGGCGAAGTGCTTCATTCCTTTTGAGTGGGCCCGACGGCGAGCTCTCCATCGACCTCTGCGTCACGGGACTTCATAATGTCGCTAACGCCGCAGTCGTGGCGACTCTGGCACTCGAACTCGGCGTCTCCGGCGAAGCGGTAGCGCGCGGCCTCAAGAGCTTCGAGGGTGCGCCTCGACGTTTCCAGTATCTCGGCTCCTGGCGCGACGTCGACGTCTACGAGGACTACGCCCATCTACCCGGTGAGATCATCGCGACCATTCGAGCGACGTCCGCTGCCGGTTACCGGCGGGTCGCGGTGGTGTTCCAGCCGCACCGCGTTACGCGCACGGTCAATCTCGCGTCGTCCTTCGCCACCGCCTTCGAAGGTGCTGCGTTCGTGGTGATAACGGACATCTACAGCGCGGGGGAACCAAATCCCCTCGGCGTGACGGGGGAATCTCTGGCGTCAGCTGTTCGCCAGCACCAGGTGAGTTCCACGGTGATGTACGCGCCCACGCTCGCCGAGGTCCTGAAGGACCTCGCGTCGGTGCACGACCAGTGCGACGTGGTGTTGTTCTTGGGCGCGGGCGACATCGCGGACGTCGCGCGTGATTTACCGGGGGGACTCGTCGAATGACGCTGCGTGCGCTGATCGATCTCGGGGGCGGCCGGGTGGAGGAACACGCGGCGTTTGGGACCCGCACCACGTATCGGGTCGGCGGCATGGTTCGAGCGCTCGTCACCCTGTCGACTCATCGCGACCTCGATGAACTGGGCCCGGTCCTCTTTGGGTGCGGGCTTCCTCTGGTGGTACTCGGCAACGGATCCAACCTGCTCGTCGCGGACGGCGAACACGAGGCCATCGGCGTCCATCTAGCCGGTGAGTTTGGCGAAATGCAGTGGTCGGAGGTCCGCGGCGCGGTCGTTGTCGAGGCGGGGGCCGGCCTCGACTTGCCCGTTGGCGCACGACGACTGGCGAATGAGGGGATCGTCGGGTTCGAATGGGCCGTTGGAGTACCGGGAACTTTTGGTGGAGCCGTCGTGATGAACGCGGGCGGCCACGGATCGGACATGGCCGCCTCGGTGAGCCAAGCGCGCACGTTCTGCGCGAACGGAACGCGTGAGTGGTCGGCGGTCGAGTTGGCCTTTGGCTACCGCTCGAGCGCGCTCGACCGATCGCAGCTGGTCACGCGTGTCACCCTGCGCCTGGCTCGCGGCGACGCAGCGGAGGCTCGAGAACGGATCAAGGAGATCGTTCGTTGGCGTCGAGAGCATCAGCCGGGTGGGGCCAACGGTGGGAGCGTCTTTCGAAACCCCGTCGGCGATCACGCCGGACGGCTCATTGAAGTGTCCGGCTGCAAAGGACTGCGCATGGGTAGCGCCGCGGTGAGTGACAAGCACGCGAATTTCATCATCGCCGACCCCGGCGGCAGCGCCAACGACGTCTACGAGCTCCTCGTCGCGGTGCGCGAGCGGGTCCTGGAAGCCACTGGAATCTTGTTAGTGAGCGAACATCGGTTCTTGGGCTTTGGAGAAAAACCGTGAGTCGTCGGCGCGATGAGTCGCGCGTTCGAACAGTGCCGGCTCGCGAACGACCACCCTCGGGTTCCGGGCGTTTGAAAACGTCGCCGGGTCGGCCGGTGCACGCGTCAAGAGCCGCTGAGGTTGCCGAGCGTCCAAAATCACACCGGCTCGCGAAGACCTTGGTGGGTCTTGGTCTGCTCGTGACGACCGTGGCGGTGGGGGGGCAGTGGGCGTTGCGCCAATCGATCTTTCAGGTGCAGCACGTGACCTTCCTCGGGGTGCATCACGAGCCACTCGCTCAGGTTCTCGCGGTCTCGGGTCTCGATCGCCACCCCACCATGGTGGGGGTCTCCTCGAGTTCGCTCGAGGCGAGTCTCTCGTCATTTCCCTGGATCACGAGCGTGAGCGTGTCCAAGCACTGGCCCAATTCAGTAGTGGTGACGGTGCACGAAACCACCGCGGTCGCGGTGGCGTTCAACTCGAAACACCAGCTGCAGTACGTGAACGCGAGTGGACGCGACCTCGGGCCCGCTCCGCTCACCGCCAATTTTCCGACGCTGGCGTACCTGCACGCGAAGAACGCAACCTGGCCATTCGAGCGTGCGGGCGTCGCCGCCTCGCTGGTAGCGAGCCAGCTGCCCAAGGCGTTTTCGGCCCAGGTCTCTGAAATCACGGTGGACGCGGCGGGCGAAGTGACCCTTAGAATGACGACACCGGTCAGTTTCATTCTGGGTCCGCCAACCGACCTGCACGACAAGTTCGTGGCAATCGCCTCGGTAATTGCTCACACCATCTTGAAGCCCGGCGACGTGGTTGATGTCCGGGTTCCCGGCGAGTTGGCCGTCACCGGTCCAGCACCCTCGTGAGCATGGCATTTGACCATAAACGAAGGGCTGACTAGCCTTCGGTGACATTTGTTCGCCAAAGAAGTGACCCTCGTAGAGGGAATGCACAAGAAGAGTTAATCCAAGGGGAGTACATGAGTCTCAACCAAAGCAACTATCACGCTGTTATAAAAGTCATAGGCGTGGGTGGCGGCGGTGTGAATGCGGTAAACCGCATGATCACGTCAGGACTTCGAAATATTGAGTTCATCGCGGCCAATACCGACGCCCAGGCATTGCTACTCAGCGAAGCCGATCTGAAGCTTGATATTGGCCGACAACTCACTCGTGGACTCGGTGCGGGAAGTGACCCCGAGGTGGGTCGTCAGGCCGCGGAAGACCACCGTGCCGAGATCGAAGAAGCGTTGAAGGACACCGACATGGTGTTCATCACCGCTGGTGAGGGCGGCGGCACGGGTACCGGCGCGGCACCGGTGGTCGCTGAGATCGCTCGCGCACTCGGGGTTCTCACCATTGGTGTGGTGACCCGTCCGTTCTCCTTTGAGGGCAAGCGCCGGGCCACGCAGGCGGAGAAGGGCATCCAGGCCCTTCGAGAAAAGGTCGACACGCTCATCGTAATCCCGAACGACCGGCTGCTTTCAGTCACCGCGGCGGACACGTCAATGCTCGACGCCTTCAAGATCGCCGATGACGTCTTGTTGTCGGCCGTTCGCGGTGTGACCGATCTCATCACGGTTCCCGGACTTATCAATACCGACTTCGCCGACGTGAATACGATCATGCGAAACGCCGGCACCGCCATCATGGGCGTCGGAACGTCAACGGGCGAGGGTCGGGCCGTGAACGCCGCCCGAGCCGCCATCACGTCACCGCTGCTCGAGGCATCGATTGACGGTGCGCGGGGCATCTTGATGAACATCGTGGGGGGACCGAACGTCACGTTGAGCGAAGTCACTGACGCGGCGAACATCATTCACTCGGTCGCGCACCCCGACGCGAATATCATCTTCGGCAGCGTCATCGACGAGTCCGTTGGCGAAGCCGTTCGCGTGACCGTCATCGCGGCGGGCTTCGATCCCAGTGCGGCTCCTAAGCCCCCCTCACAGACTCTGAGCGAGCCAGTGATGACCGAGGGCCCCCGCACCGACATCTTTACGAGCACGACCAACGACGACTTCTTTGACGTCGGTGGCGATGACGACCTCCCCAGCTTCCTCCGCTAGTAACGAACTCGTTGAGCGTGTGGTCGCCAATCTGGCGCTCGTGCGTGCGCGAATAGCCTCAACCGGACGCGACCCATCGGGTATTCGCATTGTGGCAGTCACCAAGACCTTCGGCGTCGCGGCCGTGCGCGCCGCGTACGACGCCGGGCTTCGAGAGGTGGGTGAGAACTACGTCGACGAGCTCGTCGAGAAACGCGACGCGGTGCCTGACGTGGGCGTGCGTTGGCACTTCCTCGGGGCTCTCCAGACGAACAAGATCGCGCGCGTGGTCAGAGCGGCTGACCTGCTGTGCGGGGTATCGCGACTCAAGGAGATCGAGAAGATAGCCGAGTCTCGTCCGGGCATGGCGATCTACGTGCAGGTGGATTTTACCGACGCAGAAGGGCGAAACGGTGCGGGCCCCGCGCAAGTCACGGGCCTCGTGGCGCGAGCGCGAGAGATCGGGCTTGACGTCCAAGGCCTGATGACCGTAGCCGCAGTGGGCCCAGAGGGGGCTCGAAAGGCCTTTGAGGGCACCGCACACCTCGCGGACGACCTCGGCCTCAAAGAGCGCTCTATGGGCATGAGCGAGGATTTGGAACTGGCCTGTGAGCAAGGGACGAGCGAGATACGTGTCGGTCGGGCCCTCTTCGGGCCTCGGATGGTCATATCGGCCCTGACCTAACATGGTCGGGGCGGTGTTACCGCAAGGAGATTTTGATGAAAGAAAAGATGCGCAAGGCTTTGGGGTTCTTAGGCCTCATCGAAGACGAGTACGGCGAGTACGCCTCGGCCAGTCCGGCTCGTCCTTTCTCGGACCAGCCCGTCGTGGAAGAAGAGCCGGAGTGGTCGCGCCCCGCACCGAACACTCCTCGACAGTTCCCAACGGTGGCCAGTGGACCAGCCAACGTGCGCGGAGCCCCGACGCCGCCACCGACGCGAACGTCGTCGATCTCCGTCCTCGAATCTCAGGGCCAGTCTCCTCGGATTCGTCCGGTGCAGAACAATGGGGTGCGCGGCATTACGCCCCTCTCCCAGGATCGCGACGTGGCGATTTTCTCTCCAACGAACTACAACGAGTCACGGCGCATCACCGATCTGCTGCGCAGCAACAGGGCCGTGGTCATGCTGGTCACCCAGGTCGATCCGGGCCTCGGACGACGCCTGGTGGACTTCGCGTCAGGTACCGCGTACGCCCTTAACGCCAAAGTGGAGATCCTCGAAAAGGGCGCTGTCTACCTGGTAAGTCCTCAGGGCACACACCTAAGTCCCGAGGTTCGCGAGCAGCTTCGAGCTTCGAACTACCAGTCAACGGGTTTTTAATGGGCCTCATTCATGAGATAATTTTTCTCTACATTTGGATTCTGATCATCTCCGCGCTCTTGAGTTGGTTCCCTTCGACGAATCAAAGTGGTGGTTTGGCTTCCACCAAGCACTTCCTCGCGCGGTTGACCGAGCCGGTACTTCGTCCCATCCGCCAAATCATGCCCCGACCGCGTATCGGCGGCGTGGGTATTGACTTCTCGGTGCTCATCGCGGTCGTTGTTTTGGAGATCATAAACGCCGTCATCTAGGCGTGTAAATCACTACTTTGCCTTACTGGGGCGGTAGGGTGGCAGCATGGACAGCACGGATAACGCTCTTTCAGCCCTCGACGCCATCGACACGGTGGCCTTCAAAGTTGGCCTCAAGGGTTACAACGTCGATGAGGTAGATGAATTTCTCGAGCGAGTTTCGGTGGAGACTCGTCAACTGAAGGACCAGCTTCACCAAATGCGCCAACAGTTGCGCCAGGCGGGGGAGCGGATCAATCAGCTGCAGAGTGGCTCGGACTTCACGGCGACCGGCCAAACACCTGTGCAGGCTCCGGCCGTAACCCCAGCGCCTTTGCCGCGCGTGGTGGTTTCGGGCGCGGGCGCCGAGCAAGTCACGGCGATGATTGTGATGGCTCAGCAGTTCATCGAGCAGGCCCAGCAAGAGGCCGAGTCCAAGGCGCGAGAGATGACGACCACGGCCCAAGAGCGCGCCCGTCAAATAGTCTCCGAGGCTCGCAGCCGCGCCGAAGACGAAGTCAATCGTCTCAACGGTCTGAAACAACGTTTGAGTGAAGACGTCGACCTCCTCGCTCGTCAGTTGGAGACCGAGCGCACTCGACTGAGTGGTGCCCTCGCAGAGTTCTCACGCTGGATTGAAAGTTCGCTGCACGTCGGCGGCGTTCGTCCAGCCGGCGCAGGGCCGTTGCCGAGCCCCGCACCGAGGATCGCCCCTCCCGCATCGGATCTTGCTCGACCCACTTCGCCACCCCCAGCCCCCGGGCCTCATCAGCAGACAATCGGTCAAGTGCTCAACTTTGAACAGCCCTCGCGCGACGATCGCTCGTAAGCCTCGTTCTTGCTGGTAGGGTCGGCGCGCACTTGTTCATTGCAACTCGAGGAGTCAACTATGCCGTCCAACTCTAAGAACGCCACGAAGGCCCCCGCGAAGCATGCTCCGGTCAAGAAGGCCGTGAAGAAGGCCGTCGCATCAAAATCAACCGCCCTAAAGGCCCCCACAAAAAAGGCTTCGGCCAAGAAAGTTGTCGTGAAGAAAATCGCAAAGAAGGCTGTCGCCGTAAAGACTCCCGCAAAGAAGGCTCCCGCAAAGAAGTCGGTCGTGAAAAAGGCAGTGAAGAAAGCTGTTGCCCTAACTTCGGATCAAAAGGCCGCCGCCGCCATAAAGGCCGCCGCCGAGAAGGCGAAGGCCGCCGCCGCCGCCAGAACCCTCAAGGAGCGCGAGGCGAANNGAGGCGAAGTCCAAGGCCGCCGCCAAGGAACGTGAGGTTCAGCGTAAGGCCCGCGAAAGAGCCGCCGCTGAGGCGAAGAAGCAGCGCGAGATCGATGCGAAGCGCAAGGCCATCGAGGCCGAGAAGCTTCGCAAGCAGCGCGAGATCGAACGCCGTAATCTGGAAGAGTTGAAGCGTCAAGAGCGTCGTGACGCTGAAGAGCGCAAGCGCGTCGAAGCGCTCGAACGAAAGATGCACTCCAAGCCGTACGGTAACGACACTGCGTTCCTCGAGGAGCTCCGAGTTCTGCTACTGGAAGCACGAGGGTCAACGAGTGCCCAGATTGCAATCAGCGAGTCTGAAGCCAACGAAATGCTGGTCGACCGTGAACGGCTCGAGTACGACGACGAGGACGGCAGCAGCGTCGCGTCGGATATCCAGCGAGACCAACTGAAGGACTTCGCCGCAGCGTTACGCTTGAAAGTCGATGAAATCGACGTCGCCATCGCACGCATTGATGAGGGCAGTTACGGACGTTGTGACGAGTGTTACGAGGCAATCTCCAAGCCCCGGCTCTTGGCGCAATTGCCGGTCTTTACGTGTGTGTCGTGCCGCGCAAGCGTCTAGCCCTTGGCGTAAATACCACCGTGGTGGTGGTGGCACTCGTGGTCACCGCCCTCGATGCCGTTACGAAGGCCTGGGCTCGAAACGCGCTCGCCGCGCATAGTGTTCATGTAGGCGGAGCTGTTTGGCTTCGCCTGCAGTACAACTCGGGAATCTCCTTTTCCATTAATCAGTCGGGGCCTCTTGTGACGACGATACTTACCGTTGTGATCGCCGTCGTTGTGGTCGTGGTAGGGCTTCAAGCCCAACCCGGCTTGCCGGCCGCGGGCTTTGGACTCTTGATTGGTGGGGGCCTCGCGAACGTCATTGACCGCGTGACGGCCCATCCTCATCAGGTAACCGACTTCGTGGCGATCAGTTCGTTTCCCGTCTTCAACCTGGCCGATGTCTCGATCACGGCGGCCTTTATTATCCTGATGGTGGCGGCTTTGCGCGGGGAACGGTTGTTGTCACGATGAGTGATGATTCGACGGTCGACCCCTTTGACGGAGAGATTCTCGACCTCATTGTTCCCGCATCGCTCGCCGATATTCGAATCGACCGGGTCCTTTCGATGCTCACCGGTCTTTCGCGATCCGAGACGAGCAACATCCTGACCAACGGGGGTGTCACTCTGAACGACAAGGTCGTGATGAAATCCTCGATTGCGGTGACCGAGGGTCAGCGTCTGGTCGCGATTATTCCGCCGCCCGAGAGCGGTGTCGTACAGCCGGATCCCTCGGTTGCGGTGGACGTGGTCCTCGACGATATCGACTTTGCGGTCGTGAATAAAGCGCCCGGCCAAGTGGTTCATCCTGGAGCGGGCCAACGAACTGGAACGTTGGTTGCGGGGCTGCTCGCGCTCTATCCTCGGATGCAGGAGTTGAGCGCCGAGGGTCTCTGTGACCCTCTTCGACCGGGAATCGTTCATCGACTCGACAAGGGCACTTCAGGTGTGTTGGTGGTGGCGAAGACGCCTGAAGGGTTTTTGAATCTCAGCACCCAATTGGCCGAGCGCCTCATGGAACGTACCTACCTCGGCATGGTCGAAGGGCACGTAGCCGAAGAGAGGGGTGTTGTTGACGCGCCGATCGGTCGTTCCACGCGCACTCCGACCATGATGGCTGTTCGAGCGGACGGACGTGCGGCGCGAACTGGTTACGAAGTGCTGAGCCGCATCGACAAGCCCCACGCGATGACGCTGCTTCGTCTTCAACTGGATACCGGGCGAACTCATCAAATTCGCGTCCACATGGCCACCATTGGTCACCCCGTGGTGAACGATCCTCGTTACGGCCATCGTCGTGAACGACGTCTGCCCGAGGATCGATTCTTCCTGCACTCAACGACGCTCGCATTCGCGCACCCTCGTACCGATGAGTGGCTGACCGTCAGTGTTCCGCTCCCGGAGGACCTGCGCCTGCTGGTGCCCCCAACGGTGGAGCTTTAAGCGTTCTCCCTGGTGGCGAGCACTGCGCTGTCGACTCGCAACATCTCCAACGCTTCTTCCTCGGCCCGACGCACTCGGCGAACGCCGATATCCATCTTGGTCGCCGTGGCTTGCAGCGAGAGGGGAGTAGCACCGTTCAGCCCAAAGCGTAGAGTCAACACTTCACGTTGGAGATCGGTCAACTTAGCCAAGGCTCCGTGCAACTGCTCGTCCATCATGCTCTGTTCAATCTCGCCGACCCAGTCTTGCTGGCTTGGAGCGACGAGGTCGCCCAGCGTGGTCGCCGAGTCAGACGATGCGGGCTGGTCGAGGCTGGCGGTCACTCCCGCAAGACCGCGAAGGCCCTGGCGCACCTCTTTTGACATGCCGGTCGCCTCGGTGAGTTCATCGTCGGTGGGCTTACGCCCAAAGATGGACGTCAACTCGGCTGAGGTGGCCTCGAGGCGCTGGAGCTGTTCGCCGACCTCCAAGGGGATCCGAATCGTGCGTCCGTGCTGCTGCACCGCACGCTGAAGCGCCTGGCGAATCCACCACGTGGCGTAGGTTGAGAACTTAAAGCCGCGCTCCCAGTCGAACTTTTCGACGGCGCGAAGGAGCCCGAAGGTCCCCTCTTGCACGAGGTCCACCATTTCGACGCCGCGATCTTGGTAACGACGGGCCCAGTGCAGAACCAGTCGCAGGTTCGCGGCGACCATCTGCTTCTTAGCTTCTTCGTCCCCAGCGGTGACGCGCTTGGCGAGCTCGACCTGCTCGTCGTAATTGGGCATGGGGTAGCGGTCGAGGTCTCGCATGAGAAGCCCCAGCATGTCGTTGGTGTTCACTGCTGAACGGCGAGGTGTAATGCTCACTGCAACTCCTTGGTCGTAGTTACAAGGTCGGCGCGCCGAGGCCTTGGTATTTCTCCTATGGACGCATGACTAATTTACCACGTCACAAATGCCAGTTCAAGCTATTAGCTTACGAGGAAGTTTAGAATTAGTTAAGAACTGTGGGTGCGTTTGACGGGCTGGCCCCCTTGGGCCTGGATCACCATGTCCGCGAGGGTGAAGCTGGCGAGGTGCTCTCGCATGTGGTTGCCAACGTCGGCCCACACACCAAGCAAGACACACTGTCCCTCGTGGTCACAGGCCCCATCGCGATGAGGTTCACCGAAATCTCCGGCCACAATGGGCCCGTCAACCGCGGCCACAATCTCGGCGAGCGTGATGGAATCGGCACCGCGAGCTAGGACGTACCCACCGCCCACACCCCGCTTTGACCGTACAAGACCGACGCCTTTCAGGCTCAGCAGGATCTGTTCGAGGTAAGGCTGGGGCAGGCCCGTCCGTTCGGCGAGGTCCCTGACCGAAGTGGGAGTTGACAAATCGTCGCGCAGGGCCAGACTCAGCAATGCCCTACTGGCGTAGTCTCCACGTGTCGAAACCCTCATTAACTGAGTCTACCTTTGGGTTTGACGGAGCGAACGTGTAACGCCAGGTCATTCTTTCTGGCACACTGCGTAGGTGGAACAAGAGCAAAATGACAATGTCAAAGTTAACCCCGATGAGGTCCTCGCGCCCGGCGATGAAGGTGCGAAGGCCCCCGAAGATCCGGACTCCGATTTCATCAGTCAGCCGGCCAAGGTGATGCGCATCGGCTCGATGGTGAAGTCGCTCCTCGACGAAGCCCGGAGCGCCACTCTGGATGAGGGGGGGCGAGCGCGGCTCCGAGAGATCTATGAGATTTCGATAACCGAGCTCTCGAGTGCTCTTTCGCCGGATCTGGGAGGCGAACTCGCCCGGATGGCGCCGCCCTTTAGCACCGAGATTCCGAGCGAATCAGAACTGCGCATTGCGCAGGCTCAACTCGTGGGCTGGCTAGAAGGACTATTTCACGGTATTCAGGCCTCACTCTTCGCTCAGCAGGCGGCCGCCGCCGCCCAGTTGGAGAAGATGCGGGATCGTTCACTCAATCCAGCCAGTGGCGAGCCCCGCGCGGGGACGTATCTCTAAACGGTGCATCGTGGGCCGTGGCACACTGGTACTAGCGTCCAAATGCCACCCGTGTAATTTTGGTCCTCGTCGTCGAAAGGAAGAGATCAGCTAATGGCTGAGAGCTTCGTCCACCTGCATAACCACACCGAGTACTCGATGCTCGACGGAGCCGCACGCGTTGAGGAGATGGTGCTTGCCGCCAAAGCGGATGGTCAGACCGCAATAGGCATCACCGATCACGGCAACCTCTACGGCGTCATCGACTTTTACGAGGCCTGCCGCAAGCATGGGTTGACGCCCATCATTGGGTTGGAGGCCTACATGGCCGCCAACTCCCGATTCGACCGTCCTCCTCGTAGAGGCAAGATCGACGATACGGGTGGCGAAACTGAAGGTGGGCAGAAGCTCTATCACCATCTGACGTTGCTCGCAGAGTCAAACCAGGGTTACCGCAATCTGCGCGAACTCTCCTCCAAAGCCTTTCTCGAAGGGTATTACTACAAGCCCCGCTTGGACTGGGAGTTGCTTGAGCGATACTCCGAGGGGCTGATCGCGACTTCCAGTTGCCTCGGTGGGGTCGTGCTGCAGGCGCTCTTGCAAGACAATTACGGCAAGGCGCTCGAGTTGGCGGGGCGCCTTCAGACTATCTTTGGTCAAGAGAGTTTCTTTATTGAGATGCAAGATCATGGAATTCCCGAACAGATTCGCACGAACCCTCATCTGCTGCAAATAGCGAAGGATCTGCGAGCTCCGCTGCTCGCGACGAATGACCTGCACTACGTCCGTCACAGCGACGCCGAGATGCACGACGCGTTGCTTTGCATTGGCACGGGTTCGCTCGTGGCCGATCCCAACAGGTTTCGATTCCAAAGCGATCAGCACTACCTGAAGACAGCCGCGGAAATGCGCTATCTCTTTCGCGATCTGCCCGACGCGTGTGACAACACCCTCGCGATTGCTGAACGCGCGAACGTCACGATCGAGTTCGACAACGACGCGCTGCCCCAATTTCCGATTCCGGTGGAGTTTCAGGGCGCAACCCACAAGGATGGTGCGAATCGACTGCTGCGCGAACTCAGCTACCAGGGAGCCCGTGAGCGCTACGGTGACTCGCTGAACGATGAAGTCCGCGAACGTCTCGAATACGAACTGGGCGTCGTGGCCGACATGGGGTTCTCCGACTACTTCCTCGTCGTGTGGGATCTCATTCGTCACGCTCGCGAAAAAGGTATCCGAGTGGGTCCGGGGCGGGGGTCGGCGGCGGGATGTTGCATCGCCTACTGCCTCAGAATCGTTGACCTCGACCCGATCCACTACGGACTGATCTTCGAGCGCTTTCTCAACCCGGGGCGAAAGCAGATGCCCGACATCGACATGGACTTTGACGAGCGGTATCGCGGCGACATGATTCGTTACGCCGCCGAACGTTACGGCTCGGACCACGTGGCTCAGATCGTGACGTTTTCGACGATCAAGGCACGCGCCGCCGTGCGAGACGCCGCTCGGGTCCTCGGCTATCCGCCCCAACTCGGTGACAAGATCGCCAAGGCCATGCCGCCCCTGGTCATGGGCCAGGACGTACCCCTCGAGGCGTGCTTCAAGCCGATGCCGGGGTACGAGGCGCGCTACGCCGAGGCCGCAGAGCTCCGGACGCTCTACGACACAGACCCCGAGGTAAAGCACTCGGTCGACGTGGCGAAGGGTTTTGTGGACAAGCGTCGACAAGACGGCATTCACGCCGCCGCGGTCGTGATCACCAAAGAGCCAGTTCTTGAATACGTGCCGGTTCAGCGAAAGTCCGGCCCCAACGGGTCGGTTGACGACGCGCCCATTGTCACGCAGTACGAGGCGAGCGCCATCGAAAAACTCGGCCTCCTGAAGATTGACTTCTTGGGCCTGCGTAACCTCGCGATTATTGAGCGCACGTTGGTGCACATCAAACGTCGCCACGCAGAACCAGTTGACATCGACCACGTGCCCCTCGACGACGTCAAGGTGTTCGAGATGTTGAAGTTGGGAAATTCCATCGGGATCTTTCAGCTCGAGGGCGACAAAATGCGCCAACTCATGCGGCGACTCGCCCCGACCAGTTTTGACGACATCGCCGCTCTCGTCGCGCTCTATCGGCCGGGTCCCTTGAGCGAAAACGTCCACAACGACTACGCCGATCGCAAGAACCACCGACAAGAGGTCAGTTACGACCACGACGACCTGGAGGAGATCCTCGGCGAAACCTACGGCCTGATGATTTACCAAGAAGACATCATGCGCGTCGCCACCAAGATCGCCGGCTTCTCCATGACCGAGGCCGATAACCTTCGAAAGGCGTGCTCGAAGAAGATCCGCGAGATGATCCAAGCCCAGCGTGCCAAGTTCGTCGACGGCTCGGAGCGTGAGGGCTACGGTCGAGGGCTCGGCGAGGCGATCTTCAACAAGATTGAACCATTCGCGGACTACGCCTTTAACAAGAGCCACGCCTACGGCTACGCGCTGATCGCGTATCAGAACGCCTGGCTCAAGGCGAACTACCCCGTTGAGTACATGTCGGCGCTGCTGACCTCGTTTCGAGATGACAAGGACAAGGCCTCGATCTACCTCAACGAAGCTCGCCAGATGGGCATCACGGTGGGCGTGCCCGACGTGAACGAGTCATTCGCCGAGTACGCGCCAAGTCTCAGCCAAGAGAACACCATCCTCTTTGGAATGGCGGCCGTTCGAAACGTAGGTGAGGCCCTCGTCGACAAGATCGTCAGCGAGCGAGAAGCGGGTGGTCAGTTCGCTTCGGTCTATGACTTTGTTCGTCGAGTGGACCCTGCGGTGTTGAACCGGCGGTCGATGGAGTCTCTCATCAAGGCCGGGGCGTTTGATTCGCTCGGCGTGCCACGACTCGGATTCTTGTTGAAGGTCGACGAGATTATTGACGTGACGCTCAGTCGGCGCAAGGATCTTTCGCTGGGGATTACGACCCTCTTTGCGACGATGGGCGCGGATGAGGACAACAACGACTGGGAGGGCACCGAGATTGCCCTCTCCGATATTGAGTTCGAAAAGTCCGTGAAATTGGACTTCGAGCGCGAAATGCTGGGAACGTACATCTCCGACCACCCCCTCTACGAAGTCGAAAGCGTGCTCGCAGCGAAGACTGACGGTACGGTGCTCTCGATCAGGGAGCGCGGCGAGGAGCTTTCCAAATCTGGACGCGCGGTGACGGTGGGGGGCATCCTGGCCGAGGTGCAGATACGAACAACCAAAGCGGGCCAGCAGTACGCTCGAACCGTTCTGGAAGACCTGGGTGGCTCAATTGAGATCAACTTCTCGGCCCGTAACTTCGAGAAATGCAGCGGGTTCCTCACGAAGGACAACATCGTGCTCATGAAGGTCCGTATCGATAGCCGTGACGACGAGTTGCGCTTCAGTGCGCTCGAGGTTGAGTTGTTGAAATTTGATCGGGGAGTGGGTGAGTTACGCCTCACGTTGCGCCCCGAAGACCTCACGTCAACCTCGATCGGAGCGCTGCGCGAAATAATTTCGCGCTACCCGGGCAAGTCACCGGTCATCGTCGAAACCGGTGCGGACGGAAAGATCTTCAGGCTAGGGCCGGAATTTAACGTGAATATTGCCGGAGTCGTGGCCGATCTGCGCTCCGAGTTTGGGCGAAACGTCATAAAGGCCTGAGCGGATTAGAGGTGCTCGGAACTCCCGTAGAATGGATGTCTATGGCCATGACTGTTACCACGAAGGACACCACCGCCTTGAGCGACGTAGAGCTGGCCGAAATGGCCGATCTCTGTGTTGACCGAGAGCCTAATTTCGACATTGGTTTCTTGTCCAAGCAACGTGAGGAGTGGGTCCTCGTGACGCACGTCCGCGAGGGCAATAAATTGCGCGGTTACGCATTCTGCACCCTCGAGCGCATCGGTGGAACACCGTCGCTACTTGTGGGGCTCTTGCTGGTTGACCGCAATGCCAAGTCCGACCAGACGCTCAAGACGATCCTGCACGATCAGTTCCGTCGTGCGCTGCTCGCTTTCCCCGACGAGGATGTGTTGCTGGGCTCGCGTCTCACCACGCCGGACGGCTTTCGAGCATTCGCCGGGCTCGAAGATGTTGTGCCGCGCCTGGGCTACAAGCCCACGGGTGAAGACCGCGCGTGGGGGCGACGCCTCGCCAAACGGTTCGGCTCGGAAAAGTCAATCGATGACCAGACTTTCATAATGACCGTCAGTCCGGGACCCGTCGGGGGGCTCGATTACAGCGCCGCCAAGGGTGCTGTTCCAGAGGGAGCGGCGACTTTCTTCGAGGCAATCACCCCCGAGGGCGGACAGCGTCTCGTGGTATTTGGATGGGCCATGGCGGAATCGCTGGCCTCGGGAAAACTGCCCAGGTAGTTCAGCCTCGCGGTAAAAGGCCAGTGCAGCTCTTGTAGCAGTGGCCGTCAATGGGCTGGGAAAGCGTGGTCAACACGTAGGTCGGCCGAAACCCCAGCGACGTGGCGAGGTCCTTTCCCGCGAGCGACGAGCGTCGGGTTGCTTCTATTGTTCGTATCGCGTGGGCGTCTTCACAGAGCAGCCATACGTCGTCGCCAAACCAGCCGAAGCGGACCCAGGTGGACCCGTCATCATGTCGACGGAGCAACTGCGGCCCCCGGTCAGCGGCAATCAGGGCAACGCTCGGACGTTCACCTCGAAACTCCCAGTACGGAGCGCTGGGGCCCCGGAACCCAAAGAGCGGTCCATCGGCTGGACTGGCGAGTTGTTCGAGCCATCTGCGAACACGCCGGCCACGGTACGTTCCGAGTCGGCGCGGAAGTTCCGAAAGGGTCACGGCCTCGGGTTGGGCCAGATCGTTGCGTTCAATGTCATAGGCGAGTTGACCTTCGACAACGTCGAAGACGGCAAGGTCAGTGACAAAGTCAGCTGGCCACGGGATACGCCATCGCACAATCGTCTGGGAGGCCAGATCGACAACAGTGGTCGTTTCGTTGGTCGAGCCCAGCACCAATCCGAACACGGTCGTGCCGGGTGAGAGATCAACGCTCGAGCGCTCAGGCATGCGTTCGACCAGTCGTTTGATGGCCTTCGCGGCGGGGTCACGTCCAAAAAGGGCCATTAGAGGCTCGCCTGCTCGAGTTGCTGATCGAGGTCGTCGATGCTGGTCACGGGGAGTTGGCAGGCTCCGGCCCGGCACACGTAGGCCCAGCCGGGACTGCGTCCTTCGAGCAGTGGGGACGAGCCCGTTCCGGTGACTAAGACAGTGCGCGACATAGGTAATGATCGTACGTGGTTCGCCAGCGCGCTCGCTGCTCCTGGAATCACCACCTCGACGCCTTGCAGGGCGTAGCCCGATGCCGCCACGAGGTCGGGGACCGCGCTCGGGTGCGAAGAGATCAGATTCGCGGCGAGTTCAACGAGTCGCTCGGCAATCGCGAGCATGTCGCCGTCATCCTTGCAAAGTGCCAGGCGGGCCAGCGCCCGACACGTGACCGCGTGGCTCGATGGTGTCGCTCCATCAAAGATCTCTTTGGGCCTCGCGAGAAGATCAGTCACCAAGTCGCACTGAAAGAACACGCCCTTGCCGACGTGAGGCGAGCGAGTGGAGGGTACCTCACCGTCCCAGTAGTGATCGAGAAGGTACACCGCAGTCTCGCTCGCTCGCTCAATCCAGCGGTCGTCGCCGGTTGCCTCAAAGGCGTCGACGTGGGCGTCGATGAACCACGCCACATCGCTCGCCGTGGCGAAGGCGTTATGGTGCTCGGTTCGCCACCACGCCCCATCCTTTTGGTGGGAGAGGGCGAGGGATTCAAGAAGTTCGAGGGCTCGTTCAATGAGTTGATCGTCGCCGGTCATCACCAGGGCCGACGCGAGCATCGAGTTCCATTCAAGGATGACCTTCGGATCGCGCGCGGGCTGTGGGCGAAGGGCGCGGGCCTCTCGCAGGGCATCGAGTGCGTCGCGCAGAGCGGCGGGGGTGACAAAGGGCACGCCTTCGGACAACCGAGGAATGGATCGACCTTCAAACAGGCCCGGCGAGGTGATGGAGTAGCGGGTCAGCACGGCGGGTACGTCGACGCCGAGGTTTTTTCGCTCGAGGGCCTTGGTAACTTCGTCGGGTGTCCACGTCACGTGGGAGCCTTCAACACCGTTTGCGTCGGCATCGAGCGACGAGCCGTACCCGTGGGCGACTTTCAGGTCATTCAAGACGAAATGAAGGGCATCGAGGGCAACGTCACGCCACTCTGGGTGCCCGGTAACGGCCCGGCTGGCGCGCAGGTACGCCCTCGCGAGCAGGGCCTGGTCGCTCAACATCTTTTCGAAATGCGGCACGCGCCACTCGGCGTCGACGCTGTAGCGCGCAAAGCCGCCGCGGACGTGGTCGTAGAGGCCCTCTCGCGACATCGCGTCAAGGGTGCGCGCCGCGGCCTCGACCGTCTCGGCGTCGCGGTAGTCGAGCAACGCTTCGAGGTAACTGGGGCGCGGAAATTTCGGGGCGCTGCCGAAGCCTCCGTACCCGTCAACTCGGGCTACGAGTTCGTCGCGCAGAGTGTCGCGAGCAGCACCGAGATCCAGTGGCTCAGAGTGCACCCCCAGGTGGTCGATGAAAGCAATCTCTCGTTCCATGGCGTCACGAAGTTCGCCGGCCTGGCTGACTACGGCCTCGCGCTGGTTCGCCCACGCCTCAGCCATCGCGAGCAGGAGGCGAGAGAATCCAACCTGGCCGTGCCGGTCAACGGGCGGGTAGTAAGTGCCGGCCATGAAGGGCCGGCCGTCGGGCAGCAGAAAGACAGACATAGGCCAGCCGCCGTGGCCGCTCAAGAGCTGGGTGGCGGCCATATAGAGAGCATCCACGTCGGGGCGTTCTTCTCGGTCAACTTTGATCGAAACGAATGAATCGTTTAAAAGTCGGGCAACGTCGGGGTCCTCGAATGATTCGTGGGCCATGACGTGACACCAATGACATGAGGCGTAGCCGACGCTAAGAAAGATTGGTCGATCGAGGCGTTGAGCTTCGCCGAGGGCCTCGTTATCCCACATCCGCCAATCGACTGGATTGTCAGCGTGATCGAGCAGATAGGGCGATCCCAGTTGGTCCTTGATATCGCGAAGCAGTGGCACGCAACGACCCTACGGGTTTGGGGCACCAACCCCGTCATCGTGGACCTCGTCGCCTTTTGGGAACCCCTTCCACTGATCGATGCGAATTGCCATGACTACTTCGTCGGTCCATTCACCTTTGACGAACTCGTTTTCGACAAAATGGGCCTCTTGGTGTAATCCAGCCTTTGTCAATGATTTGATCGAAGGGGTGTTGCGCCCGTCGCAGCTACCAACAAGGCGGTGCAGGGAGTAGTCCGCGAAGCCAATGTTGAGCAGCTCACGGTAGACCTCAGTAGCGAAACCTTGGCCGTGAAACTCCGGATGCAACGCACCGCCGATCTCTCCTTGTCGGTGCTCGTTCGCCGTCCATTTCAAAATGAAGTAACCGATCACTCGACCAGATTCGGGCGATATGACTGCGACGGTCAGCTCGTTTTCACTCGAAATCTCGCGAGGCCTGGCGATGATTTTTTCGAGCGCGGCCAGAGTCTGCGCACGATCGCGGGGCTCAGAGTAGAGATACCGATTGACCTCTTCGTTGGCGTAGATCAACGAGAGATCGTCGAGATCCGCGAGTTCAGGTTTGCGCAAGATAAGTCGTTGCGTCCGGCGGGGTTCGTGAAGTTGAGCCATGCACTGGTTTTAGTCCACCCGGCCCTACTTCGGGCCGGTATCCGCGTCGCCATCACCTTCGCGACGTTGGGTCGCGATGACGTACTCGACCAACTGCGTGGTGTTCCGCTCCTGGTAAGGAGTTGCCACGCCCATCCATCCGCTCACCCCTTGAAGCCGCCAAGTCATTGGCTGCCGTGATGTACTGAGGTTCGTGTCCCGCCAAGTACGCAGTGCTAGGCCTTTTGATAGGTGCTTTCAGTGGCTCAGCTCTGCGTCGAGCCTGAGTAGTCTGACGAAATCGAGATCATCAGGAGATTACCGAGGAGGGAATCATGACTTCACCACTTCGTTGGGGAGTGATCGGCACCGGCCGCATCGCCCACACGTTCGCCAGTGACATCCAACTCATTGACGAAGGCGTCATTGTCGCGGTGGGGTCGCGTTCGAGTGAGTCAGCCAACGCCTTTGCCAATGAATTCAATATCCCACACCCTTACTCTTCGTACGAAGAGTTGTTGACTAATCCCGACGTTGATGTTGTGTACGTGGGGACGCCTCATCCGATGCACCACGACAATGCGCTGCTCGCCCTCGAGCACGGCAAGCCGGTGCTAGTCGAGAAGGCCTTCACGATGACCGCCAGTGAGGCGCGCGACCTTGTGCGGGTGGCTCGCGAGAAAAAGCTCTTCATGATGGAGGCAATGTGGACGCGCTTCCTGCCCCACGTGGTGGCGATACGAGAGTTGATCGCCAATGGCGAGCTCGGCGAGATCGTGACGGTCGAGGCAGACCACGGTCAATGGTTCGAAGAGGACCCCGCCTCTCGCCTGTTCGCTCCTGAACTAGGTGGGGGCGCGCTCTTGGACCTGGGTGTCTATCCAATCTCCTTTGCTTCAATGATCCTTGGTGAGCCCAGTCGGGTGACTGCCCTGGTGGACCTGGCCTTCACTGGCGTCGACGGTCAGTCTTCAATGCTCTTCGGTTACGAGAGCGGCGCGCACGCCGTGCTGACGTGCACGACGCGCGCGAGAAGCGCGACCCGCGCGAGCATCACTGGCGTAAAGGCGCGCATCGAGATTGACGGCGACTTCTACGCACCTACGTCGTTCACGCTGATTAAACGCAGTGGCGACGAGACACGTTTTGAATTTGCCGACGAGGGGCGAGGGCTCCATCACGAGGCAGTCGAAGTAGCGCGCTGCATTCATGAGGGCTTGCTGGAGAGCCCGGCGATGCCACTCGACGAGACGGTGTCCATCATGGAAACGATCGAGAAGGTCCTCGGTTTCCTCTAGAGCCATTCCCAGCCGGGCGTCGCCTCGACTTCATGAGCCCACGGGGGTTCGGCGCCTCGACGCGTGCAGGTGTTCGAGGCGATCTTCACCGCCGCCTCGATCCCCGCCCTGACGTTGCGGCGGTTCAAGACGTCCAAGCGGCTGAAATCGTGGCCGATCCACCACGCGAGAAAACCGCCAACGAGGGCGTCACCGGCCCCCACCGTGTCAATGACGCTGACCGTAGGAACGTCGACGCTGAGCGAGAAATCTGAGCCGTACACGTGAACCTGGTCGGGGCCGTCGGTGACGATGACGCACCGGGTGCCTTGAACCATGATGGCGTGGGCCGCCTCCTCGGGCGGGGAATCGGGCGAGAGATAGGCCAGATCCTCGGTACTGACCTTCACGACGTCGCTGCGGCGAAAGAGACGAGCCAGTCGGCCCCGATACCCGTCGTGGTCAGTAATTGCCGACGGGCGACAGTTAGGGTCGAGCACGACGAGTGTGCTCGGCGACGCTGCGTTCACGAGTGACTCGCCGGCTGAGGCCATGGGTTCGACGAGCAGTCCCAACGTTCCAATATAGAGAGCAGCGACGTCATCACCCAGGGCATTGAACGCCGCAAGCGCGCTTGGTTCGTCGAGCTGGAATGCGGCGGTGCCGTTGAGATGAAACCTGTAACGGGGCCCGCCGTTGGTCACCTCCACAATCGCGAGCGAGGTGGGGAAGTTGATTGGTCGAGGTAAAGCCAGCCTGACGCCATCCGCCTTCAGCGCCGATTGCAGAACTCGGCCGAATTCGTCCGTGGAGACACCGCTGAAGAGGACGGCGGACTGACCCAGACGAGAGATGGTGCGTGCCACGTTGAATGGCCCGCCGCCGGGCACCGGCGTGACCGCGCCTGCTCCATCGACGAAGAGATCGACGAGGTTTTCACCGACTACTGCAATAGTCCTCTTGCTCATAGTGAATTCATCCTCACAATGGACTGAATACTGAACACCTTGTAATTCCTCGTAACTTTTCGTTATTAATCAGAAGAGCAAATTAAATGTTGTGAAGACAACGTTATCTCACCTACCATCGAGTCAACTCGGTCAGAGGAATTCTTTGGCAGATTGCTCTCATGTTGGGAACGACGAATGACTGAAAAGATGACGACCAGGCCCGTACTGCTTCGCGCCACGATGAAGGACGTCGCGGCGCTGGCGCGCGTGAGTTTGAAGACGGTCTCACGGGTCATCAACAACGAGCCGACCGTGAACACCGAGTTGGCCGCGCGAGTGCGCCAAGCCGCCGAGCAACTCAGGTATCAACCAAACTTCGGGGCGAGCGCGCTTCGAAGAAGCGATGGTCGTTCGTCAACAATAGGCGTCCTGCTCGAGGATCTTTCGAACCCGTTTTCGGCAACTATCTACCGGGCGGTTGAAGAGGTCGCTACGAAACGCTCGGTCTCGGTGCTTGGTGGCAGCCTTGACGAAAGCTCCGTACGCGAGCACGAGCTCACCACCTCACTGTCGAGGCACCGCGTGGATGGCGTGATCATTGCGCCGGCGAGTCACGATCATCAGTACCTGCGCCAAGAGCAAGAGGCCGGAATTCCCTTTGTTTTCGTTGATCGACCACCCTCTTTGCTGAAGGCGGACCAGGTTCTCAGCGATTCGCGCGAAGGAACTCAAGCCGCGGTACGCCACCTGATCGACGTCGGACATCGACGAATTGGCTACCTGGGTGATGCCACGACAATTTCGACAGCACAAGAGCGCCACCTGGGCTACCTGGACGCGCTGAAGGACGCGGGCATTCCGGTGGATCCGGCTCTGGTCGTCCAAGACCTGCGGACGATCGACTCGGCCCACGCGACGGTGTTGAGAATCCTTCGTTCGAAGAAGCCGCCGACGGCCTTCTTCACCGGACAGAACCTTCTCACGATGGGCGCGGTTCGCGCTCTTCGAGAAACTGGGTCGCAGGACAAGATTGCACTCGTAGGGTTCGATGATTTTCTGATGGCCGACCTCTTGCAACCGGCGGTCACGGTCGTTGCACAAGACGTCGTCGCCATCGGTCGAGAAGCTGCGCGAATTCTCTTTGAACGGATTGACGGCGACAGGTCGGAACCCCGTCACGTGGTGATCACGACGCAACTCATTCAGCGAGGTTCGGGGGAGATCCCTCCGACGAGTTAGGGCCCCTCGGCGACAAGAACGCCGATGAGCGAAACAACGAAGAGGTCTCAGGTCGTGCAAAGTCGCTGGTCACACCTCGGTTGGCGCCGGTCACTCCGACTTCTCGTGCGGGTGTTTGACAAGGCAGTTATGCGTCGCTAAGGTGCGACAACGTTGTCTTTTGACTCTGAGATGGTCTCGGGAATTGGACAAAAGGGGGAAGTTCAATGAATAAAGAATCACTCACCTCGGGCGCGCCCACGCGAACTCGTTGGACGGGCGCCAAGGCGGTCGTTGCGGCATCGCTGGCGGTTAGCTCAATTGCTCTCGTTGGTTTGGGCTCGGCAAGCGTTGCGGGCGCCTCATCATCGAAGAAGATCACCATTGCTTTTGTCGTAGGCGCCGAAGCTGACCCCTTCTTCATCTCGATGAACGCTGGCGCACAGGCCGAGGCGACGAAACTGCACGTCGATTTGATCTGGCAGGGAAACCCTTCGCAGTACTCACCGTCGACGCAGATTCCAGTGGTCCAGCAGGTGACGACGCAGTTGGCTTCGGCGAAGCCCTCGGCACTTGTCCTTGGTCCCACCGACCCGAAGGCGCTCGAGCCCTACGTCAAGGTTGCGGTGAAGAAGCACATTCCGGTCTTCAACGTCGACTCCCAGGACGCCAGTTTGAAGAACATCACGGGTTTCGTGACCGGTAACAATGCTCAAGGGGGACAGGCCGCCGCTGATGCGTTGGCTGGGGCCATGGGCTACACCGCGGGCAAGACGTACAACGTTGTCGTGGGAATGACTTCACCAACCGCCACCACGAACGTCCTTCGCTACGACGGTTTCAAGGCTGAGATCGCCAAGAAGTACCCGGGCATCAAGATCTTGGCCGAGGCTTACTCACAGTCCAGCCCCACAACGGCGAACACCAATATTCAAAACTGGCTCACCGAATACTCCCAGTCGAGCAAGACCCCGTTGAATGGGATCTTCGCAATTGACGGAACCAACGCAGAAGGCGCCGCGTCTGCGCTCCAAGCAGGAGGCCTCGCCTGTTCGAAGACGGTCTGTGGTAGCGGTCACGTGGCACTTGTTGGCTACGACGCCTACTCGTCAAACGTCTCGCTGCTGTCGTCGGGTGTCTTCGCCGCGCTGATTGCCCAAGACCCCTATCAGGAGGGAATCGACTCGGTCTTCAACGCCTACACGTATCTAAAGACGGGCAAGTTGCCCAAGGGTGTCTCTAAGACCACCACGTTGCCTAACGTGACCCTGTTGCCAACGTCGAACTCGACGTTCCTGGCCAAGTACACCTACGCCACGGCGTAGTCAGGCGAACTTGGCCTGACTCAGACCTGCTGACCGGCGGGCGTCCACTCTCCCTGTGGGCGCTCGCCGGAAATTGGTCGCAGGTATGTTGTGATTTCTTCTAATTCGTTCCAGGAGAGGACTTCCTAGTGTCGATCATCGTCGATCCGGTTCAAGAGTCGTCATTCGAGAAACCGGACAGAAGCCAACTGTGGTATCGCAGGCTGTTGGCTAATCAGCAGTTTCTCTTGCTCCTCGTCACCATCGCTATTTTTGTTTTCTTTGCGTTCAACCGACACGTCTTCGCATCAGCCGGCGAGTTTGGCAACAACGTCACAAATTTCTGCACGCTCGTCCTTCTGGGCGTGGGTGAGACGTACGTCATCGCAACCGGCGGTATCGATCTCTCCGTCGGCTCAACCGTGAGCCTGTCGGGCGTCGTAGGCGCGATTGCGATGGAGCACCTCGCGATGCACAGCGAGCTCCTGGTGCTGAGCGTAGGTACGGTTGTGTGCATCGGGATCGGAATACTGGTTGGTGTAGTGAACTCCGCCTTGATCCATTACGCGCGACTGGTTCCATTTGTCGCCACTCTCGTGACGTGGGGTGCGGGAGCGGGTATGTGTCTCGTGCTCACGGGGGGCGCGCCAATCGGACAAAACTCCGGCGCGATTGCCCTCACTGTTCCGAAGATTTGGATCTTCTCGTATCCCGCGCTCATCATCATTGCCATCACGTTCGTTGCGGGCCTCTTCCTGCACTTGTCCCGTTTTGGTCGTTTCACCTTCGCGGTTGGTTCAAACGCATTCGCCGCGCGAGCTGTGGGCATCAACGTGAAACGGCAGGTCACCTCGGTCTACGTCCTGTCGGGCGCCCTCGCCGGTATCACGGGCATGTTTGTCTACATGCGCCTGGGCTCGGGAGCACCGACAGCGGGAACGGGCCAGGAACTCATTGCGATTGCGGCCGTGGTGATCGGTGGAGCTCGTCTGACCGGCGGCTCAGCCCGGCTTAGCGGCACGGTGATCGCTGCATGGATGATCACCATCGTGTCCAGCGGACTTATTTTCATGAATGTGTCGCCGAACTACAACCAGGTTGCGGTGGCGCTCTTGATCGCGACGGCCGCCACGGCGCAGGCCCTAAGAAAGAGTGCGAGGCAAAGTTCATGACGTCAAACTCCACACCCCTCTACGAAGTTCGCAGTGTGTCGAAAAACTACGGAAATGTTGTCGCGCTCAGGAACGTCAGCATGTCAGTGGGAGCAGGCGAAATTGTCGGGCTCGTTGGTGACAATGGTGCTGGCAAGTCCACGCTCGTGAAAATCCTCTCCGGGGTGTATTCCCCGGACTCCGGTGAGTTGCTGGTTGAAGGCGTGCCGCACGTGTGGAAGTCACCCCACGAAGCCATGGCAGCTGGCGTTGAGACGCTCTATCAGGACTCTGGACTGGCTCTGGACCTCACGATCGGGGCCAACGTGTTCTTGGGTCGAGAGAAGGTGAAGAAGGGTTTCCTAGGCAAACTAGGTTTTCTCGACCAAAAAGCGATGGATCAAGAGGCCGCGGACGACCTCGAGCGGACGGGCATCGCGGTGCACGCGTCGAAACGCACAGTGGGCCAACTCTCGGGCGGCCAGCGCCAAGCCGTCGCCATAGGACGAGCTGTCGCGTGGGCGCAGAAGGTCATAATTTTGGACGAGCCGACGAACCACCTCGGTGCTCGCCAGGCGGGAGAGGTTCTGTCGGTCATGAAGGCGGCCAAGGCTCGGGGCCTCGGGGTCATCTTCATTTCGCACACCTTGCCGCACGTCCTCGAAGTGACCGACCGCATCATCGTTCTGCGACTGGGCTCAGTGGTTCGCAACGCTCCCACCTCGGAGTTCACCGCCGAATCATTGCTCGGAACCATCACGGGACTTCACGTCGGCACTGAATAGTTGCGGTGTTGCGGGACTCATTTCTGGGCGAACAACCTAACTAAAGATTTGGTTAATTACCGCTGAGTTTTTGGCGCAAAATGTTTGTTTCCGCAGGGTCGAGTTCTTCCCGTCGATTACCAGTGGACAACGTTGTCGTTTCAATGTCATGTCAATGAACAGAAGGTGAACTTTTCGTAAGAATCTTGGTGCTAACTTCAACGACTGAGCGTTGCGTTTGTGCGGTGCTCGCAAGCGATTAAAACTATCGGAGCCGTCAGGCTCCAAAGAAGGGTTGGGGACAATGAAGTTCAAGACAGCGAAGGCGCTTGCGTCTGTGGCACTGGTCGGCAGTTTTGTCGTCGCGATGCTACCGGCGGTAAGTTCCGCAAGCACACCAACGGTGAAGGACAGCACGTTTAATACGAGCTATTCGACGATGAAGTACCTGAAGACTATTGTCAAAAAGGGCAAGGGCTCAATTGCCGTTATCTTGCCCGACACCGTTTCATCATCGCGTTACACGGAGTTCGACGCTCCGAACCTGAAGGCAGCGTTCAAGGCTGCCGGTCTGACCACAAAGCAGTACACGGTTCAGAACGCGCAGGGAAGCGACACAACGCAGTACACCGACGCCCAGGCCGACATTGCCAAGGGCGCCAAGGTGCTCCTGCTCGACCCGCTTGACTCAACCACCGGTGCAATCATTGAGCAGTATGCGAAAGACCACGGTGTGAAAGTCATCGACTACGACCGTCTGACCCTTGGTGGAGCCCGTAGTTACTACGTCAGCTTCAACAATGTTGCGGTCGGCACGTTGATCGGTACAGGCCTGACGAGTTGCATCACTTCGTGGGCTGTGAAGAGTCCAGTGGTCTACGTCATGAAGGGCGCCCCCACTGACAACAACGCAACGTTGTTTGCTCAGGGTTACGACGCAGTACTGAACGCCGCCGGATACAACACCACGACCGGTTCAGCGAACACCGTGCTTGAGAGCACCGGAACTTGGACTCCAAGCGCGGCTTTGACGGACTTCCAGGGTGCCTACACAGCGAACCCGAAGATCAACGCAGTCGTGACGCCTAACGACGAGAACGCTGCGCCAATCATCGGGTACCTGCAGAGCCAGGGTCTTCCGCCTAAGACGATGCCGTTCACGGGCCAAGACGCTACAATCACCGGTTTCCAGAACATCATCGCTGGCTACCAGTGCGGTACCGTGTACAAGCCAATCTGGCTAGAAGCACAGGCCGCCGCTGCTCTGGCGATCTACCTCCGTGCGGGCCTTAAGCCACCAGCGGGCTTAGTCAACGGCACGTCTAATGACTCAGCGGCACTGATCAAGAGCCTCAAGAAGGTTCCTTCGGTTCTGTTGGTCGCCACATGGGTCACGCCTACAAAAATCGAGAGCACCGTCATTCACGACAAGGTGATCAAGGCGTCAGCGCTGTGCACCACGTCCGCTCCTACGGTCAAGGGCGCCACGCCTCCGACCTACTCGGCAGACTGCACCACTTACGGCATCAAGTAGTAGGTACAACATGAGCAATACCCCCGAGCCGTCAAACCTCCCAACGTCCACGAGTGGACCTTCTGAGCACGACGGCTCGGGGGAAGGCTCGGCGTCAGTGTTGCTGAGCCTGCGCGGAATATCGAAGAATTTCGGGGCGGTCCAGGCCATCCAGAATGTCAATCTGGATGTTGTCGATGGCCAGGTCACCGCACTCATCGGCGACAACGGTGCGGGCAAGTCAGTTCTCATCAAGACCATTTCAGGAATCTGGGCGCCGTCGAGCGGACACATTTACTGGAAGGGCGAGGAAATTCATGTCCACACTCCGCGAAATGCCACGGACTTAGGCATCGCCACCGTGTACCAGGACCTGGCGCTTTGCGACAACCTCGACATCGTCCAGAACATGTATCTCGGTCGCGAAGAGACCAAGTTTTCGATGCTCGACGAGATCAAAATGGAGTTGGCCACCAACCAGTTATTGAAGGATCTCTCGGTTTCGACGGTGAAGTCCGTACGCCAATTGGTCGCGTCACTTTCCGGCGGGCAACGCCAAGCCATCGCCGTTGCCCGAGCGGTCATGCGCGATTCGCAGTTGGTCATTCTCGACGAACCAACGGCGGCGTTGGGTGTATCCCAGACCGCGCAGGTGCTCCAGTTGATTCGTACTTTGTCATCACGCGGGATCACAGTACTGGTTATTTCACACAACTTGAACGACGTATTCACTGTCGCTGATCGCATTGCGGTCATGCACCTCGGGACACTTTGCAGTAGCGGTCCAGCTTCGAACTACGACACGGCGAGTGCCGTAGAACTCATCACAACCGGCCATTCCAGTCGTGTGCCACCATCGCTTCTAACAAGCTCCTAGTCGAAAGGTAGTCGCGCCTTGTCTACCCCACCTAAAGAAGACCCGACGCTCCACGTATCGGAAGATGACATAAAACCGAACGACAGTTCTTTCGTCACGATAACCAAACTCCTCCGTCGAGGAGACACTGGCATGGTGCCGGTTGTCGTCGGACTGATTTTGCTGGTGGTGTATTTCCAGATCAGGAATTCCGTGTTCCTCACTTCTGGGAATCTTGTCAATCTCTTTGTGCAAGCGACCATCTTCATTCTTCTCGGCATGGCGGAGATCTGGGTTTTGCTGCTCGGAGAGATAGACCTTTCGATCGGAATTACCTCTGTACTTGGAGGAGCGATCGCGGTAATTCTCGTGGACGCGCAGATACATTTGTCATGGTTCCTCGCTTTGCCCTTCTCGGTGTTGGTAGTGACGGCGATCGGCGCGCTCTACGGAATAATTGTTGTCCGACTACGGGTCCCTTCGTTCATCGTCACGTTGGCGGGTTTCCTCGCCTTCCAGGGCGTGCTCATCTATCTCGTGGACGACCAAGGTACCGGCGGCACGATCACGGTGCACGAGAAGGTGTTGTATGACCTCGTGTACGGGGACTTGACACCAATGTGGACGTGGCTATTCGTGATTGCGTGTGTCGCGTTCATGAGTTACCGGATGATCAAGACTGACGTCAGCCGTCGATCGAGTGGTCTTTTCACCGATCCCCTCGCACTGGTGATTTCGAAGGTTGTCATGCTCGTGGTAGCGGGGTTAGTCCTGGGGATTATTTTCGACGCCAACCGCGGCTCATTTACTGCGCTACGGGGTATGCCATTCGCAATCCCGATTGACTTGGCTGTGCTGGCGTTCGGAACCTTCATACTCACCAAGACCAAAGCGGGGCGCTACATCTACGCCATAGGCGGCAACAAGGAAGCTGCTCGACGTGCCGGTGTGAGGGTGGAGCGCTATCGCCTTCTCGCCTTCTGTTTGACGGGTTTGATGGGCGGAGTCGGTGGGCTGTTGTACGTTTCAAACCTGAATGGCGTCAATGATGGTCCGTCTAGCACCTTGACCCTCTACGCCATCGCGGCGGCCGTAATTGGTGGGACGAGCCTGTTTGGCGGCCGCGGCAAGATGATGAATGCGGTCGTCGGAGGACTGATCATCGGCACCATCTATAACGGCATGGCGCTCTTGAGCATGAGCGCCTCGACCCAGTACATCGTGACCGGCATCGTGCTTCTGGCCGCAGTCACCATTGACTCGTTGGCGCGTCGTAACAGCAGCGCCGTCAGTTAGTTCGATTCGCGGCCACCATGCGCGAGAGTTTGAGTTCTGACGAAGGTCTTCATGATCGGGTGGCCCTGGTAACGGGGGCCAGCAGGGGTATTGGACTCGCCATAGCCCAACGTATTGTCGACGCCGGAGGACGAGTCGTCATTTCATCACGTAGTGAAACGAACCTGAACGGGGCACTTTCCACGTTTCCAGATAGAGCGTCGGTTCATGCTGTGGTTGCCCACGTTGGTTCGCGCGAAGACGCCGATCGGCTCGTGGCTCAAGCCATCGAGAAGTTCGGACGCCTCGACATCCTGGTCAACAACGCCGGCACGAACCCCTATTTCGGCCCTCTCGTCGATATCGATGACGCTCGAATGCAAAAGACGTACGAGGTCAATCAAGCTTCCATTGTCACCCATACCGCCGCGGCGTGGCACCAGTGGATGGGCGAACACGGTGGCGTGGTCCTCAACATCGCGTCGGTGGGTGGTCTCGGTCCCGAACCGAGCATCGGGTGGTACAACGTCACCAAGGCGGCGGTTATCCACCTGACGAAGCAGTTCGCATTTGAACTCGCACCCACGGTGCGTGTCAACGCGATTGCTCCGGGTCTGGTTCGAACCGACCTCGCCCGAGGCCTCTGGGAGCAGAATGAGGAGCGCATTGCTCGCCACATTCCGATGAAGCGCCTCGGTGAGGTGGAGGATATTGCGGCGATGGCCTTGATGCTCGTCAGCGATGCGTCTTCGTGGATCTCGGGCCAGACCATTGTGATCGACGGTGGCACGACCAACCAACCATCAGGCGGGGTGGGCTAGAGCAGTTTTGGGAGTTCGCCCCGGCGAATCTTGCCATTGCTTGTTCGCGGGATCGCTTCAACGTAATGGATGGTCTTGGGTTTGGCCCAGGGACCGATTCGATCGTTGGCCAGACTGAGAATCGCTTCGCTGACGTCACGCTGGTCACTTACGACGAGGGCAACGATCCGCTCACCCCATTCCGGGTCAGGTTCGCCAAAGATCGCAACGTCGCGAACTTCGTCGAGGCTCATCAGTATGGCTTCGAGGTCCTCGGGCCAGAGTTTCTCGCCACCCGTACTGATCACAAATCCCAGACGCCCTCGCACAGAGACCCGTCCATCGAGAACGTCGCCGGCGTCGCCCGTGGGGAACCAGTCGTCTCTCCCGTCGGGGCCACCGATCGAAGGTCGCGCCAGGGTTCGATACGAACGAAAGAGCGTGGGGCTTCGAACGATGATTTCCCCATTGACGCTCGCCACCTCCACACCCGGGAGCGCGACTCTGTTGTACACCACGCCCGAACCGGTTTCGGTCATTCCCCAGGTGGTGATGACGTTCTCGGCCAGCGCGGTGGGCGGACGCGCTCCGCCCAGCAGTATCTTTTCAAAGCCGCTGAGGTCGTGGCGGGCCAATTGGGTTCGTACGACCGAGACGTGGGTCGCACCGCGAGCAGGTGCCGAGGCCAGGTTATCGGGCGCGCCCCACAAGAGTTTCGCGTCGTCGAGAATTGAACGAAGGATGACCGCGAGCCCGCCGATGTGATTGGCCGGAAGGCAGGGGTACCAAACCGGTGGAGAGTCGCCTCGCAGCGTCGCTTGGGTGAGTACGGCGCTCGCACGAAGGGCCTTCCACGTCAGCTCGGCGGCCTTCGCCGGACCGCTCGAGCCTGACGTCAGCATGACGAGGCCGATTTCGTCGTCGACCTGTCGGCCGGCTCTGCGCTCGTTTCGTCCGCTGGCGTCGAGAACAGCGGTAGCTCCGAGGAGTTCCAGCTCCTGCTCGCGTCGATACGTCGAGAGGCGTTGGTCGAGTACGCAGAACGCAACCTGGTCGTCGACGCACTTTTGGAGAGCAGCCCCCAGTTCCGGGCCGAGGGGTAGATCGAGGGCTAATAAGGCATTCACGCTGTGACAATAGGTCGTCGCGAACTAGGTTGGTTCGAAGAAAGCGTGGGTGTACCTTGGCGTCGCTACGTCACGAGATTCGAGTTTCAACTCCGGCCGATGTGGTGTGGGGCGTCATCACCCGGCCAGAGTCCATACCTGATTGGTTCCCCGGGATCACCTCGTGCACGGTTGAGGGCAATATTCGAGTCATCACCACCGCATCGGGCCTCGAGATGCCTGAAGAGATCCTGACGAATGATCCGCTGCTGCGACGTTTCGCGTATCGCATCACCGCGCCAATGTACAAATTTCATCTGGGCGTCATTGACGTGATCGCAATTGGTGAGAACGATTCTCTCTGCGTGTACTCAACGACCGCGGAACCCGACGTGCTGGCGCTCATCATCGCGGGCGGCACGAGGGACGCACTGCTGCAAATCAAACGCCTTAGCGAAAACGGGGTGAGGGAGTAGTTGTGGGGCGAAAGATTCTCTTCATTACGACTGATCAGCAGCGGTACGACACGCTCGGAGTGAACGGGGGAATCCTTTCTCGCACTCCGGTGCTCGACGGGCTCGCCGCCGAAGGAATTCGCTATGAGCGTTGCCAGCCAACGTCGGTCGTCTGCATGCCATCGCGCGCGTCAATGTTGACCGGGCAGTTCCCGTCGACGCACGGCGCGTGGATGAACGGCGTGCCCCTGGCAGTCGACGCTCCATCAGTCGCGGAAAACCTTCACGATGCGGGCTACGCGACCTCCCTTATCGGCAAGGCTCACTTCGAGCCCTTTCTGGATCCCTTTGGTCGCTACGTCGAGAACTCGCTCGCCAACCTCGGGGTGCCGACCGTTGAGCAGGACTGGTTTGATGGACGTCGCGGGGTCCACCGCGGATTCGATCACCTGGAGTTCGCGACGCACGGCGTCATGGGACCACTGCACTACGCCAAATGGATGAAGGCCAATCATCCAGAAGCCCTCGGAGGTTTCTACCAGGTCCTCGACAGCGACCTCAACGTGAATGCCGCGGGAGGTGGGGATACGGGGGCGCCCCAGGTGAACTTCAATGACGTGCCGCGCGACTGGTACCACACCGACTGGGTCGCTGAACGAACCATCTCGTGGCTCAACCGGCAGAATGGCGACCAGGACTGGTTCTGCTGGATGAGTTTTCCCGACCCCCACCACCCGTGGGATCCACCCAAGTCAGAGATTGGTCGCGTGCCATGGCGCGAAGTCCCGTTGCCGGCGAACTATCCAGAAAGGGCGGACGAACGAGAGGCGCTGATTGACGCCAAGGCTCGTCACTGGCGGGCGTGGTACGACGGCACGCTCGTTTCAAACTACGAAGCACCGGCGAAGTGGGTGCCCGCGACCTTAACCGCCGATCAAGTTCGCGAGGTGAACGCCCTCAATGCCGTGGAAGTCGAACTCATCGACGAAGCCATTGGCCGTGTCATGAAGTTCATCGAGGCCAAGGGGTGGGGCGATGACGTCGACGTCATCTTCACCACTGACCACGGCGAGTTTCAGGGTGACTTCGGGTTCCTCTTCAAAGGCCCATACCACGTGGACGCCCTGATGCGACTGCCGCTCATTTGGCGTCCGGCCCGCTCTACTAAGCCTCAAGCCGGCGTGGTGTCTGCTCCCGTGAGCCTGGTCTCGTTGGCGGCCACGTTCTTGGAAGTGGCCGGTCAGCCGGCGCCGGTGTGGGTGGAAGGCGCCTCGTTGCCTCTCAGCGACGACGACGCCCGCGCCCGTTCGTTCGATTCAACGGTGACCGAGTGGGACTCGGCGCTCTTTGGTGTTGACGTTCACGTACGATCGGTCGTGACCGCGAGTCACCTGTACAGCGAATACAAGCCCGGAACTCTTCACGACGGCAGCGAGGGCGAGCTCTACGATCTTGCCGACGACCCTCTCCAACGGGTCAACCGATTCAGCGACCCGGCGTTTTTGGATACCCGAGCGACGTTGCACGAACGCCTTTTGGCGCACGAGGAGCGTCCCGGTGAACGAGCTGAGCCCGGCGTGGTGATGGCCCCGGTCTGAGTGAGCGGTAGCGTGGTCGGCATGCCTGACACCGTTATCCAAGGATCACCCATTGACCCCGTTGAGGAGTTCCGCTCGTGGCCGCTGCCCCAGTGGGAGCAGCGGGGCGAGTACGACGACGTCATCTTCGAAGTGGGCGAGGGGATTGCCCGCATCACCATCAACCGTCCGGAGTGTCGCAACGCCTTTCGGCCCCAAACGCTCTTTGAGCTTTCAGATGCCTTCGAGCGCGCGCGCGATGACATCTCGGTAGGCGCCATCATCTTGACCGGCGCCGGACCCGACGCCTTCTGCTCGGGCGGCGACCAGAAGATTCGCGGCGACGATGGCTACATTGGCGACGACGAGGTGGCGCGCCACGGGGTCGGGCGGCTCAACGTGCTTGACCTGCAGATCCAGATCCGGCGACTTCCGAAGCCCGTCATTGCCCAGATTGCCGGCTACGCCATCGGCGGCGGGCACATCCTGCATCTGGTCTGCGACCTCTCCCTGGCGGCGGACAACGCCCGCTTTGGCCAGACCGGTCCTCGAGTCGGTTCGTTCGACGGCGGCTACGGATCGTCCTTGCTGGCGCGCTCGATTGGTCTCAAGCGCGCGAAGGAGGTGTGGTTCCTCTGTCGCCAGTACGACGCCCAACAGGCGTTGGACTGGGGGCTCGTCAACACGGTGGTGCCGCTCGCGCAACTGGAAAGCGAGACCGTGGCCTGGTGCCGCCAGATGTTGACCCTTTCGCCGCTCGCGCTGCGCATGCTGAAGGCTGGGTTCAACGCCGCCGAAGACGGCCTCGCCGGCGTGCAGCAGCTGGCCGGTGACGCGACGATGCTGTTCTACATGTCCGAAGAGGGTCAAGAAGGTCGCAACGCGTTCGTCGAGCATCGAAAGCCTGACTTTTCGAAGTTCCCGAAGCGTCCATGATTGAGAGTCCGGGACCCCTTCGACGATGGGTTCTGGCGGCTCGACCTCGAACTCTCCCGGCCGCACTGGTCCCCGTCGTGGTCGGCGCATCGCTCGTTCGTCCTGCTCCTCTCGAGTGGCTCAATTCGACGCTGTGCGTCATCGTGGCCTTGGCGCTCCAGATCGGCACGAACTACGCGAACGACTACTCCGACGGAGTGCGCGGCACTGACGAAGTCCGCGTCGGCCCGTTCCGATTGACCGCCTCGTCGCTGGTGGAGCCGTCTCGCGTGAAATACGCTGCGTGGGCCTTCTTCTCGATCGCGGCGGTGGCGGGACTGGCGCTGGCGTCTCGCACGTCGTGGTGGTTGATAGTCGTCGGGCTCACCGCAATCCTGGCGGGTTGGTTTTACACCGGCGGCCCCCGGCCGTACGGCTACTACGGCTTTGGCGAGCTGTTCGTGCTGATCTACTTCGGATTCGTCGCGACGGTCGGCACCAGTTACGTCCAGCACCTCACCGTTCCCGGATCGTCATGGTGGTTTGGCCTGGCGACCGGGGCAATGGCGTGCGCGCTTCTCGAAGCCAACAACTTGCGTGACGTTGAAGGTGACCGGGTGTCGGGCAAGAAGACGTTGGCGGCCCGCCTCGGGCGCCTCCGCGCATCATGGCTCTACGCAATCTGCGTGGCTGGAGTGGTTCTCGGGATGGTGATGGGGGGCGAAGCAATCGACGGTGCCGTCGCGATTGTCCTGTATATCCCCGCTCTCAGGATGGCCTTCTCACCGCGTAGCGGGCGAGAGCTCTTAGCGCTCCTGCAGGCTTCCGCCAGAAGCCAGCTGGCTCTTGGCGCCCTACTCGTGGTCACCTTCTTCGTCACTCGTTGAGTAGAAATGAGGCAATGGCCCTTGCGGTGGGCTCCGGCCGTTCGAGGTGGGCGGCGTGACCAGCTCCTTCTACGAGATGGAGCGCGCCGTTCTCGACGCCACTCGCAATCGCTTTGGCCTCACGAGAGAACTTGGCGTCGTTGCTTCCCGCCAAAGCCAACGTGGGCACGCTGATCAAGTGGAGTTTTGGCCCGAGCCACTCCTGGGTTCCGGTGCCAGAAAATCGTAGCGAGTTGGCGAGCCCGCGGGGATCGGCGCTGCGCGACGCGCGCTCAATCACATCGGGGGCCAGCGAGGCAAACAGTGGCTGGGCCAGCCACTCATCGAGGAATGCTTCGGTACCGATCGCTTCAATTCGCGACGCCAACGCCTCATCACGCTGTCGTCGTGCGGCCCGTTCAGCGCTGTCCCTGATCCCGCGCGACGCGCCCAGCAGCACGAGTCGAGAGAATCGTTGTCCGTGGCGAAGAGCGAGGTGGAGGGCAACACGAGCGCCAAAGGAGTAGCCCCCGAGGGCTACCGGTTCATCGGGCAGGGCTCGCGCCAGCAAATCGGCCGTCTCGTCCAGCGTGGCGCTGATCTGCGCGGCGGAACCGTGGCCGGGCAGGTCCGGCGTCAGCAGTTCGTTGGTTCCTGCCAGAATGGAACGGAACTGGTGCGCCGACGACCTCGTTTGGGTGAAGCCGTGCAACCAGACGAGGGTTGGTCCGGACCCTTGACGGTCGTAACTGAGGAGTGGCATTGCAACAGAGCGTACCGAGCCCGTCCGACGTCCAAGCGACGTTCGTCGCCACTCTTTTCGATGAGTGGTGCCGCAGCGGGCTGCGTGACGTCGTGGTGTGCCCCGGTTCGCGCTCCACGCCCTTGGCGTTGGCGTGCGCAGCGCGCAGCGAACTAACCGTCCACGTGAGGATTGACGAGCGCAGCGCCGGGTTTTTTGCCATCGGTCGCTCACTCGCCACGAGGCTTCCGGTCGCGATTATCGTCACCAGCGGCACCGCCGCGGCGGAACTTCACGCCGCCGTCGCCGAGGCGGACTTGGCCAATGTTCCGCTGCTCGTGCTCACCGCCGATCGTCCCCCGGAACTCCACGGTGTCGGGGCTCCCCAGACAATTGTCCAGAGGACCCTGTACGGCGCAATGGTCCGTCGTTTTGAAGAGCCCGGAGTCGCGAGACTTGAGGCGTCTCCTTCGTGGCGCTCGCTCGCGAATCGGCTCTGGTGCGACGCCGCGGGTACAAGCGGCGACGCCGGACCCGTGCAGTTGAACGCTGCATTCGTCGAACCTCTCATCGGGAGCGCCTTTGAGATTCCTCGAGGGCGCGACGACGGCTCGCCGTGGCGCATTGTCGCCAAGGCCAGGATGGCGGCTCCCGACGTTGCCGTCAACGAGCAGCGGGTGCTCGCCGTGGTTGGCCAGGGGGTCGACGCCGGGATCATCTCTCAGTGCCGGGAGTTGGATTGGGTAGTGCTCGGCGATGCCACGGCGCAGGGGTCGCTCTCGTATTTCGATCCGCTCCTTCGCGACGACGAGTTCGTCAGTACCGTCACACCGGATTTGATAGTGCGCCTGGGAGGGCTCCCGGCGTCGAAGATCTTGCAAGAACAAATGCGCCGGTGGGGGGTGCGCACGATTGGCCTGCCGGGAGCCGGGCCGGTCGATGACCCTGACGGACAGGTGAGCGAGCTGGTGTGGGGGCTCCCAGACAGCAGTGCCGCACACCTTCGTGGCGATCCGGCGTACGCCCAGATGTGGCGAACGGCATCACGGTCGGTGGGCGAGTATCTGCAGGCCCGCGAGTCTGATGACGATGCGCTGGATGAACCAATAGTTGCTCGAATAGTCGTTGAGTTGAGCGGTGACCTCGGTGTCCCGCTCGTCGTGGGCTCGTCGATGCCGGTTCGCGACGTTGAGTGGTGGTCGGCGCCCCGGCGCAGCGATACTTTCGCTAATCGTGGCGTGAATGGGATTGACGGTGTCGTGTCCACCGTCTTCGGTGTCAGCACGGCGCAGCGCGGGATCGGGTTGATTGGTGACGTGACCTTGCTGCACGACGTGTCGGGACTGGTGGACGGGCTGGGTGAGGGCGGCGGTTCGTGCGTGCTGGTGGTGACCGATAACCACGGTGGAGGCATCTTTTCCTTCTTGCCACAGGCAACGTCGCTCGCGCACGAGCGTTTCGAGAAGTTCTTTGGCACACCGCGCCCGCACGATATTGCGGCGATTGCCAGGGCCTTCGGCCATGCGGGCTCGAACGTCCACTCGAGATCCGAGTTGCGGCACGCAATTGCTCAGGGACTATCCGAGACGGGCGTCACGGTCGTCGTGGCCCGAGTGCCGGGCCGCAGCGAGAACGTGGCGATCCACGACGCGCTCAACGGCGACATTCAAGGCCGCCGGGGTCGTGTGAATTGAGTGCGACACTTCCCGCATCGTTGCTGGCCGCCTTCCCCCTGGCGTTTGCGGCGGGCCTCGTCTCGTTCATCTCTCCGTGCGTGTTGCCACTGCTTCCCGGGTATCTGGCCTTCTTGAGTGGGGCCTCGGGTCGGATCGACGGACGCTCGGCCCGGGGGCGCGCTGTGCTGGGTTCGGTGGCCTTCATTTTTGGCTTCGCCGTCGTCTTCGTGAGCTTCGGCGCCCTTTTTGGCGAATTCGGCGCTCACCTTCGCACGCACGAGCGCGGGCTCGACATTGGCTTCGGCGTGGTGACGATCCTGCTCGGAATGTTCTTCGCGGGCCTGTGGCCGTCGTCATGGCTGCAGCGTGACCGTCGAATTCATCGCCTGCCCAGCGTCTCGGTCATCGGTGCCGCGCTGCTCGGGATCACCTTCGGGTTGGGCTGGACGCCCTGTATTGGACCGACCCTCGGATCGATTCTTGGTCTCGCGGCGTCGTCGTCGGGCGCCACCGCCCTTCGAGGATCGATGCTGGCCTTTGTGTACTGCCTCGGGCTTGGCCTCCCGTTCGTCGTCGCGGCGCTCGCCACCGAGTGGATGGCCAGTGCGTCGACGTGGCTTCGTCGCCACAGCAGGATGCTGGGGCTCGTCGGAGGGATCCTGCTGATACTCATTGGCATCGCCGAAATCACGGGGGCGTGGAATGCCTTCGTGCTGTGGCTCCAGGTTCACCTGCCGTCCTACGCACTCTTGTAGATCGACGGTTCTCGTAGACTTCTGCCATGAATCTTCGTGAAGACTGGCAGTTTCGAGGGCTGGTCCACCAAACGACGGACGAGACGATCCTTGATCGGCTGAGTGTGGGCGGGGTGAGCGCGTACATTGGTTTCGACCCTACGGCCCCGTCGCTGCACTTGGGTAGCCTGCTGCAGCTTTGCAATCTCCGTCGACTTCAAATGGCGGGGAATCGCCCGATCGCCCTCGCCGGCGGCGGCACGGGTCTCGTCGGCGATCCGAGTTTCAAGGCGGTCGAGCGACCGCTTTTGACGCCAGAGCAGCTGGCCGTCAACGTTGAAGGCATCCGCGAGCAGTTGGGCCGCTTCCTCGACTTCACGTCGGGCGCCGGAAAGTCTCGAGCGCTACTTCTCAACAACGCGGACTGGCTCACCACCGTTCCCTTGACCGACTTCCTTCGCGACGTGGGCAAGCACTTTACGGTGAACCAAATGATCGCGAAAGAGTCGGTCAAGAGCCGACTCGACCGTGACGATGTGGGACTGTCCTTCACGGAGTTTTCCTACATGCTGCTGCAGGCGTACGACTTCTTGCGACTCAATGTTGATCACGACTGCACCCTGCAACTCGGAGGCTCCGACCAGTGGGGCAATATCACGATGGGCACCGAACTGGTGCGCAAGGTCACTGGCCACTCGGCGCACGGACTGACCTCGCCGTTGCTGCTTCGAGCGGACGGTCAGAAGTTCGGCAAATCCGAAGGCGGCAACGAACGGGTCTGGCTCGACGCCTCGCTGACCTCGCCGTTCGAGTTCCACCAGTACCTCTTGAACTCCGATGACGCGACGACCCCGGCGTTGCTGCGTTTCTTCACGTTCCTCGACCACGAGACGATCCGCGAACTGGACGAGGCGACCCGCACGAAGCCCC
>PLKM01000083.1 GCA_003141095.1 Acidimicrobiaceae bacterium | reverse complement strand
CCACGTCGCGAGCGGATTGACCTTCGCGAGACCGAATTTCTCATCCCACAGAAGTGTCTTCATCCCCGCGCGTGTTGGCGCGTCGACGCGCTTCACCGAGGTAATCCAAGCGGAACGACCNNAGGTGAAGATCCCACTCGTTTTCGATGCGCGCGGCGAATTCGAGGGTTTCGGGAAAGTGGCCCCCGGTGTCCAGAAAGATGATTTCGGTACGGGGTCGAAGTTCGCGCACCATGTGCAAGAGGGCGAGATCCTCGAAGGAACAAGCCATGGCGACATCATCGTCAAAACGTTCAAATGTCCAGGCCAGAATCTCCAGGGGTGTCGCGTGTTCGAACTGCTCGTTTTTGACTTCAAACTCTTCAAGCAGGCTTTGGCTCGGTGTATTCATAGTGGTTTCAGCCTAATGTTTAAGTTTGTCTATTGACTTAGTAGGATATTTGGAACAACTTAACCTCTATGACATCAGATACTCTCCAGGCCCCCTCCATGACTGATCATTTAGATCTCCTCGAATCACACGCCATATTCATNNATGCACATCGACACGGGCCAGAATTTTCCCGAGGTGCTCGAATTTCGAGACCGCGCGGTTGAGGCGATCGGGGCGCGTCTCGTCATCGCCAAGGTGCAGGACACGATTGATCAGAACAAGGTCGCCGACCCCGGTCCCATGGGGTCACGTAATCGACTTCAAACCGTCACGCTCTTGGATGCGATTAACGACAACGCCTTCGACGCGGCGTTTGGCGGCGCCCGTCGCGACGAGGACAAGGCTCGAGCCAAGGAGCGAATTCTCTCGTTCCGCGACAGCTTCGGTCAGTGGGATCCTCGCCAGCAGCGTCCCGAGTTGTGGCAGCTGTACCAGGGCAAAGTGAACCACGGCGAACATCTGCGAGCCTTCCCCCTCTCGGACTGGACNNTCGACATCTGGCAGTACATCGAGCGCGAAGAGATGGACCTACCCAGTATTTACTTCGCCCACGAGCGTGACGTCGTGCTTCGCGACAACATGTGGCTCGCGGTTGGACCATTCGTCGAGCCTCGGGCCGAGGAAAAAGTGGAGCACTTGACGGTGCGCTTTCGCACGGTGGGTGACGCCAACTGCACGGGGGCGGTTCTCTCGATCGCCGCGACCCTCTCCGAGATCATCGACGAGGTATCTATCGCCAACGTCTCCGAACGCGGTGCCACGCGAGCCGACGACCGTTTCAGTGAGACGGCCATGGAAGATCGCAAGCGCGAGGGTTACTTCTAAATGAAAATCGCGCACAAGGACCTACTCCGTCTCGCGACCGTCGGTTCGGTCGATGACGGCAAATCGACCTTGATCGGTCGGTTGCTCGTTGACACCCGTCAACTCTTTGACGACCAACTCGACGCCGTCGCGGCCGCATCGGAGAAGCGCGGCGTGGGCGACCTCGACCTCAGCTTCGTCACCGACGGACTTCGCGCCGAGCGCGAGCAGGGCATCACCATTGACGTGGCCTACCGCTACGCCACGACACCGTCGCGAAAGTTCATCATTGCCGACTGCCCGGGTCACGTGCAGTACACGCGCAACATGGCGACCGGCGCCTCCACCGCGGATCTGGCGCTAGTGGTCTTAAACGTCGAACACGGGCTCAAGGAGCAGTCACGGCGCCACCTCTGCATCGCCGCCCTCCTCGGCGTGCGCACAATCGTGGTGGCCGTCAACAAGATGGATGAGGTGAACTGGTCGCAGAGCGCGTATCTGAGCGTCGTGGACGAGTTGGAAACACTGGCCAACGAACTCGGCTTCGAGTCGGTCACGTCGATCCCGGTCTCGGCATTGCTGGGTGACAACGTCGTTGATCCATCGCCCAACACCCCTTGGTACGACGGACCCACCGTGCTCCACGCTCTTGAAACGTCCGACGCGGGGTCCTGGACGACCACTCATGATGGCGCCCGTCTGCCCGTTCAATGGGTGCTTCGCCAACCCGGAGGCGGGCGAACCTACGCGGGCATGCTGAACGGAGCCTCGCTCCAGGTGGGCGACACCGTGAGGCTGCTGCCGGCCAATATTGAAACCAAGATCACCGCGATCAATTCGGGCTCCGGGCCCACCGCCGTCGCCACCGCCGGACTCTCAATCGACGTCGCCCTCGCCGTCGACACCGACGCCGGGCGCGGTGACCTCATCGCGACTGCTCCCCTGCCAAAGGTCACCAAGGACTTCACCGCAACGATCTGCTGGTTCGGTGACAACTCGCTCTACGTAGGCCAGCGCCTGCGGCTGAAGCACACGACCAAGGTGACCCCGGTCCGGGTAGCGGCGCTCACGGGCGTGGTGGACATCGGGACATTGAGCGTCAACGAGAGCTCGACCCTGGACACGAATCAGATCGGTATCGTCACGCTGCAAACCGCCGACGCACTGGTGGTTGACGACTATCGCGATAATCGGGTCACCGGAAGCTTCGTGCTGATCGATGAAGTCACCAACGCCACGGTGGCGGCCGGCATGGTCGGACGCGCCGCGTTTCTTTAGAACTGCACCAGCATCGCCGCCAGGGCCAGCGCGACGATAGCGAGCAACGTATCGATTGATCGCACCAGTTGACGTCCACGCTCGGGCGACGCCACTCCATCGTGCGCGATCACTTCGCTCACGACTCGCTCCAGGGGCAGGGTGCGCGCCTCCAGATGACCGGCTGCGGCGAGGTAGCAGAGGATGCCGACGCCAATCCAAGGTCGCGTGAATGACACCGAACTGTCACCGCTCAAGGACATGATGAGTCCGGTCACCGGCAGCAGGTGCAGCACCCGGGCGGCCCAGTTGCGGCGGTTCGGAAAGCGGACCTTTTGGGTCGCGCTGTCAACCCCTCGAACAATTGCCTTCGCCGAGCCTCGCATGACGAAAAACACAATGAGTACGGTCACCGCCGACAGGATGTGAACCAGGAAGACAAGATCATAGGCGACTGAGGTGGCAATCATGACTCTGAGAGTAACGCCTCGGCCGCGCGATAGGGATCGGTGACACCGGCGAGCAGGGCGTCAACTTGGGTCTCGTACGCTTGCCCGCGTGCGAGATCCCTGACCTTCGAATGCAGCACCGCGGAGAGAACTTTGTCGAGTTCACGACGCATTCGCGTTCGACGATGCTCCTCGAAATGTCCATCGTCGAGATAGTTACGATGCTCGACGATGGCGTTCCAAAGCTCGTCGGTGCCGGTACCGGTGCTCGCCACCGTTTCGACGATGAGCGGGCGCCACTGATGCACGCCCAGGTCCAGCATCTGCTCGAGGTCGCGCTTCGTCTCTCGCACCCCCGGCCGGTCGGCCTTGTTGATGACGAAAATGTCCGCCACCTCCAAGAGACCGGCCTTGCTCGCCTGCATGGAATCTCCCCACCCGGGATTGGTCACGACGATGGTCGTGTCCGCAGACGAGGCAATATCGACCTCCATCTGCCCGACCCCGACCGTTTCAACCAGCGCGAGGGTGAAGTTCGCCGCCCCGAGCACGCGCAGGGCGTCGGGCACCGCCAAGGAAAGTCCGCCCAGGTGTCCGCGGGTGGCCATTGAGCGGATGAAGACGTGCTCGTTGGTCGCGTGGTCCTGCATGCGGATGCGGTCGCCCAGAATCGCGCCGCCACTGAAGGGTGAACTCGGGTCAATACAGAGAACGCCGATCTGATCGAACGCGTAGTTCTCGTTGAACGAACCGCGCGCGAGTGCGGTCGTGATCACGCGGTCAGTCAGTGTCGACTTCCCGGCTCCCGGGGCCCCGGTGAGCCCCACGACGTACGGAGACGGCACCTGGTACGCCAACGCCGCCGTCTGCGCGTGGTTCGGTCCGCTCGATTCAACGTAGGTGATCAGCCGGGCGAGCGCCGTGCGAGAGCCGCTGCTCGCCAACTGCATCAGTTCTTCGGGCTCGCGAGGAATCATGCGACCCGCTCCACGTTGGCGCCGAGTTGCCCGAGGCGCCCTAGGAAGTCGTCGTAACCCCGCTCCACGTGCTCGAATCCACTCACGGTGGTCTGTCCGTCAGCGACGAGTCCGGCCAGCACGAGCGCCGCGCCGGCTCGGATATCCGAGGCGCGAACGGACGTGCCGATGAGATGTTCGACGCCACGAATCATCGCGTGGTGGCCTTCGGTCGTAATGGCGGCCCCGAGGCGCACGAGCTCGTCCACGTAGCGAAAGCGTCCCACGAAGAGGTTTTCGGTCACGACCGACACGCCCTCGGCCACGCTCAGCATCGTGGTGATGAGGGGCTTGTAGTCAGTCGCCACGCCGGGATACGGCAAGGTCGACACGTCACAGGCCTTCAGGCGTGCGGGGCCGACGACGGCGATTCCCGGACCTCGTTGGTCCACCGTCGCGCCCATCGCCTCAAGCTTTCGAAGCAGCATCACCATGTGGTCGGGGCGTCCGTCCACGACCCGCACCTGCCCCCCGGTGATGAGACCGGACGCCAGGTACGTCGCGGTGACCACACGGTCGGTGATGACCTCGTGGCACGCGGGGCTAAGTTCGCGCACGCCTTCAATACGGAGCCGCGACGTGCCGAGTCCTTCGATCCTCGCGCCCATGGCGATGAGCTGACGACCAAGGTCCTCCACCTCCGGTTCGCGCGCCGCATTCTCGATCACCGAGCGCCCTTCGGCGAGTACGCACGCCATCAGCAGATTGTCGGTGGCGGTGTGGCTCGGGTACTCGAGCGTGATGTGCGTGGCGCGAAGTCGCGGCCGATTCGTTGAAGCGTGAATGGAGTTTCGGTCGTTGCGGAACGTGGCGCCCATCGCCGAAAGGCCATCAGTGTGGAAGTTGATGGGCCGGTGCCCAAAGTCGTCGCCGCCGGGTAGCGCCATGTTCGCCTCGCCGCAGCGCGCGAGCAGAGGTCCGAGCACCACGATGGACGCTCGCATGGCCTCGAAGAGGTGCGCGGGGGCGATTGGATGGAGGTCGTTGGCATCGGGCACCGTGATAAGCAGCTCGTGCTCGACCGGACGCTCGACCGAGCAACCCAGCGCCACCAACAGCTCGATCATGAGGCTGACGTCGGTGATGTCGGGCACGTTGGTGAGTTGGTGCTGACCGGACGCCAGTAGGCACGCCGCCATCTGCTTCAAAACCGCATTTTTCGCACCGAATGCTTGGACTTCACCGCAGAGGGGGCCGCTGGGCTTGACGACAACAGAGATCACCCTACAAGTATTGCCGGAATCGGCAAACGACAAGTTGCCCCTCGCCAGCGAGCGAGCACGAGAGTACTCTGGCTGTATGCAGCCACCATCGAAGCCCGACCGCAATATTGCCCTCGAAATGATCCGCGTCACCGAGGCGGCGGCCATCGCGGCCGCTCGTTGGGCCGGACGGGGCGACAAGAACGCCGCCGACAAAGCCGCGGTGGACGCCATGCGCTTCGTACTGGGGGCTATTGCCATGGACGGCATCGTCGTCATTGGCGAAGGCGAGAAGGATGAAGCCCCGATGCTCTACAACGGCGAACTCATCGGCGACGGGCGTCCACCTCAGGTTGACGTGGCGGTTGACCCCGTGGACGGCACGACACTGACCGCCATGGGTCGCAACGGTGCGCTCGCGGTCATTGCCCTGTCCGAGCGCGGGACAATGTTCAATCCCGGACCTTGCGTCTACATGAAGAAGGTGGCGGTGGGCCCGCGCGGTCGCGGCGCGGTCGACATCAATGCCTCGGCGACCGACAATCTGAACGAGCTCTCCAAGCGGCTGAAGAAGCCGGTCCAGGAGCTCGGTGTGGTTATCTTGGACCGACCTCGTCACGACCTGCTGGTGGCAGAGGTTCGCGAGGCGGGAGCGCGCGTGCTGTCCATCTCGGACGGGGACGTCGCGGGCGCGATCGCCACCGGATGGCCGAACTCCGGTGCCGACATTCTCTTTGGAATCGGTGGCACGCCCGAGGGCGTCATCGCCGCCGCCGCCCTGCAGGGCCTCGGAGGTGAGATTCAAGGTCTGCTGCACGCTCGAGACGACCAGGAGCGACGCGACGCCGAGGCCCTCGGCTACGACTTCAACCGCGTGCTCTTCACCGACGACCTGGTGGCGAGTGACAACTCCTACTTCTCGGCAACCGCGATCACCGACGGCGACTTCCTGCGCGGAGTTCGGTTCTACGACTTTGGCGCGACCACCCAGTCGCTCGTCGTTCGCTCCCGATCGGGCACGGTACGCACGATCGAGACCTTCCACCGCCACGACAAGCTCCAGGAGTTCACCACCGCCGGCTTCTGAGCATTTCGATCTTCGCTCGTACGACAGTTGCGTGACGTACGGTGGCCGCGGCTCGTCAGTACCGTCCGAGAGCAACGAGTAGTCCGGCGTCTTCACATGCGCTGGCGAAACGCCGGGGCGGCGCTGAGCCATCTCGGATACCGCGTCGGGTCCCTCAGCAGAGGCGACGTGCTCGTCGACGCCGAGAACTCCGAAAACCGAAGGAACCGCTGGGCGCTTGGCGTGGCGACCTCGTGCAATGGTTCACGACCGGCTCAACCGCGTTGCATAAGTGATGGCGTCGTCGTAAAGTCCGCCTTAGAGCTTGAGTCTTAGCTTGGTTGGAGCTACGAGGGGGATACGCATGAAGGTCAAGGACTTACTGGCATCAAAGGGTCGCGACGTCGCCACCATCTCGCAAGAGCGCTCCGTTACCGACGCTCTCGCCGTCTTGAAGGAGCGCAGAATCGGAGCCCTCGTCGTCACCGGGCTCACCCCACCGCTCGTGGGCATCTTCAGTGAGCGCGACGTCGTTCGCGCGCTCGCCTCCCACGGAGCCGAAGCCCTCGATCTGACGGTCGCAGAACTCATGTCGAGTGACGTCACGGTCTGTGACGAGGCAACGTCGGTCACCACCCTCATGGGGCTGATGACCGACAACCGCATTCGCCACATCCCGGTCGTCGACGACGGAAGACTCGCGGGGCTGATTTCGATCGGCGACGTGGTCAAGGCCCGTTTCGACGAACTGGAACACGACAAGAAGGACCTGCTGGACTACGTGTCGGCCCGCTAGATGTTACTTCGACGCCGCGCGTAGACGCAGCTCGGCTCGCTCGAGCGAGGCTTGGGCGAGTAGTTGCGTGGCGCGATCGCTGGGCTCGCCGCGTGCTCCCTCAGCCAATTCAGCCTCGGCCGCTTCCTTCGCAGCCTGGGCGCGCGTGACGTCGATCTCGGACGTCCTCTCCGCCACGCCCGCAAGCACCGTGGCGCGAGTGACGCCTTCAGCTTCATCGGGGCCAACTTGGAAGTACCCGCCGTGCACGGCGAAAGCGATCTCGCCCTCGCTCGTCTCCACGCGAACGATCCCGGGAATGATGTCGCCGACCGTTGACGTGTGCTGAGGCAGAATCGTGAACTCGCCATCGGACGATCGAGCGATCAAGGCCGCAGCCTCGCCCGCCCACAACGCCGCCTCGGGCGTCACAATTTCAACCTTCATTGTGGCCATGACTTAGCTCTTCTGCAGCTCAGCGGCTTTGCGCTCGACGTCTGATGCGCCGCCGACATTGAGGAACGCCTGCTCCGGGAACGCGTCGAGGTCACCCTTGACCAAATGCTCGAAGGACTCGATCGTTTCTTGCACCGGGACGTTGATTCCATCGATTCCGGTGAAGATCTTGGACACGAACATGGGCTGGGACAGGAAGCGCTGAATCTTTCGCGCGCGCGACACCGTAATTCGGTCGGCCTCTGACAACTCGTCGAGGCCGAGAATCGCGATGATGTCCTGCAGCTCCTTGTAGCGCTGAAGAATCTGCTGCACCGAACGAGCGACCGCGTAGTGACGGTCCCCCACGATCTCTGGCGCAAGAATGTTCGACGTCGAGGTGAGCGGGTCCACCGCCGGGTAGATGCCCAGCGCGGCGATCTGACGGCTCAGTTCGGTCGTCGCGTCCAGGTGGGTGAACGTCGTGAACGGAGCCGGGTCGGTGTAGTCGTCAGCGGGAACGTAGACGGCCTGCAGTGACGTGATCGAACGACCGCGGGTCGAGGTGATGCGCTCTTGCAGCTCGCCCATCTCGTCGGCGAGCGTTGGCTGGTAGCCCACGGCGCTCGGCATGCGACCAAGAAGCGTCGACACCTCAGAGCCGGCCTGGACGAATCGGAAGATGTTGTCGATGAACAACAGCACGTCCTGGTTCTTCACGTCGCGGAAGTACTCCGCCATGGTGAGTGCCGCCAGCGCCACGCGCAGTCGCACCCCAGGTGGCTCGTCCATCTGACCGTAGACCAGGGCGGTCTTTTCGATGACGCCTGACTCGCGCATCTCGAGCAGAAGGTCAGTGCCCTCGCGGGTGCGCTCGCCCACGCCGGCGAAGACCGACACGCCCTCGTGCTGCTCGGCCACGCGGCGGATCATCTCCATGATCAACACCGTCTTGCCCACGCCAGCACCGCCGAAGAGGCCAATCTTGCCGCCCTGCACGTACGGGGCGAGCAGGTCAATGACCTTGATGCCGGTTTCAAACATGGTGGCGCGCGGCTCGAGCTGGTCGAAGGCCGGCGCGTTGCGGTGGATCTCCCAGTGGTCTTCGACCTCACCGATATCGTCGGTGTCGAGGGGCTGACCGATCACGTTGAACACGTGACCAAGGACCGCGTCGCCGACGGGAACGGTGATGCCGCG
>PLKM01000023.1 GCA_003141095.1 Acidimicrobiaceae bacterium | reverse complement strand
CGTGAAGGTAGATACCGTTGGGGGTGCGAAGGATCCTTGTCGAAACCCCAATCGCTAAAAGGGGTTTGGAGTAACCACGAGCGACCGCGACGAACCGCCATTGACCCGTGTGACGTGCCCAATTGGTGCCCGGTAGTGCCCAAGTAGTGCCCGAGCGGACGCCGCCAGTCAATCCCAATAGCAGTGGTCGAAATGCATCTTCCACAGCCGAGTCTCAAGGTCCCGGCAAGGAATTACTTCGCGCCCATTTGAACGAATCGTGCACCGTCAATCTCAGGTGGAGCGCCAAACGCGATGGTTGAGAATTGATTTTGTACTAATCCTCTAGTACATTAATATTATGACTTCGGGTCCGATGCTTGCGTTTCGCCTAGATCGGAAATCTGGCGTGCCCGCCTATCGCCAACTGATCGACCAGGTTCGCCACGCCATCCAATTGGGAATTCTGCGTCCGGGAGACCAGTTGCCCACGGTGCGTGAGGTCGTGCGTCAAATCACGATCAATCCCAACACCGTGCACCGTGCCTACCGCGAACTGGAGTTGCAGGGGCTGACCGAGGGGCGCACTGGCAGCGGCACGTTCATCCGAAAGAGTCTCTCGGAAATTTCCAGCCATCAGCCCAAACTACTCAGTCAACTCGAGCAATGGCTTCGAAGAGCTCAGGACGCTGGGCTCGGCATCGAAGGCATCGAGGCGTTGGTCGCTGAAGCACTGCATTCGATGAAGGAAGAAGGACGGTTATGACCGCCGCACTCGAAACCAAGGGCCTGGGACGTCGCTACATGATGAACTGGGCACTGCGTGACTGCAACCTGCAAGTGCCGGAAGGTTCAATAACCGGGCTGGTCGGACCCAACGGCGCTGGTAAATCGACGTTGCTCCGACTCGTCGCAGGTGTCTCCAAGCCGTCTACAGGTTCAGTCAAAGTGTTCGGTCAAGAGGCCAGTCAGAATTCGCGAATGTTTCTGTCCACAGTCGGCTACTTGGATCAGTCACGTCCTCTTTACAAGCAGTTACGAGTCGAAGAGATGCTGACGCTTGGTAGAAAGCTCAATGCCTCCTGGGATCAAGAGAGTGCTTCACGCTGGCTTAAAGAGCTTGAAATTCCCTTCGACTGGAAGGTCAGTCTCTTGTCGACGGGACAGCAGGCGCAGGTTGCGTTGGCCGTCTGTCTGGGCAAGCGTCCCGCGCTGCTATTGCTGGACGAACCAATGGCCAGCCTTGATCCTTTGGCCCGACGCGGAGTCGCGCAAATGTTGCTCGATGCCGTTGCTGAAAATGGCACGAGGGCTCTGCTCGATGTGAACTACTGCGTGCATCAAATCAATGTCTCTACGTCGTAATCCGAGGATTTCACCTCGGCGCAACTGGCACCATGTCGCAAGCAAGACGATCAACCGCAAGTGCTCGGGCATCGCCCTGGCCAGTTTCTCGACTTCCGCGATGGTGGCGACTGGTCGTTCTGCGGCCCGTTCAGTTCCCGCACCATTCACTTTGCACGGCGAGGAGAGAACGAAGCCATCGACCACCGCCGTGCGCATGATGGAGGAGAGAAGTCGGTAGGCCTTGGCCGCGGTGGCGGGGTGAGTCCGAGCAATGCCAGCGTGCCAACCTCGGATCTTCGATGGAGCAAGCTCCGCCAAGGTTGAGTGACCGAGCGATGGAAGTACGTAACCTCAAGTACGTACCGGTACAACTCCCTCGTACGCACCGCCAAGTCTGGTCGGCGTTCAAGCCACTCTTCCGCATACGCTCCGAGTGTTACCTGTCCTGCTCTTGGATTGATCCATGCACCTCTTCGAAGGTCTGCTTCAACGGTGGAGAGATACGCGAGCGCGTCGGCCTTCGCCGCAAACGTTCCTGCGGCATGACGTTCGCCGTCGTGCCAGTACATAGCCTGCCACTTACCTGAATTCCGCTTTCGCACTGTTCCAAAATGCCTTCGATTTACCACGAGCTCGCCTCAATTTCATCATTCATATACAACGGTCGCGTCCGCTCCGACGTTGCAGTTGATTCGTCTTTCCGAATTCGGCTCCGCCCCGATCAGAAACCGGTCAATGTCGTTCTCGTCCAAGCTCAGAGCGGGGTCTCGTAGTCGAAAATGGCTCGGCTGACTCGGCTGCCGCAAACTTCACGAATCCGGTGTCAATTGGCAATCGCATCGTGCTCCTTACAGAGGAGCGATACTTTCGCCCTCTATAAGGAGCCACTCGAGAATGGCCGTTTCGAACAATTACTTTGAGAAATATTCCTAAAAGTTCCAAATATCTACTGTTTGAGAGAATCGCTCAGTGCGCCCGATCGGACGACTTGGCGCTTCGCGCACGTCGTCCTCGGGCACTTGGTGTTGTCAGGGCAACGGGTCTGAAAGACGAAATCTGGTGAACCTGGCTATACGTCTAACAAGGCTGCCGCCCCTTAACTGAGGGGCAGTTCGTACGCGGTAACTCGCCACCGATCAGTGAGCGGGGATGTTATTACGACGTCCCGCGGAGACGAGGCGGATGGAACCTCAGCTGTTCCAACTTCGTCAATGCATGGAGTTGTCAGTAGAGGCGAGCCGCCCACCGAGATCTTCATTGGTGCTGTGCCAAGACACGCGAAGTACAGCGTCACCACTGCTCCAGGCGGAATCTGTCCTGTTCCCTGGAAGACCGCCCCACCTGATGCACTGAACACTTCGCGGGATCCCTTCGGTCCACGAATGGAAACCAGCTTTGGAGATGTCGTGCTGGTCGTTACTGTCGTCGATGATGTAGTGATGGTTGTCGCGCGCGGCACACTTGGCCCACGCGTGACAACGACAACGACAACCGCTACCGCTACCACTACCACAACCGCGACAGCCGCCACAATGCTGAGAACTGCTGGTTGGCGTCGACGCATTCCGTTGCTCCTAGTTCGACGTTATTGGACTCGTCGACTGAATCCAGCCATCTCCCTCGGGGCCGTTAGCCGAGAAGTCAGTGTCAGTGTTTACGCACGTTGCACTCGTGTACACAGAGACACCACTCACCGCTACCCACTTGTAGACGTACGCGACGTAGAGCGTTTCTCCCGATGGCACGGTCACTCCGTACGTAGATCCGTAGTCCGCCGTGACGCTCTCCTCAAGGGAAACACCAACTTGCGCCTCAATGCTCGCGAAGATTGCACTTGCCTCGCCGGTTACCGAAGCCGAGACAGTGAATGACTTGGTTCCCGATGCCTCTTCATTCGCGGTGTCGGTACTAGGTCCTTCGAAAAACGTTGTGTACAGCACTGTCCGGTGAGCGACCGAATCCGTGATGGTAATGGTCGTCGTGGGTGGGCAGCTTGGCACAGCCGGCGTAGGTGAAATACCGCTCGCTCCTGCGAGTGTCGGAGCCACAGCAAACGTCATCGCGAGGATGCTAAGCCCAGCGAACCCGCGCACAAACGGAATTCTTCGATGCTTCTTCATGAAAGCCTCCACTTGTGAATACGATTCTCGTATTCACCTCTTATGTTTCCGGCATAATCAAATCCTTTCGTGACTGGCTGAAACGTGAGCGCTTCGCTTCGGCGCCGTGTTCGAGCATCTTGCGCGCGAGCGCGCCCGGGCCACAACGTCATCCGCGCAGAAGGATTGACAACCGGCCGCCTACTTTGCGGAGAAGACCCACCCGTACTTCTGATGGTTTAGATGGCAAAAGCCCCACGAGATACTTACTGACAACTGGGTGCACGATCGTTCGGCCAAACTGTTCTCTCTAAATAGACGAATCAGAGGTCGTTGCATCCTAAATCAACTCAAAACTCCACTAAATGCCGAATGAATCGGCCTGGGTTTCCTGGAGACTTCCGAACTTGGAAATCTCACGCCACCTTGGCTTGATCTAAGAGAGAATACTCCTCCTCGACTTCTTGTGGCGTGCGGTCGTCGAGCTCGCCGTGATCTTGCTGAGCTTGAGGCACCAGAAACGATTCCCCAAGGTGCACTAGAAAACAGAAGACTCACGAATGCCAAGAGAAGCGCTTTATAAGCTTGGGGATCATTGAACGATCGTTCAATGCGTCTTGATTTTCTCTTCCCGGATACGCGGCGACGAGTTGCAATCATAGAAGCGAGACCACTGACCAATGCTGAAAATGTCAATGCTGCAAGGACACCACAAAGTTGCGAATAGAGCGAAGCGCTTCCAAGAGTATTGAACGCGCTGTGAAGTTGACAAGAAGAAATCACGCTCTTCAATCCCGCCAATTGCAGTGTCGTTATCATTTCCATCCGATTTCATTGCCGCTTGCTCACGCTGCGGAGATCGCCCATTCCAAGCGAGCGATTCGTTCGACGAAAGCGGACAACTCCAATAAACCATGTTGACTATGGTTGCCCTTGTCAACTGGACTGATTCTTGAGACTAACGCCATTTGTTAATGTCAATCAGCCTGGGTATTCCGAAGGCTCAGTCAACTAAACCGAACGCAGCCCCCCGTAAATTGTGTGAACTGATTTTGACAGTCACCAAATGATGCCCCCATCGTTCGTTAACGCCCATGGAGCGCCCAACTCATTCTGTACGAAACAATCCATCGCTATATACTCGCGATGATCAGGTTAGATAGGAGTGCCACTTCGGAATGGCGTCCACCCTTTCAAGGTGGCGGCACGGGTTCGAATCCCGTTGGGGGTGCAAATCTTCGGGGAGC
>PLKM01000041.1 GCA_003141095.1 Acidimicrobiaceae bacterium | reverse complement strand
CCCAGGCCTCGCTCCCCTGGCCAATCGCGGAGGTCGCCCTTCAGCACCACGAGCGAATGAACGGATCGGGCTACCCCCGGGGCCTTCCCGGCAGCGACATCATCCTGCCCGCCCGGATCATCGCGGTGGCTGACGTGGTCGAGGCCATGACACAACACCGCCCGTACCGGCCAGCACTCGGCATCGACAGGGCCATCGCCGAGGTGAGCGCCGGCGCGGGAACGCTCTTCGATCCTGAGGTCGTTGGGGCGTGCCTCGCCGTGTTCGAGTCGGGGTTCACTTTCGAGTCTGGTGACGAAGTGGACCGCTCCAGGATTGAATGACGTCCCGACGTGCTCTAGTGATGGTCCGTCGACCCGGGCGGCCCACTGGATTCTTTCCGAGTGCCTCTTCACTGGGCCGTGATCAGCGCTGGCGCGTCGTGAGGTTGACCACCACGCGGTTCACTCTTTTCGACGAATCGTGCAAGGGCAGAGTTGTTACTTCTCGGATTCCGAGATCGACAATGTGGTTAGTCGTCGCCGATGAATCAGTGACTGAGTTCTGTCGATCAATACGGCGAACAAGAGAAGCACTCCGGTGATGATCAGTTGCCAGTACGTCGCCGTGATCCCGATGAGGTTCAGCCCCTTGTCAATCGTATAGAAGAAAATTATTGCGATCGCCGTCCCAAAGGGCCCGCCCGACCCTCCGACGAGCGCCGTCCCGCCGAGCAGCACGGCCGCGGCCACGGTGAGTTCATCGCCACCCAGGGCTGTTGGATCCACGGAGTTCGAATTGAATCCGATGAGCAACACCGAGGCAATGCCCGCGCACAATCCCGAGATCGCGTAGACGGAAACCGTCACACGCTCCACCGCGATTCCCGATAGGCGCGCCGCGTGCGAATTCCCTCCTACCGCATAGACGTCCCGTCCGAAATACGTCTTGTGGAGCACGAGACTGAGAACCACCAGCACGGCCAGCATCAACAGCGAGATGTACGTAAACGGCCCGAGCTGAGCGTAGAAGAACGATCCGAAGGTTGTCGTCGTCAGTACGAGAGTGTTGTCATTCAAGATAAGACGAGCCAGCCCCTCGTAGGCCACTAGCCCGGCGAGCGTGACAATAAAGGCGTTGAGGCGAAGGCGCGCGATGAGCAGCCCATTGACGGTTCCCACCACCAGACCCACGACCAGACAGGTGAGAATGCCGACCGCGACGCCGAAGTGAACCGTCATCTCACCGCCGCAGACCGCCGCCAGGACCGCGGTGGAGGAAACGGAGAGATCAATGCCCCCGGAGATAATGGTGAGCGTCATTCCCATTCCGAGCAGGAAGTCAATCGAGGCGCTGCTCAGGATGCTGTTGACGTTTGTCTCGGCCAGAAATCCTGGAAATTTGACGCGAAAGATTACGACGGCCGCGATAAAGACCACGAGGACCGCTGCGAACTTCGGCACCTTTCGCAGATGACCCCAACGGTCCGCCGCGGTCAGCACCTGATCCCCCGCGCCACTTTCCACTGCTTCATGCTCCAGTATTGTCATGACTTCCTTTCAGAAATTGCGGCCGACATAATCTGTTCTTCAGTGGCGCCTCGGTCAAAGATTCCCACGACCCGACCCGCTCTCATGACCGCTATCCGGTCACAGAGACGGAGAAGTTCCGGCAGTTCGGACGAGGCGACGATGATGGACATTCCCTCGTCCGCGCACGCCTCAAGAATTGAATAGATCTCGGCCTTCGCCGCCACGTCGATTCCGCGCGTCGGCTCATCCAGGAGCAGTACCCGGGGCCGTCGCCTCAGCCACTTCGCGAGAATGACCTTCTGCTGCTGCCCACCCGAAAGCGACGACATCGGCGCGTGCAGTGGCGTTCGGGTGAGACCGAGGCGCGCCATCCAGGTGAGAGCCTCATCACTCTCACGTCGGCGTGAACGCCAGAACTTCAGGCCCCGCTTGGTCATGAACATATTTTCGAGCACCGTCATTCCGATGACCGCCCCCTTCTCACGGCGATTGTCGGGGACGAGTGCGAGTCCAGCTCGCATCGCGTCGCGAGGTGTTGGCGCTTGCAACTCGACGTCCGCCATTTCGATCACGCCGCTCAACTGCGGATTGAAACCGAAGATGGATTCGAGCAGCTCGGTCCGCCCGGCGCCCATGAGGCCCGCTATGCCCAGAATCTCACCCCGGTGAACCTCGAGCGACGCCCCCTTGACCAGGCCGTCCTTCGTGACGACATTGGAGACGCGAAGGGCGGTCTTTCGATGGCTCGCGTCGTTCAGCGAGATCGATCGCGGATGAATTTTCGCGAGTTCGCGTCCGACCATGCGACTCACCATCCACTCCTCGTCAATTCCTTTCGCCGCGCTGGTTTCGATGAGGACACCGTCGCGCAAGATAGTGATGGTGTGGGCGAGTTCCAGGATCTCGGCGGTTCGGTGAGAAGTGAAGGCCACCGCCAGGCCCTCGCTGGCGAGTTGCTGTACCAGTTTGATCAGCCTTCGCACGTCATCGGATTCGAGTGACGCCGTTGGCTCGTCAAGCAAGAGCAGCCGCGGGCGAAAGGACAACACTCTGGCAATCTCGACCAGCTGTTGCTGGCTTACCGAGAGGTCACCTACCGGCAGGGAGACGTTGACATCGAGGCCCACGTAGTCGAGTGCCCGGATCGCCCGGCTGACCAGATCCGGCCAGCGCAAGACACCATTTCGAGATGCGACGCGCGAACCCAGCAGCACATTCTCAGCGACACTCAACTCGGGAATCAAACTGAGCTCCTGGCTGACTATCGCGACACCGCGCAGTCGCGCGTGACGGACAGAGACGTGGTGCTCGGCAATGCCATCAATCAGGATCTCGCCCTGGTTAGGTCGCAACATCCCGCTTAGACAGTTGAAGAACGTCGACTTACCGGACCCATTTTCGCCCACCAAGGCGTGGATCTCTCCAGCTCTGAAGGAAACCGAGACGTCGTTGAGCGCCGTCACCGGACCGAAGAACTTCGAGATGTTGCTTGCCTCGACAATCAGCGCGCCGTGTTCCGCCTCCTCGCGCCCGCTTGGCGACACTTGCTCGGTGACCCCCCGACTTCCCATCAGCTAACCCCCCATGAAATCGAACTACTGCGACCCAGCGACCTTGCGCGTGACCGACATCAATTCCGTGAACGCTCGAGTCGCATCGACTCCGCCCACTCGATTGCCACACGCGCTCATAAGACGACCCGTCGACGCGCCAGGTTCACCGGCGTCAGTTGCAACACTGCAACCACAACGCTGCTGGAATACCCTGACCACGGTTGGTCCCGAGAGCCCTAACTCCTCGTCGCACACCGCATGTCGAACCAGCAACGCTCCCAGAATTGAAGCGCCCCACGGGCTTCCAGATCACCAAAATCATCGCCTTAGTCTAAAGTGTATAAAGTTCTGTGTCAAATTTAGTCCACACTTTTGCCGAATAGGTTTCTGCAGGATGAACTCATGTGTTCCCATACCGGCGCCCTGCGGGTCTACGTTGCCCGCGTCTCTCGAACGACGCCGGGTATCTTCAGGCTCTCGGACGAAGTTTCCCGCAGCCAGCTGAAACCAGTCCAGTGTTTACGAGCCCGCCAAGAGCGCGCCCGCGCGCGGGACCACGGTTTCAAGGCCGAGCACCTTCAACATCTTCCACACCGTCGCGACAGAAGCGGAGAGAACGGGAATGTCGAACTGATCCTGCACTATCTGGACAGCCGGTAGCGACGGCATCTGCACGCACGCGCTCAACACCAAGGCATCCACGCCATTGGTGTCAATCTTGTGGGCGAGCTCGGTGAGATGGGCGGGATCGAGTCGGCCAACCGCGAGATTGTCGGCGACCCCGAGACTTATCGTGTCGTGCACTTCAATGCCCTCAGTATGGATGTAGTCGCATACCACCTCGGTCAATGCCGGTACGTAAGGGGTGATAATCGAGACCTTCTTCGCGCCCAGGTGGTGCAGGGCCTCAACGAGGGCTCCAGCCGACGAGATGACGGGTGCATCAAGGTTCGCGGAAGCCTTCGCCGCAGCGTAAAGTTTCTCCTCCGACCTGCGGTGGTAGCCCTCTCCCTGAGCCATTATGGCGATCAGACACGCGTAGGCCAGCACGTCCACATCAGCGTCGGCCAGCTCTACCGCGCAACGTTCGGAATCGCAGTCCATCGCCCGAAGCTCTTCGGGCGTGACGTGCTTCATCCGCATGCGACTGGAGTGGAACGTAAACCGCTCCGGACGGATCGTCTCTCGCAAATGCAGCATGGCGGGAATCTCCGTCTCCATTGTCGTATTGGAACTCGGCACGATCAAACCAACGCGCAGGGCAGTCACAAGGTGTCTCCTAGGGTGCTCACCCGCCGTGGAAGGCGGGCTCGTAAAGCAGGTTGTAAGTAGCCAGTGCCGGCATGGACGCAGTGTCGCTTCGTTCCCACCGCAGCACGGCCGGACGAGGAATGCGACCCTGCGCGTCGCTCTCCAGGTTGATTCCGATGCCGCGAAGCGTCAACAGCAGCGGATCAAAACAGTGGTCCGGGTTGAGATCGAGTATCAGCCCGAGCGCCGCGTCAATGAGGTGGAATTCAAGCACCTGATGGACCATTGCGCCATCACGCTGGCGAATCGCATTGAGGAGCAGTTTGTCCGCGTAAAGAAAATCTTCGGGAACGCGCGGACGCGAGAGGTACGCCCGCTGATGGCGGTAGATCTTCGCGTGCAAGGAGTGCGTGAGCTCTGAGATGGCGCTTGGGTAGTGATCCAACGCGACATCGTGAAACCGCCGGTGCGCCTCTTGAAACTCACGGGTTCGCTCGGTGTAGCGACTCATCGCATCGAGAGCTTCGAGCATCTGAGCAATGTCCTGGTCGGTGATCCGGTCAAGCAGCGCCGTCAGCGTGGGGGGCTCCACCAGGAGTCGAAGCGCGTAAAGCTGCTCCGTGTCGCTGTTGTTCAACGACGAGACATGCATGCCACGGTTGGCGCTGATGTTCAGCAGTCCGTCGCGTTCCAACCTTTGAAAAGCCTCTCGCAACGGCGTCCGACTGACCTGCAGTTCTTTGGCCAGATGTTCTTGCGATAACCGCTGCCCGGGCGCGAAGGATCCATCGATGATGCGTTCACGCAACACCAGATAGATCTCGTCGACCATGGTGCCCGAACGACTGCGGCGAACCTCTTCGCTCACGAAGGCTCCTCGTAAGAGCCCAGGTTTCGGGCAAAGAGTTCGTTGAACTTCTCCGGCGTGAGGGTCGAGATAATTTCAAGTTGCATCGCGTCCAAGAGCACCCGGTGCCCGAACTTCGGCGTGGAAAGCTCGAGCCGCTCGCCGTGACGGGTGATGACTTTTCGCACCCTCACGCCGGTGAACTCGTTCGCGATTCCAAAGCTGCCCTCTTCTCCGACGATGCCGTCGGCGGCTTCGTCGACGATGTTCTGCTCGTCCCCGCTGTTCGTGTTACTCACTTTTCTCGACCTCCCAGTCACTGGCGACCGCATACTCTGTGATCACGGCACCGTACGCATCCGGACGCACACCTCGCAGCACCGGCAGTTGCTCACGAACTCGATCAATCGTATCGATATTAAGTTCGACCACCTGGTACGCCTCGAGCGCCTCGCCCAGGTCAGCCAATACCTCGCCCCACGGCCCCACAACACTCGCGTGCCCGTACGTGGGAAAGGCATCGTCCTCGGCGCCGCCAATTGTGGCCGACGCAACGATGTACACCGCGTTCTCGATGGCTCGGGCGCGTAACAGCACCTCCCAATGCGCGCGACCGGACGTCCGGGTGAACGCCGCGGGAACAAGAATGACCTCCGCGCCGGCCAACGCGAGACGTCGATACAGTTCGGGAAAGCGCACGTCGTAGCAGATCGTGATTCCCACGCGGGTCCCCGCAATATCGAGCACGACGGGCCCCCCACCCGCTTGCTCCACCGACGACGCCTCGAACGACTGCCCGTCGATTCGGGCATCGAACAGGTGAATCTTGTCGTAGCCACCAATTAGTCGACCCGTCGGATCAAAGATCAGCGCTCGGTTTCGCGGACGTTCATCCCCTTCGACGATGAACTTCGCTCCTCCGAGCACCACGGTTACCCGATGCTCGGCGGCGACCGCCGATAAAAGATTCAACGCGGAACTGTCGCGCCGAAATGCTGCGCCCCTCATCTCGGCGTTGGTGCCGAGCATCAGGCAGTTCTCGGGCAACAGGACAAGGTCAGCGCCGTCAGAAGCTGCGCCAGCGACGAGGCGACACGCAGTCTGCACGTTGCGTTCAATGTCGCGCGTCGCGTGAAACTGCGTCAGTCCCACGCGAAGCACCCGCCGGGCTTCCATATCACTCATAGCCGCGCCTGCGCCGCTTGGTCGATCCGCAGGTTCACGACCGTCCAACCGCCGCCCGACGCCTCCATTGGCTCGTACGCGAAAACGTCGGCACACACTCCCGGACCCACGAGGCCGAGCATGATTATCCAGTTCAGGAATTCGTACTGGCCGTGGCTCAGCAGTGCGAATGGTTCCAGCTTCGCTAGGTCCAACCCGTGCCCGAGCTGCAGGAGTTCGAGAATATGCGTATCGAACTCAATATCGACCTTACCGAAGACGCCGGGATCCAACCAATGGGACAGACCGCCGGTCGCGAGCACCCCGACCCGTAGATTCGAAGCCTCGACCACCGATCGCAGTTGCTCACCAAACGCCCGCGCGTTCCAGGGAGAGAAACTTCTCGCCGGTTGAGTGATGATGGGGATGATCGGCACCTTCACGTCGGAAAGGAGTTGACGTAACGGCACGATCAGCCCGTGATCCAGATGAACCTCTGGGGCGTCCTCAACTTCGAGGCCGGCGTCGCGAACCGCTCGAACAATGGACGACGCCAATTCTGGCGAGCCCTCGACTGTCAGGTCCAAGTCTGGTCGGCCAAAAAACGCCATCGAACCCGTGTGGCTGGCCCCCGTTCCAACGACGAATGCTCCCGATGTGAAACTTTGGAAGTGACAGTCCGCGGTAACGAGCAACACATCGGGCGCGGCGGCGGCGAGCTCCTCAGCCAGTTTCTGATAACCCTGGGTGAGTCGCTCAACTGAGTCAGCGGGATCAATTTCGGGACGGGCCAAAAGATCCGGGACGTGAGAGCACCCGGCCGCAAAGACGAGGTTCGTCGGAACATCCGATTGCTCAATCTCACGTGAGCTCGCGTGAAAACCACCTGCGCTGCCCGAGTCGGCGAGGTCCCCTCGGAACCACCGACTTACCAAGATGGTGATGCCGTCGTTGACCCCGGCGCTGCGCAGTCGGTCGCGGTCTCCTGCGGCAATGACCAGTGCCCACTCCGGATCGAGTCCAAGCTCTTCTCCTACGGCATTCGGATCATTTTGAAACTGCTTCAGTAGGTCGGGACGCCGACCAAGTTCGAGAATGGCGTTCTCGAGTCTCGAGAGTAAGTCCGCTGTCATGACGGAACCAGCCTCCCGGTATCAACGACGGTGTGACCGTCGATCTGGACGGTGCAGTCTCTCATCGGTATGTCCAAGTGAGCGGGCGTGTCACGGTTCGCGAAACGGTTGCTGCCCGTGGACCACATGAAGTTTCCAGAAGCGGAGCGTAGTTCCTGCCCGTAGAGCGTCTGCGCGTCGTAGACATCGAAGGCCGCCCAACTGGCAATCGGGTGAAGGCCCCAGCCCATGTGCGAGATCGCCCACACCTCTGGATCATTCCATGACTCAAAGTAGTCGCGCAGCAGGAACGCATCCGCGCCGCCCTTGACCTCAACGATGAACCCGTCCTCGACGGTGAAGACGACTTCGTCGCGGACGTAACGCTGCCACGGGATGAGCGCGTCGCCGGGCTGGAGCACAATGGTTCCCTCCGCCGTTCGATCATTTGGAAAGCACGCGACGAAGCCGCTCGGCCAGTGATCCCAGCGACCCGGCTCATCAACATAACCCCACTGGTGCGTGATCGGCAGGCTCTCTCCGGCGATGTCCGCGCTGAGATCGGTGCCGACCGGGCTCGTTACCCGCAGGGTTGTCCCAGCCTTCAGTAGCTGACCCCCGGCCAGGACGCTCTGGCGCAGTTCGTCATTACCCATGAGTCGGTCAAGGACATTGGCCGGCTCGGCAACGAAAAGCATCCGCTTGCCGTTGCCAGTGATGCGGGTGCGGACCGTGGAATGGATCAGGCCGCCCACGGTCACGTCGACCACCATGTCGCATTCCGCGGCACCGGCGAGCAGCGCCGCAATCCCCCGATCGTCCGGCTCGTGTGGCGGCAGCATTGGGTGCGAGAGGCTGGGGGCGGTCAGTATGATCACCCCGGCACCGATCTCCTGGGCCGCCGAGACCGCCGCATTCACGTAATCTTGCTTCTGCCCCTGTTCGCTGATGACGGCAACAGTCTCGTCGGCGGTCAGCTTGCACAGGCGATACTGCTTCATGAAAAGTTGGTGCAGAGTGCTGGTCATTGTTCGTATTCCTTAGAGTTAGAGAGTTGATCGGACGGCACCGCCGTCAATGCTGATGGCGACTCCGGTCGAGAAGGATGAAACGGGCGAGGCGAGGAAGGCCACGGTGTCGGCGATCTCCACCGCTTCGGCCCATCGACCAAGTGGAATGTCACGGACCGTTACCGCACGTTCCTCGTCCTCCGTCGTAGCGTGCTGCACCGACTTGGCCCGCATGATGTCGCGCATACGGTCGGTTCCAGTCGCACCGGGCATCACCTGATTCACCCGCACCCCGAACGAGGCCAGTTCGAGGGCCAATTGCTTTGCCAACGCCGAAACGCCCGAGCGCATTGTCGCCGACAGCACGCCGCCGACTGCGGGCTGCTTCACCCACGTCGAGGTAAGAAAGACGATGCTTCCCGAACCCTGCAGACACATCTGCTGCGCGGCGCGGCGCGATAGTTGCACCGCCGGACGCAGCAACGCGCCATAGGCCGCTTCCCAGTCCTCGTCAGTCGTTTCGAGCGCGGGCACTATCCGTGGTCCCGGAGTGTTGCTCACCAGGATATCCAGCCGGCCATATTGGTCAATGATCCGCTCGACGAGCTTCGTACCCGAACCGTCCTGGGTGAGGTCAGCTGCCTGCTTGGTGACGTTACCGCCAATTCTTTCGATGGCGTCGTCGAGCAACGCCCCCCCGCGTGAACTGATGATCACCCTCGCGCCTTCGCGAGCGAAGCGTTCAGCAACCGCGAAACCAATTCCCTTGCTCGCCGCGGTGACGAGCACCACCTTGTCATTCAGTCGCAGGTCCACGTCAGCCCTCGATCTTGATAGCGTTTTCGGCGCAACTCACGGCAGCGTTGCGGGCGGAGTCCTCGTCGCTCGCAGCAACGACGCCGTCGCTCAACAGTTGAGCGAAGCCAAACTCGTCAATGGCAAAAAGCGAGGGGCAGATGTCCGCGCACGCTCCATAGCCCGAACACTTGATCGGGTCCAGAAAGACTTTCATTATTTCTCCTTTATTCGACGGCGACCGGTTGCATGGTCCGATCCGATGTGATTATTTTCGAGAAGGTACCGGCCAGGTTCGCCGCCCCGTCGAGAAACGCGCATGCGCCGCGCCCCTGCAGCGTGGTGCCCCAACGAGCCAATTTGGCCAGCGCATCGGGCTCGGCGCTGCCTCGACTGAAGAGTTCGAGGGTGTCGGCGATAGCCACGGTCCCCTTCACACAGACCCCACACTGTTGAGCGGATTCTTCGACGTACCAACGGGCCAGTCGAGCGACTACCTCTTCTATCCGCTCGTCGTGGCCGAGCACGGTCACGGCGCCACAGCCGACGCCCGAACCCGCGGCGCGCATAGCGTCATAGCACCACGTCGCCTCGAGCAGCGACGCGTCAGCCACTCCCATGAACCACCCGCCGGCGAGTACGCCGCCGATCCCGTTGCTCAATCCTCCCGCGCAGTCCTCGATCAACTGTCCCAAGGTGAGTCCGTAGGGCACTTCGTAGACTCCCGGGCGACGACAGGCCCCACCGAGGGTGACCAGCATTGTTCCGGGCGAGGCGCTCGTACCGAGCGCTCGGTACGCATCTGCACCGTTTCGAGCAATCCACGCGGCCTGTGCCAGGGTCTCGACATTGGAGACGAGGGTGGGGTGGCCGTCGACGCCGCACTCGAAGGGGCGTGGTGGCTTGGCCAGCGGCAGCGCCGGGCCACCGTTGATGGAGCGGCACACTGCACTTTCCTCGCCAGCAACATAACGGTGCTGCACTACGTGTAGCTCGACCTCGACGCGGCCCGGTATCGACGGCAGCTCTACCAGCGCCTGACGGACTGACGACACTGTCTCTGGATGCGAAAGGTAGATCACGGCCCGATCGGCGCCAACGGCGGCCGCGGCCAACAAAAGTCCGTCAATCACCGCATGCGGACGGTTGGTCAGGAGCCATCGATCCTTGAAGGAGGATGGCTCACCCTCCTCGCCGTTCGCGACGACGACACGAGGGGCGGCGCCATCACGGACCGCACGCCATTTCCGGTGCGCGGGAAAGCCCGATCCACCCCGCCCACGTAGGTCCGCCTGTTCGAGTTGGTCGATCAGCGCGCCGGTAGCGACCGGCGCGTACGTTCCCGCCGCGATCTCTTCTCGCAGGCTCAGCGAGCGCGAGCCGGATTTGCCGATCACGAGTCGGGGCGTCAGACCCGGGTAGACGTCGGCGAAATGCTCTGTCATGCCCGCTCCTTGGCGACCGTCACATCGAACAGTTCCCGCGCTCGATCGAAAGCAACCACGTCGGCGTACTTCGAATCAATGTCGAACAAGTTTGCCTCGTGGGGGCCCTCATGTCGGTCACCGACGCATGATTCGGGCACCAACGTCGGATAGCCGGCCGAACAGGCATCGACCACGGTCGCGCGGATACAACCCGACGTCGTCGCCCCGGTCACCACGAGGGTGTCGACACGCAGGGTAGCCAACAGGCTGGCGAGTCCCGTACCGGCGAAAGCCGAGGCCGCGCGCTTCACGATCAGTGGCTCCGAGTCCAAACGCCCTAGCCGCGGATCGATCGCCACCGCCGGGCTACCTTCGGTCATGCACCGAAGCCCCGGCATCTTCGTAAGCCAGACGTGACCCTCGAGAGCGTCAGGCGCGAAGGCAATGGTCGTGAAGATGACCGGATGACCATTGGTACGAGCCAGCCTCACCAACTCGGCCGTTCGTTCGACCACGCCATCAAGATCGCAACCCGGTGCCCAGACATCGTCGGTGAAGCCCACCGCCAGGTCAACCACGAGTAGCGCCGGACGGTGGCCGACGCTCAGCCGGCTACCTATACCTTTGCTGGCGTAGCCTTCGCGCGCGGCGCTGAACCAGGTGGGACTACTCAAGGCGTCCGCCTCGCGGGAGCGATGCCGCGAACAAGCAGACCCGAGTCGACGGGAATCACAGTGCCGGTCATCGCCGCGGACCCTTCCGCCGAGCCCAGCAGTGCGTAGACCGCCCCGTAGTCGCTCAACTCCGGAATGCTTCCCAGAGGCAGGACAGCCTCGGTGCCCGGTAGGACCGCATCTTTGGGCGTCTGGCCGAGCGACGTGAGACCGACCATGACCGTTGCGGCGACGCCGGGCGCCACCGCATTGATCCGAATATCGGGGGCGAGTTCGTAGGCGAGTTGTTGCACGACGCCCACCACCGCATGCTTGGCCGCGGTGTAGAGCACGCCGCCGCCGCCCGGTTGGAATGATGCGAACGAGGCGGTGAGCACAATGCGACCACGCGATGTTCGAAGATGGGGCAGCGCCGCCTTGATAGCGAGCAGTGCCGCGCCGACGTTGACGCGAAAACTCTCATCGATCGCCGCTTCGAGCTGCGCTGGGTCGATCTCGGCGAGGGTAACGGCTTGGTCATAGATACCAACGCAGGACACCAGCACGTCCAGTGCTCCGAATTCGTCTATCACCCGCCCGACGAGCTGCTGGTTGGCCGTCCATGTTGAAACGTCCGAGCACACCCCGATCAGTCGACCCTCGGCAATGAACTCCGGGAATTCCTCGTTGAGGGCAACGACTCGGTCGTTCGACCGATCCGCCGCGACAACGCGAGCGCCCTCTTCGAGGTACCGCCGCACGACCGCCTTACCGATGCCGCCCGCTCCTCCAAGGACCAAGCAGGACTGCTCCTTCAACACACCCATGACGATCTCGTCATTCCTCGTCGAAGGTGAGCGGAGGCCACTCTCCTGGTTGGGCCTTCATGATGTCAAGGTAGAACTTGAACAGGTTCCGCTGAACACCCTCCTCGTAGCGAGTCCAGAACGCCTTTCCCGGCCCGACCCAATCCTCTACCGGATGGCCAATTCCAATGCCCGGCATCCCCATCTGATAGTTCAGTTTGAAGTCCAGAACCTCAGCGGCGGTTGAACGCCCGGTCCTGCCCACGGTGATCCATGGTTCGGTATCATCCATCTCGAAAGAGCCGCCCATGGAAAAGGTGCCCAGGCCCGCGCGGTAACTGCGTTGCTTTTCCTCTTCGTTCATATTCTTATAGCCACAGAACCAGTTCCAGATCTCGACCTTGCCTTCGCTGACGGGCTGCCACGTGCGTATCGTCAATACCGCAGTCGGCGGAAAGTTCGCGCCGTCTTCGGTCATTGGCAACGCGAGGATGGAAAAGTTCGGAAACACGTTGCCGACGAACACGCGCGAACGTCGTGCCACGTTGAGCTGATCCTCGCTGATCCGGTCGCTGGTGAACGTCTCGGCAATCCGCTCGGGGTAGCCGAAGAACTTCGGCCCGGGTTCGTCGTCGTTCGGGGCCATTGAGAAGGACAACGAGTGCCCCGGTGAAGCTTGGATGTGGTAGCCCATCATGTTGTCTTGGAATGAGATCGGGAACGCGCCGATCTCCCATACCGACTTGTGCAGCGTTCCCAGGTGGTAGTCATCACCAGAGAAGTTGTCGGCTCCTGACTTCCAATTCGCATCAATCACAAAGCGCTGAGGTGCTCCGAGCACTTCGACGCCATGCTCATTGAGGCCAAAGACCAGGTCCAGATACCAGCCCATACCGCCGAGGTAGTCATCGAGCGATGGCGCCGTGGGGTCCAGTGTCGCGAAAATGAGACCGTGCTTGCTCCCNNGTATTGCCCGAGTCCGCGCGACAGATCTGCACGCCACGGTGTCGACACGCGTCAAAGAGGACATTGACTTCACCCTGTTCGTCACGCACGACGACGAAATTGTCCTCGCCAATCTTTCGCAAGACGTAGTCACCCTTGGCTGGAATCTCAGACTCGTGAGCCAAGAACACCCAGCAGCGTGCGAAGACGTTGCGCTTTTCGCGCTCGTAGATGTCTTTGCTGCCGTACAACGACGCCGGCAGCTCACCGATTGGTAAGCCGGCCTCGAGTTGGTCCAAAATTCGCTCGGAGTTATCGGTACGGTTAATGAAGTTCGTCATAGTCAGCCTCGCTTTTAGAAGAAGATTGAGAGATTGTGCGTTCCGATAGCCGTCATATCCAGAAGGATCCGGCGTACCACCAGCCTGAGAACGCCATCCTCTCGGCGCAGGACGTCGTGACGTTCGCCTGACAGCAACTGGGGTACGACGTTGTCTTGTCGTGTGCGGTAGATGAGCAAGTTGCTGCGAACAGAGACTGTTCCGTCGTCATTGGCTAAGGGCCGCACGTTGGTGACAAAGTGGCGAATTCGAGAGGGTGGATCCTCCGCCCACGCGTACGCGCTTTCGTTACGAGCGACCCGGGAGTTCAAGGAACCGTAACGTTCGTCGAGATGAAACGTTCCTTCAACCCACCCAGCCCCGCGAGCTCGCTCAACGGTCTGACGTAGGGGAAGTTGGTAGATGATGTCACGACTGACCATCTCCTCCAACCAGGTGCGCTCTAGACCGTCGTCGAGTAGTTCAGACTCGCGAAACAACCATTCATTGATCTCCTCGCGAAGAACGGTGACCGACTCATGTGTACTCATGTACCCCTCTACCCCCAAGCAACAAATTGAAATCCACGTATTACCGACATACTAAACAGAAATGAATACAGTTTTGGAAACAAGGCCTGGTCGAAGTTCCGACTTCGACCGTTCGAACGTGTCATCCAGTAGGTACTGACCTGGAGCTCACCGAGCCGCCCGCGCTGGGCGTGCTCGGTGAGCCCAGATTTACCTCTACAAATGGCTCTTCTCGGTCGCGGTCAACTTGCCGATGTTCTTCTTGTTGTACTGGGCGAACGGACCAATGATGGTGGTCTTGGCCGAGGCTTCGTTGTTGATCGCTTCCCAGGTGAGCGTACCCAGATCGGTGCCAGCCGCGCTGTAGGCGCTGAAGTCCCAACTCGCGCTTATCTCACCGCTCTTGATCGCAGCTACACCTGGAATGTCCAGTTCCGAGCCGAGGATGATGACCTTGCCCTTTCGTCCAGCCGCCTTCACCGCCGACGCGGCACCGATCGCCGAAGGATCGTTGTAGCAAATGAATGCCGCCAGCTTTGGATAGCGAGCAAGTGCGGCGGCGGCCGGAGCGACGGCGCCAGCAATGTCATCGGTGGCGTTATTCACACGCTCGACGACTTTGATGGTGGGGAATTGCTTGGCCACTTGCATTGTCAGCGCGTAGTCCTGGTTCAATGCCGCCACTGGCTGGCCGTAACCAATGTAGGCAACCTGGCCCTTGCCCCCGGGGAGATGAGCTTTCAGGTACTGGAAACGCTGTTCGATAAACGACTTGTTGGCGTGAGCATCCAGGTACTGCCCGGTGAATGGAGCCGACGGCGCCGTGCCGCTCGGCGTCGTTGCCACCGCGTCGTAACCAATGACCGGAATACCCGCGCTGGCAGCCTGCGTCAAGACGGTGGTGTCGGTTTGAGAGTCCAGTGGCCAGATAACAATCGCGCTGACCTTCTCGGTAATGAAGGTCTGGATGTTCGAGATCTCGGTCGTCGTGCTGTAATCGGCCTGCAGTGTCACAAGCTTGCAACCCTGCTTGGCCAAGTACGCCGAGGCGCCGGCTTCCGAATTGGCAAGATAGGTGTTGCCGGCGGTCGGATCAGAGAACCCGACCGTACAGTTCGCGTTCGCTTTCGGCAACGACGAAGCAGCTGAGATAGACGCCCAGCCAGCGGACGATATAAGCATTAGGGCCCCAGCGGCGAGCACTTTTACTGCTCCTGGAGTACGGACGGTTACACGATTCATGCCAATCCTTTCATCAGCCGCTTCGCAGCAACTGCTTATGGTGAAAACAGATTTGTACTATCTACTATTTAGAACACAAAACTGAATACAGAAGTTAGTAGCCAAGATGCTGGCTGTCAAGTCACCAAATGCCTTTGATTGCAGTGATTTACAAGAATTTTCCCAGCGTTGCGCGGTGGGATGCTCTGCTTTTCCCAAATTCTTGTGTCCGTCCTCGGGAACTTCGTGACAACTTTGACGTTGGGCTCCTCAAGCGATGTCGGCGTTGCTCGTTGGGACGCCGACCGACAAGCGTTCGAACTGCTCGTCGCGTCCCAGCCATCCGCGTCTCATAGGTCAAAAGGGTGGTGTCCGTCTCGGTGCAGTAATTCTTGATCTGCGCCCTTCGTTTACCGGGTTTTCGACCCCGAGACACGTGGCGTCTGCGCCATTCTTCGCTGCACGGTCTCCTCGACCGAGCCGCTCATGCAGCACTTACGAAGTACTCTCCGAAATAGGTGACGTTCTCAGGGCGAGGTGGGTGTGATGCGGCAGTACTGGGCGAGGCTTGAGAACAAGCGGCTGGGGCTGTTGACGTTGGCCGTTTGTGTCGTGGCGGAGTTCCTCATCTGGACCAATCCTCTCGGAAGCGCGGGGTCCTCGCATCGGCATCATCTCGCAGGCAGTCGTGCTGTTCGGGCTCTCTTTCTGGCGCTTGTGGAAGAAGCGTCGACGACAAGTGCCGATGCCGTAGGTCACGTCCTTACTCGTAGCCAGTGCGTGGGCCTGTCTCGCCGCATTCAGATGGTGACGGCGACGAGCTCGATGCTCGTCTACTGCACCGACGACGCGTACTAATTCCTTCAACAGTTGATGACGATTGTCAACAACGAAACTTGGACATCAAATTACGATCCCACATCGATCACACGAGACCACGCAAGGCCATTGCCGCCGTTAGAAGACCAAAGATGATGACCAGGATCGTCAACGCGTACGTCACGACCCTTCGCACCCCTCGCATCGCCATTTCGGGCGGAAGTGCCCGGCGTTCAAGGGCCAGCAGAAAGCCGAGCACGATCGGCAGGAGACAGGCGTTCATCACTTCCACATCAACCGAAAGATTGACGAGGTTCGGAACCACCAGCACCAGTACGACGCCCATGACGGTTCCACCGATCGCCAGGCCGTAGAAACCTGCGGCACGGGCGGGTGAATCGTTGAGGCTGTGGCGCCAACCGAGTACCTCGGAGATGCCCCACGCCCCCGCGAGGGTGACGACGAGCGCCGCCACCACCGAAGCTCCAATCATGCCCAGGCCAAAGAAGACCACCGCATCACGATGTCCGAGGAACGGCGTCAACGCATTGGCGATCTCGCCAACACTGTTCAGGGCGTGACCGCTGTGCGCCATGCCGAGCGTCGCCGCCGAAGCCACAACCACGGCAATCATGATCACTTGGGTAATCACCGCACCTACGGCGGTGTCCACTCGAGCCGATCGAAGTGCGGAGGGGAGATTCAATCCGTGGCGACCTTTGTCGATGACGGCCTCCTGCTGATAAAAGATCATCCACGGCATGATCACGGCGCCGACGTTTGCGGCGAGCAACGTCACGAAGCCGCTGTTCGCGTGAAGCGGATGGGCGAAGTCGTGCACGATCATGCCCACGTGAGGATGGGCCATCAGGGCCGCGGGAATGAAGAGCAGTTCCAGCGCGCCAATGGCGATGCCCACGTGCTCGACACGGCGATAACGACCGAGCAAGACGAGCGCGACGAGGGCCAGCGCGGATCCGCTCACCGAGAGCCACCTTGGAAGACCAACCAGTGTTCCCACTCCGGCGACACCGGCAAACTCCGTCACCAGTGCACCGACGCACGCCACGAACAGGGTGACGGCCGACAGCAGCGCCCAAGGCTTGCCGAAGGTTTTGCGGATAAGGGCACCGTGGCCCAGTCGCGTCGTGAGTCCCAGTCGGACCGTCATCTCTTGAACGAGATACAAGACCGGAATCAGCAGGAGCTCGGGAAGAACGAGCGCGTAGCGAAATTTTGCCCCGGACTGCGCGGCAGTGATCACACTTCCCGCATCGGTATCGGCGAGCATCACCATCAGACCGGGGCCCATCAAGGTGATGATTGCTACTGACGCGACGATTCGTCGATGGCGAACGTTAGATCTTGCCCCGATCTCATGGCCGTCGAAGGTCTGCGGATTCGCGATCTCAGACCCCCTTTCGAGGACCGCACTTCAACGGCGCTCGCTCACGCTCGCGCGCTCCGGCTTCCCCGACGGCATACTCAATGGGCAAAGACCTACTCACTCTTTCGACGCTGCGTGACAAGCAAGTGAAGAGCCGCATGGATTTCATCCTAAGAACAGCATTCAGCCCATTCAGTGGACCTGCTTCGATCGAACTACCAACTCCACGGCAGCAGCGACGGCCTTCACGACGTTCGCGTTGAAGACGGTCGGAACGATGTACTCGGCTGACAACTCGGACGGCTTGACGATGTCCGCAATCGCCCGACCCGCGGCGATCTCGATCTCTTCAGTGATCTGAGTCGCTCCGGCGTCGAGCAGTCCACGAAAGATTCCTGGAAAGGCCAACACGTTGTTGATCTGATTGGGCTCGTCACTTCGCCCGGTCGCGACGATTTTGGCGTAACGCCGCGCCAGCATCGGATCGACTTCGGGGTCCGGATTCGCGAGTGCGAACACGATCGAATCGGGCGCCATGACCTTCAAATGCTCTTCGGCCACCAAATTCGACCCGGAGACACCGATGAAGACGTCGGCGCCGACCATGGCGTCAGCGAAGGAACCCGTCTTCTTCTCCTTGTTGGTGTGCGCGGCGAGCCAACGACGGGCGTCGTCCAGTCGGGCGTCGTCCTCGGAGAGTATCCCGTTGCGGTTGATGCCGATGAGATCGCCGACGCCTTCGGCGAGGAGGAGCTTACTGATCGCGACGCCCGCGGCGCCGACGCCGAGAACCACGACCTTGATGTCCTTCATCTCCTTGCCGACCACTCGAAGGGCGTTCAACAAAGCGGCGTAGACCACCGTGGCGGTGCCGTGCTGGTCATCGTGGAAGACGGGAATGTCCAGGAGTTCGCGCAGGCGTGCCTCGATCTCGAAGCAGCGTGGTGCCGAGATGTCTTCGAGGTTGATCCCCCCGTACACGGGGGCAATGCACTGTACGATTCGTACGATTTCGTCGACGTCCTGGGTCGCCAAACACACCGGCCATGCGTCGATACCCGCGAAACGTTTGAAGAGCAGGGCCTTGCCCTCCATGACCGGCAGCGCCGCTTCAGGTCCGATGTTGCCCAGTCCGAGTACCGCCGACCCGTCAGTGACGACCGCCACGGTGTTGCGCTTGATTGTGAGGTTACGTGCGGCGGAGGGATCCTTCGCAATGGCCATGGAGATTCGTGCAACGCCTGGCGTATAGGCCATCGATAGGTCGTCGCGGGTCTTCAGTGAAACCTTGGGCTCCACCGAAATCGTCCCGCCCAAGTGGAGCAGGAAAGTCCGGTCGCTGATGGCCTGCACTCGCGCACCGTCGACCGCGTCAACGGCGGCGCGAAGTTTCTCGGCGTGCTCATCGTTGGAGGCGTTGCAGGTCAGGTCGACGACCATTCGTCCTTCGATGGGTTCTACGACGTCCAGAGCCGTCACGAGGCCGCCGGCGTCACTAACGGCTCGAGAAATCTTCGCAAACTCTGACGCGCTGTCGAGAGTTACGCGCATGGTGACGGAATATGAAGCACTGGGGAAACTCATGATGGTGAAGGACTCCTCTTGGATTGTGACTTGGTCTCGCTCGCGATCATCAGAAGAATCCCGATGGAAACGCTGCAAACAGGCATCTATTCGATGCTATCCGCGGTCACCCCCGCTCTCAGAGGGCCTTAAGTCCCATCGAAAAATCGTGGGAGCCGATCGCCCTTTACGATGGGTCCTTCGGCAAGCCGAGCACCCGTTCGGCAATGATGTTGCGCTGCACGACCGAGGTGCCGCCGCCAATGGTGAGGGCCTGCGAGTAGAGGAACCCGTAGTACCAGGCGTCGCCATCGGCTCCGTCCTCTCCCCCGGGTCCGCGTCCGCTCACCATGCCGGCGGTTCCGGCGAGGCGGTGGGCGAGCGTCATCACCTCTTGGCCGTGATCATCGGCCAGCGCCTTTCGAACACTCGCCTCAGAGCCTGGCGCGCGACCCGCGAGAGCACTCGAAATCAAACGCATACGAAGCAGGCGCAGTATCTCGCCGTGCGACCAGCACTTGACGAGATCGTCGCGCTCGAGCGTCGAATGAGGCAGGTCCCGGTTGGCCACCAGATCAACGAGGTCTTGCGCCGTTGGGCCACGGCCCCAAAGGGCTCCTTCACCCGAGAGTGAAACGCGCTCGTTGCCGAGCGTCACCTTCGCGAGACTCCAACCCTGGTTCACCTCGCCTATCAAACAGTCAGCGGGCAGGCGCACTTCGTCGAGAAAGACTTCATTGAAGGCGTGGTCGCCCGTCATGTCGACCAGCGGGCGAATGGTGACCCCCGGCGCCTTCATGGGACAGATGAAGTAACTAATGCCTTGTTGGTGCGGCCCTTCATTCGACGTGCGAGCGAGCAGAATGCCCCAGGTGGAGATATGGGCGTAACTGGTCCAGACCTTCTGACCGGTGATCACCCACTCCTCGCCATCGAGGTGGGCGGAGGTGGTCAATGAGGCGAGGTCGCTGCCGGCGTTGGGTTCGCTGAAGAGTTGGCACCAGAACTCTTCGCCGCTCAGTAGTTTCGGTAGCCAGCGCTTCTTCTGCTCGTCGCTGCCCGCGAAGGCAATGGTGGGACCGGCCCAGCCAATGCCGATGGGATTTATTGGTTTTTGCACGTGGGCGCGGGTCAACTCGTCGTCAATCAGAAGTTGGTACTCAACGGAGGCGTTCCTTCCCCACGGCTCGGGCCAGTGCGGAGCCACGAGTCCCGCCTCGGCGAGTTCTGCTCCCGAAGGATTGGGATGCTCGTCGAGCCAAAGACGAAGTTCGAGGCGACGAGGATCGAGTTCGTCGATGTCCTCATCCAGAATCGACGGGGTAATCGGGGCGAGGAGCCCGCGCCCATTCTTAAGTTCATCGATACTGTTCACCACGGTTACCTCCCGGCATCACTAACTCCAAGGTAATGCCCGGTGCGCTCACCCGCACGAGGAATCGCCTTGCCGATCCGTTCGATCGACGAGAACTCGATGCAAGTCCGCCGAGACAGCTGGTTGGCGACGGGATCACTGACCTCTGGGAGTTGAAAACCCGAGGCGCAAACGCCTCGACAGTTGAAAGCGACCCGGTCATATACTTCCGATTATGGCGATACTCTTCTGGCTGATCATCCTGCTGGCCTGCATCATCGCCGAGATGCACACCCAGGCATTCGTTGCGCTGTTCATTGGTATTGGCGCGGTGATCGCGTTCTTTCTCGCGCTCTTGAGTGTGCCGTTCGCGGTGCAGGCGGTGATCTGGCTTGTCGTGTCGGCGCTCACCCTCCTATCCCTGCGGCCAACGGTTGTCCATAGGTACCAGCGCAGTACAGTCGTCAACCTGTCAGTACCGGCCAACAGCTCGCTTACCAACTTGACCGGCTTCGTGGAGGACGCAGTAGGCGACGTGGGCCACCCCGGACGAGTCAAGATCAAAGGTGAGTCGTGGAAGGCCGTCACGGACGCACCCGAGCCGATTCCGAGTGGCACCCAGGTCGTCGTGAAGAAGACCTACGGAACCACCCTCTGGGTTGAGCAGGTCTACTAGAACTGACACCGGCGAAGGCGTAACTCGTTGGCTGGGGCTCGCCAGTGCGGGTGAGCTGCGAGAACTACGAGGGATTGATGCTCGGCACCTCGGACATGACGCTCTTGATGGCCTGGACTGCGCCCAGCAGCGCCGCACTCTCGGCCGGAATGATCAACTTCGTGTTGTCGCTCTCGGCGAACTTCGCCAACGTGTCCAATTGAAGGATCGCGATCAGCGAGGGATCCGGCGCTTGCTGCTTGATGGCGGCGTACACCGAGTTGATCGCCTGGGCCCGGCCTTCGGCCTCCAGGATGAGCGCCTGACGGGTGCCTTCAGCTCGCAGGATCGCCGACTGCTGCGCGCCTTCAGCTTCCTTGATGGCGGCTTGTCGCTGACCATCGGCGACGTTCACGGCCGACTGCTGCTGCCCCTCTGATTCAAGGATTCGTGCGCGCTTCTCCTGGTCCGCCTGCTTCTGGAGGGCCATCGCCTGAAGAATCTGCTCGGGTGGCGTGATCTCGAGGACCTCCACCCGGTTGATACGAACTCCCCACTTGTCCGTGGCCTCTTCCATCTGGGTCTGGAGCAACGTCCCGATGCGCTCGCGCTGGGAGAAGGCCTCGTCCAAACTGATGCTGCCAAAGACGGCGCGCACCGATGTACGCGCCAGGTTGTCGACGCTCACGAGGTAGTCGGAGTTCGTAAAGAGCGCGAGGCGAACGTCGACGACCTGGCTGAAGATCGTCGCGTTCACGATGACCGCCACGTTGTCGCGGGTGATGACCTGCTGGCGGTCGCCGGTGCGGGGGGTCTCTCGGACGTCGATTATCTTCATCTGCTCGATGAAGGGGACGATGAAGGTGAGTCCGGGGTTCTTGATGTCCTTGAACTCGCCGAAACGCGTGACCACACCCTCAAAACCTTGCTGGACCACCCGAACGGATTTCATGATTGCCGCAATGACCAAAAGGACAATGACACCCGCAATGACTGCGAGAACAATTCCTATAACCATGATTCCTCCAAAGCTGCTTCGTTGACTTCGATGGCCGTATTTTGACTGTCAAAGGGAGTGTAGTTGCCGGTTGTGAAATCACCCAGGTCGCGCGGCAGTTGGTC
>PLKM01000016.1 GCA_003141095.1 Acidimicrobiaceae bacterium | reverse complement strand
TCGAGCAGCTCGGCGGCCCGGTTCATCAGCACCGCACGATCCCCAACTGGGACATCTCGCCACTCGGAGTACGCCGAGGCGGCGCGCGCGAGGGCGACGTCGACTTCGAGGGGAGTGTGGCTCGGATACTGCGCGATGACTTCTTCGGTGGCGGGATTGGTAGCGATAAATGGCACGNNGACTAGTCTGCCAGCAAATTCAACCGCTCCGACGGGGACGCGCCGATCTCCGCCCAGAACGTCGGTTTAAAAAAGTTCACCATGATCAGAATGAGGCCCATCAAACAGCCCGCCCCGAACATCACGGGACGAACTCCCCACGTCGTTGAAAATGCCGACTGCGCGATCGCCCCGAAGGGATAGAAGATCGAAAGTGAAAGGGTGTACAGCGCCAAGATTCGCGACCGCTCACCTTGTGGAGCGTGCAGTTGCACCGATGTATTGAGCCCGGTGAGCGATCCAACGTACGCTCCACCGAGTATCACCAGCGCGCAGACCGAGAGCGCCAATGTCGGAGCGAGCGCGTACAGAGCCTCCGAGAGTGCGAGTACGTACAGCGAGCCGCGCAACACCGTCAGCCGCGAACAGCGCCGAGCCACGCCCGGCAGCGTCAGGGCGCCGATCACCGCGCCCACTCCTTGAGCCCCGACGAGCCACGCGATGCCCACCTTGCCTGAGTGCAGGGTGTGGACCGCCATCGCCGGCACCAGGGCGATGAAGGGACTCGAAATCAGCGCTACGGTGCCGACCCCGATTATTGGATTGCGGCATCCTTTCACCGACCACGCCACCTTGGCTCCCACGATCGTCTCGGCCCCCACGCGAACTTTGGTCAGCACCTTTGCTCGAGACGGGCTCTTCACGAACGAGAAGATGACGACCACGAAGATGAACGACGCGGCGTTGAGCGCGAAACACCAGCCCGTCGAGCCGACGGCGATCGCGACGCCCGCGAGCGTGGGACCGATGACTCGTCCGAGATTGAACTGCGCGGACGACAACGAGACCGCGGCGAGCACCTCATCGTCATTCACGAGGTCGCGCAGCAACGACTGCCACGCGGCCCACGATGCGGAGCCGCACAGTCCTTCAATCACGGCGAGATAACAGGCCAACTGCAAACTCAGATGATGGGTGATCTCGGCGACGGCGAGGGTGCTCGCGGTGATCGCCATGACGAAGTTGTTCGCCTGGATCCAGCGTTGACGGCTGAACCGGTCAGAAAAGACACCGCCCACCGGTGAGCCCACGAGTGCCGGTAACCAGGCGGCCGCGGTGAGGAGTCCCAACCAAATGTCGTTGTTCGTCTTTTCGGTGATGTACACGCCGAGCGCCACCGTCTGCATCCACGTTCCCGACGAGGAGACGAAGGAAGAACTCAAGGCGAGGGTGAAGCTTCTATGACGTAAGGGAGCAAAAGAAGCGGAAGCCATCGATCAACGCTAACGCCCGCTACCCCGATCCGCACGAACCGCAGGACCTAGATCCTGCGGAACTACTCTTCGCGCTTCTTCTTGCGCGGGCGCAGCGCAAACCACCACACCGAGACGATCGTGGCGATCGCTCCGACGACACCAATGGTTGACTTGACGCCCTTACCCTTCGATTCCTCTGCCATGCCTCTATCGTAACGAGCAAAACGCCGGGGGCCAAAGCCCCCGGCGTTTTGACTACTTCATGGACGGCCTAGGCCTGCTGGTGGGCCTCAATCGCGAGTTCGAGGACGATCTTGTTGCCGACAACGAGGCTGCCGTTCTCAATGGTTCCCTCGAAGTTGACGTTGAATTCACGGCGGTCAATCTCGGCGCTGGCTTCGAAGCCGGTCACCGAAACACCAGGAGCCATGCTGGGGCCCGTGCCGAGGTACTCAAGGTCGAAGTTGACGGACTTGGTGACGCCCTTGATTGTAAGGTCAGCGGTCAGTTCGTACTTGTCGCCACTCTTCGCGGTGATCTTCGTTGACTTGAGGATCAACGTCGGAAAGGTCTCCTCTTCGAGGAAGTCGCCACTCTTCAGGTGGCCGTCGCGCATTTCGTTGTTCGTAGTGATGCTCGCCGCTTGCACCGTTGCTTCCACCGTTGAATTCTCGAAGCTGTCACCAATGGTGATTACACCTGAGAAGTCAGTGAAACTGCCACGAACCTTGGCGGCTACGAGGTGGCGTGCGACGAAACTAATGGTTGAGTGAACTGCATCGACGTTGTAGACGCCGGGAGCGGGAAGGTTGCTCATCTTGAATCTCCTATTGGTTGGACACTTGCTGTGTACCGTCAAGTATAGTTGCATCTACAACAACTTGTCAAGAAGTAATCGCAAGGTGAAGTTTATGCTAAAATTGGGACGTGGCCATTCAACCAACTGCCTGCCCATCAGGTGACGAACGTGTCGTGCTCTTTGGTCTCCTGTTGGAGACCAACGCCCGCCTTTCCAAAAGCCTGGGCCTGGAGCTCGAAGCGACCTGCAATCTGCCGCTCGCGTGGTTTGAGGTTCTGCTGCAGCTGAGAAAGGCCCCGGACGGCCGATTGAAGATGAATCAGGTCGCTGACGCGATAGTGCACTCGACCGGTGGAACGACCCGGCTCATCGACCGACTCGAAGAAGCGGGTTTCGTCGCACGCCACCACTGTCCAAGCGACCGGCGCGCCATTCACGTCGCCATCACCGAGTTGGGTAATCAGAAGCTCGACGAGGCGCTGGACGTGCACCTGGACTACCTTGAGGACAACATGGCGTCGCGGCTCAGCGGCGACGAGCGCGAAACGCTCGCCGCGCTGCTCACCAAGTTGAACACGCCGCGCTAAGCCTTCGTCACCCACGCCTTCGCGTCGCGACCATCATCCAGTTCCAGCACGGTTCCCTCGCCGGTTCCCTCGCCCGCGATCACTTCCACGGCAAGCACCTCGCTCGCGAGGGTCGCAAACCCGTCGCGCAGGTCGTCAATACCAGTGACGTGGAGGACTATCCGATCCGAGACGTCAAAACCCGAATTCTTTCGCAGGTCCTGCACCTGGCGCACGACGTCGCGCAGATAGCCTCTTCGGCGAAGATCATCGTCCAGCGTGAGATCGAGGGCGATGACTTCGCCACCGTCGCGCGACACCGCAAATCCACCTTGGCTCTTCACACGAAGCTCGAGGTCATCGCTGCCCAACTCGAACGTGCCCGTCGACAACGAGACCGACACGACTCCCCCGGCTTCGAGCGTCTCGGCGCTCGCCACCGAGTCCAGCTTCGCGAGCGCAGGCTTCAGCTCCTTGACGGCTTCACCGAGGCGGGGTCCGACCGTGCGGAAGTTCGGGACCAGTTCAAACGTAAGTACCTCGGCGAGCTCGGTCCCGTACTCGAGCAGGTCCACATTCAGTTCGTCCTCCACGATCCCCGCCGGGGGCATGGGTGAGCCCAACGCCAGGAACACCAGCGCACGCGAGAGGGGCTGGCGGACCTTGATACCCGCCTCGGCGCGAGCAGCTCGTCCGAGCGATGTGAGGCGACGAGCCACGTCCATCGACTCTTCGAGGTCAACATTGCGCTGACCCGGTGTGCCCACCGGCCAGTCCGCCAGGTGCACCGACGCCGCATCATCGACGTCGAACAACTCGCTGTAGAGGCGCTCGGAGACGAAGGGACAGAACGGCGCGATGAGCAACGTGACTCGCTGAAGGACTTCCAGCAGCGTCGCCTGCGCCGCGAGCGAGTCCGAGCGCGGCGTGCTCGGATCGGTACGCCAGAAACGTCGACGACTCCGGCGAACGTACCAGTTCGAGACGTCGTCGATCAGTTGGGCGAGCGCGGCGGTTCCGGCGAGTGGCTCGTAGCCATCGAGGGCCGTGGTTACTACGTCCGTGACGCTCTCCAAGCGAGACAAGATCCATTGATCAATCGCCGCTCGGTTCTCCGGAGCGGGAATCTCGACGTCACTCGGATCGAAGTTGTTGAGCGACGCGTACGTGGTGAAGAAACTGAAAGTGTTCCACAACGTCGCCAACGTTTCTCGAAGTGACGCATCGATGGCGTTCAGTCCCGCCCGGGTCGACGTCCACGGCGAGCCCTGGGAAAACATCCACCAGCGCAGTGGATCAGCGCCGCGGGTGTTGAGAACCTCCCACGGGTCAATCACATTGCCCACGGACTTGCTCATCTTCTTCCCGTTCTCGTCAACGATGTGGCCGAGGCACAGCACGTGCTCGTAGGGCTTTTCACCGAATACCAGGGTGTTGACCGCCAACAACGAGTAGAACCATCCGCGAGTCTGGTCAATGGCTTCCACCACCAGCTGCGCCGGGAACTGCATCGCCTCCCTGCTGCCCTCAACGTGGGGGAAGCCCACCTGGGCGGCCGGCATGGCGCCCGAGTCGAACCACGCGTCGATGACGGCCTCCTCGCGGTGCGCTGGTTCACCGCACGTTCGACACGGCACCACCACTTCGTCAATGGCGGGTCGATGAGGATCGATCTCGCCGAGGTCCTCTCCCGTCAACTCCGACAGCTCGGCGCGCGATCCCACGCACGTGAAGTGACCGTCCTCGCAACGCCAAATCGGCAACGGCGTGCCCCAGAAGCGGTCGCGCGAAAGCGCCCAATCAACATTGTTCGACAACCATTCGCCGAAGCGGCCCTCTCGGATGTGGGCGGGGTGCCAGTCAATCGTCGCATTCTCAGACAGCAATTTATCTTTGAACTGGCTCGTCGCGACGTACCAACTTGGCTTTCCCCAGTAGATCAGGACCGTGCCGCAGCGCCAGCAGTGCGGCAGCGAGTGGACGTAGTCGAAACGGCGCAGCAGTAACCCGCGACGCTCGAGTTCGTCGTTGATTGCGTGGTTCGCGCTGCGGACGCCTTGGCCCTCGAGCCACGCGATCTCGGCGGTGAAGCAGCCGTCGGGGCCCACCGGATTGACCGTGGGCAGCGAGTGATCACGCGCGACCTGACGGTCGATCTCGCCAAAAGCCGGAGCTTGATGCACGAGACCCGTCCCGTCGTCGGTGGTGACGTAGTCGGCGGCGACGACGTAACAGGCATCGACGCCAGCGGGAAGCTCGACGTCGTCAAAGGGACGCTCGTAGTGCACGCCCACGAGCTCGCTCCCGTGCAGGGTGGCACCGATAGTGGCGCCTTCGCCAAAGACCGACTCGACGAGCGCCTCGGCGACCACCAGGCCGTCAACGACGGCGTAGGCAACGTCGGGATTGACCGCGATGGCGACGTTGGAAAGCAGCGTCCACGGAGTCGTCGTCCACGCCACGAGGTGCGTGGCTCCGTGGAGCCCTCCGTGGGTGTCGGCGTCGGTGATGCGCAGTCGCACGTAGCAACTCTCATCGACTTCGTCGGTGTACACGCCGGCCTGACCGAGTTCGTGGCTCGAGAGGGCGGTGCCACACCGCGGGCAGTAGGGAACTACTTTGAGATCCTCATACAACAGACCGCGGTCGAAGAGTTGTTGGAGTTGCCACCACACTGACTCAACGTAGGAGGGGTGGTAGGTGTAATACGCGTGCTCCATATCGGTCCAGTAACCGATGCGCTCAGTGAGCCTTTCGAACTCTCCGACATAGGTCAGCACCGATTCGCGACAAAGTCTCGTGAACTCCGCGATCCCGATCTGCTCTTCAATGGCCTTTTTCCCTGAGATGCCCAGCTGCTTCTCAACCTGGACTTCGACCGGGAGTCCGTGGGTATCCCAACCCGCGCGGCGCGCAACGTAGTGACCCTGCATGGTCTGGTAGCGACAGAAGAGATCCTTATAGACGCGCGCCCATACGTGGTGAAGCCCGGGCATGCCGTTGGCGGTGGGAGGTCCTTCGTAGAAGATCCATGGTTCGGCGCCCGAGCGCTCCTTCATCGAACGGGCGAAAACGTCATTGGCCTTCCACCGCGCGAGCTCGGCCTCTTCGATGGCCACAAAATCAAGTTCAGCGCTGACGGGGCGAAACACGGTTCTCCTTAGATGATTCCTTCCATCGTACTTAACACCGGGCGCCGCACATCCCGCCCCTACTCTGGTGGAGTGCTTCCTCTCACCATCACCGATGAACCCTTCGATTCGAGCGGTGCGCTGAGCGTCTTGAACGCAGCGACCGATGAACTCAATAGGCGCTACGGCTCGGTCGATGACGATATAGCCATGCACCTCGACGAGTTGGGGCCGCCACGCGGGAGCTTCCTCGTGGCGCGAAGCGACGGGCACCTCGCGGGCGGCGTGGGACTTCGCGCGATAAGCAGTCCCGAGTTGCTCCTCGGTGAAGTCAAGCGGCTCTGGGTACGCCCAGACCTGCGCCGAAGCGGCGTCGCTGCCCTGCTGATGGGGGAGATCGAGGAGCGGGCTCGCCAACTCGGCTACCGCCAGCTCTACCTAGAAACAGGTCCCGCTCAGCCCGAAGCACTCGCCTTCTACCCCAAGCACGGTTGGACACGGGTGGAGGAGTTCCCGCCGGATTCTTTTACGCACCCCATGGCGTCGCGCTTCACAAAAATTCTTCACTCGCCGAACTGATAGTCCAGCCACTCGGGAAGCAGTTCCTCGAGCGAGCCCAGCACGAGTTCGGCGAGTGAAAATGCGGGCTGGACTCGATCCTCTTTCGTGGGCACCGCAACGACACTCATCCGTCCGGCCTTCGCCGCCAAGACGCCGGCGGCAGAGTCTTCGAAGACGAGGCAACTCCGAGGATCGACATCGAGCGACGCCGCCGCGGTGAGAAAGACACCGGGGTGGGGTTTGCCATAAGGCTCGAACTCCGCCGAGTGTACGGTGACGAAACGAGTTCGTAGGTCAAAGTGGTCCAGGCATCGATAGATCAACTTCAACGGCGTCGAACTGGCGAGTGCGATGGGGCCGCGCTCACTCGTAAGATCAAGCGCGCGCAGCGCGCCCGGCAGTAACCGACCTTCCTGCTCCACCAAGTCGCCCACCCGGACCAAGAGCTGGGCCACCACCTCCTCAGCGCTCGGTCCGCTCCAGGGGTACTGCGCGAACCAATAGTCGACGACTTCGGCGACGAACATTCCCTTCGTGCTTCGATCTTCCTGCTCGCTGAGCGGGACGCCCAGACCTCCAAAAATCTCCACTTCCGCCTTGTGCCACAGGACCTCTGAATCAATCAAAAGCCCGTCCATATCGAACAACGTCGCGTCAACTGTCACCCCGCAACTCTGGCACACCACCCACTACGGTTGGCGTGTGACGCCCGTTCGAAAGCTCCGTGCCCGCGATGCAGGACCCGTGGTTGGGCGCATCGAGCACCAACTTCGGGCTGACGCGTCACGTAATTCGCTGGTCAATCCTGAGCTGGATCGGCAGTTACTGCTTGATTCGCTGCGTCACACTGAGAACTCTGCGTGGGTCTACGAACTCGATGACGACATCGGCGGACACCTCTACGGCGCAGTGCTCAGTGACCGTTGCGGGCCGGTGTCGTGGACCGGACCCGACGGTTCGTCGTTCGACGGCGCAGAGGTGCTCGACGCCCTCTTGCTTGAAGCTGTTCGCGAGTGGCGCGGTCGAGGCGTTAAAGAGCATCGCGTTTGGTGTTTAAGCGAACCAGCCCGTGTGATGTCCTGGACTGACTCGGGTTACTCACTCTTCTCGGTGCGGGGCGCCAGGGAACTCGTGACGCACGATTCACGTTCGTTGCCGATGGGATACTCGCTTCGCCGCGGGACGCCCGACGACTTCGAGCGGGCCATCGAGTTGGACGCCGTGCTCGACACGGCACAGGCGGTCGACGTCCGTTCGAAGTCGTCCAGTGAACTTGCGGCCGATCAAGAGGACCTCTTCGCAACTCTCAACGACCTCGAGACGCATCATTACGTCGTCGAATTCGATAAGCGCGTCATCGCCCAGTGCGTCACGTTCCCGGCGCCACCTCGGCGAGGATCCTTTGACAACACCCTGTACCTCAGCGAAGTCGTCGTTGACCCGCATCACCAACGGCGTGGCGTCGCAAGCGCCATGCTCGACGCCGCGCTCAACGACGCCATCGCCAAGGGTTTCAGATACGCCGAAGTCCAGTGGCGCAGCGCCAACCTGGGCGCCACGCTGTACTGGACCTCGTACGGCTTCCATCCCACCTACGTGCGACTTCAGCGCACGCTCTAGGCGCTTAGCTCAGCGTGGCCTCAATGGCCGTTACGAGTGCGGGGTCCTCGGGAACAACCTTGGGACCGAAGCGCGTTACCGTGCCGTCGGGTCCGATGAGGAACTTCTCGAAGTTCCATCGAACGTCGCCGGTGTAGCCCTCGGCGTCGGTTGACTTCGTGAGCTCGGCGTAGATGGGGTTCTGGTTCTCACCGTTCACGTCAATCTTTTCGAAGAGGGGAAACGTGACGCCGTAGGTGGTCGAGCAGAATGTCTGGATCTCTTCCGCGGTGCCGGGCTCTTGACCCATGAACTGGTTACACGGAAAACCCACGACGCTGAAGCCGCGATCGCCGTAGGTTTCCTGCAACGTCTCGAGCCCCTCGTACTGCGGCGTGAGGCCGCACTTCGAAGCAACATTGACGACGAGCACCGACTTTCCGACGTAGGGAGCGAGTGAGCTCTCATCGCCCGACAGGGTGTGGACTGGAATTTCGAAAATTGTCATTCCCGCACCCTATCGGCGCATCCACCAAGAGTGTCACCCGTAGGCTGCAGGACATGCAGGCAGTCGTTATCACTGATGGAAATCTGGAAATCGTTGAACGTCCGACCCCCGAGCCGGGTCCCTACGACGTTGTGGTGAGCGTGCGCGCGGCGGGCATCAATGCCGCTGACCTGCTCCAGCGGCAGGGCTTCTATCCAGCCCCCGCGGGATCGCCCGTCGATATTCCGGGTCTGGAGATGGCCGGCGTCGTGAGTGCGGTCGGTGACAGAGTCACCGAACCACTGCTGGGTCGGCGTGTCTGTGCGATTGTCGGCGGCGGGGCTCAAGCTACGCACTGCTTGGTGCCGGCCGAGCACCTCATCTTCGTCCCCGATGATGTCAGTTGGGCTGAAGCAGGCGGCTTCGCCGAAGCCTTCACCACGGCCCACGATGCCCTGGTCACCCAAGGCCACCTCGTCGCCGGTGAACGAGTTTTGGTCTCGGGGGCGAACGGTGGCGTTGGAACAGCCGCCGTGCAGATCGCACACGCCCTGGGCGCCCACGTCACCGCCGTGACCCGCACCACTCAGCACCACGAACAACTTCGTTCGCTCGGTGCGGACGCCACGATCACTCTCGACGAAGTGTCGTCGATTGATCGGGTCGACCTCGTTCTGGAACTCGTGGGAGCGGCGAACCTGAGCCAGGCTCAAAACGTCTTGGCCCCGCGCGCGCGGATCGTCGTGATAGGTGTCGGCGGCGGTAGTCGGGTCGAGATCGACCTGCGACTCATCATGGGGCTGCGAGCGACACTCACCGGCTCAACACTGCGGGCGCGTTCACGTGAAGAGAAGGCCGACGTCATCGCCCAAATCAACCAGTCGTTGGTTCCGAGGTGGACCGACCGGGAGATCCACGTTCCCGTCGCCCGCTCTTTTGAACTCGAGGAAGCGACCCTGGCCTATGAGTATTTCGCCGAATCCGGAAAGTTCGGCAAGGTGCTTCTGCGCGTTGATCAGTAGTGACAGTTAGTTTGAATCGATGAGTTCCTCCGAACTTCGTCCGCACCCGTCGCGGTGCAGTCCGACGAGACCGGACTACCAGGAGATTCTGGCGGCCCACGAAAAGGCCGTCGCCCAAGGCGAAGCTTGGTATCGTGACCCGTCATCGGGACTCTTGGTGCTCACCGTCGAAACGCACCGGTCTCGTGGGAACTGCTGTGACAGTGGGTGTCGCCACTGCCCGTACCTCACGGACTAGTTGCGCGATGACGATCTCGTCGTACCGAGCAAGGTGATGGCGATCGATGTTCACGAAAAAGAATGAGGAACCCGGCCGCGAGTAAAAGCATGGCCGATCCGAATCGAATTGCCAAATCGTAGCGGTGGACATTGGCAGCATCACGCAAGGTGGCGAGTGCCGTCGATGCAGCGGGGCGGTGAACCACTGCGGCATCGTACGCTTTGGCGCTCGCAGTGATCATCGCGTTTCAAATAGCCGTTGCGAACCAAGCGCCAATTTGCTGAGCCGCATAGCGCGCCGACGAAGCCACCGCCACGGGCCCACTTTCTCGGCCCAAGCTCGCGACGATCATCGCCGGCATCGCGTGAGTCAGGGGCCACCGTCAGGACTAATCAACGACAGGTACAACCCGCCCTCGCGTGACGTCAACAGTTACGGGGGTGTCGCCGCCCGTAACTGTTGACTGCTTTGGAAAATCTAGAGGAAGGTGCGAAGCGGCGTGCAGCGAACGCCCAGCGCATCGGCGACCGGGCCGTACGTGACGGTGCCGTCAACCACGTTCACGCCTTCAGCGAGCGCATCATCGGCGAGCACCGCTTCGCGCCAGCCGAGTCGGGCGAGCTCGATGGTGTAGGGCAACGTGGCGTTCGAGAGCGCGTAGGTCGAGGTGTGAGGAACGGCCCCAGGCATGTTGGCCACGCAGTAGAAGACCGAGCCGTGCACGGCAAAAGTGGGGTCCGAGTGCGTGGTTGGTCGCGTGTCCTCGAAGCAACCACCCTGGTCGACCGATATGTCGACGAGCACCGAGCCGGGTCGCATGCGAGAGACCAGGTCATTGGACACCAGTTTCGGAGCCTTGGCTCCAACCACCAGCACCGCGCCGATCACGATGTCGGCGTCGAGGCAGGCCTCTTCAAGAGTGAGCGTGGAAGAAGCGATCGTCTGCACTCGTCCATCAAAGTGGATGTCGACTTGGCGCAGACGATCGAGGTTGCGATCGAGAATCTTGACGTTGGCGTGAAGTCCCACAGCCATCGAAGCTGCGGCCAAACCCGCCACACCGGCGCCGATCACGACGACGTTCGCCGGATGCACACCGGGCACGCCGCCTATCAAGGTGCCGCGTCCACCACCGGGACGCATCAAATGATGAGCGCCCATCAACGGAGCCATGCGGCCAGCGACTTCGCTCATCGGCGTCAGCAGCGGCAGCGAGTTGTCGCGCAGTCGTACGGTCTCGTACGCGATCGCTACGTTCTTCGCTTGCACGAGCGCGTCGGTGCATTCGCGTGAGGCGGCCAAGTGAAGATAAGTGAAGAGAACCTGATTCGAGCGCGCCGAGAGGCGGTGGTACTCCTCGGCGACGGGCTCCTTGACCTTCAGCACCAGTTCGCTTTCCGCCCACACGTCATCAACCGCGTCGACGATGGTGGCACCATTGGCAACGTAGTCAGCGTCGCCAATTGACGACCCGACACCCGCCCCACGCTCAATGAGCACCTTGTGCCCGGAGCCAGTCAATTCGCGAACGCCAGCCGGGGTGACGGCTACGCGATTCTCGTCCTTTTTTATTTCCTTTGGTACGCCGATGATCATCGTTGATCATCCTTTCTACTTTGCAGGGTTATTTCGATTGTGTCATACGTGGCGGGTGGCTGCGTGAAGAGACCGATGTCGTCACATCGCTCATCCACGAATTCAACAGGATCCTCCATCCCTACGTGGACGGCATCGAGGTCTGGTTTCGACGGCGAGGACGTGGCTTACGGACCGGAAAGAAGACCGAAATTGCAACGCGCCACCCAAGGTAAACCAACGGACCGCCTTCACGATCCGTCAGAACTCCTTGCTAATGGCCATTACAAGGACCCGGGTTCACGCTGCGTCCGTGCCAAACCGGAGGGCGACGAGGGCAGTGGAATCCTGGACGGGTCCGTCAAGGGCGGTGCCGCCACGGGCGAAGGAGACCCACAGCAGAGACCCAAGGGTCACAGATCCGCCTAGGCGCGAGCGGCGGCCGACATCTTCAACCTCGAGTGGTCCGAGGCCCTGAACTTTAGGTAAATCCTTCACCAGCCAAGGTCGTTCACTGTCGACGAGTATGCAATAGTATCGGGCAAGTTCTGAACTGAGTTGAAGAGCGACGCGTGCGGATACGCCCACGTCAGAGGGGGCAAAGTGGCGTTAATCGTAGAACCGGCAAATCGAGCGCACGAGAAGGGGCTCAAGTCTGGTGCACTCGGCCTGATCTCGAGCGTCGTCATCGGCATTGCCTCGACGGCCCCCGCGTACAGTCTGGCCGCGACACTCGGTTTCGTGGTCGTAGCGATCGGCGTGCAAGCACCGATTGTTACCATCTGTGCCTTCTTCCCGATGTGGTTCATTTCTCTTGCCTTCCAGCAAATGAACAGGGCCGACCCTGACTGCGGGGCGACCTTCACGTGGGCGACGAGAGCGTTCAGTCCCCGCGTTGGTTGGATGGGTGGCTGGGGCGTCATCGCCGCTGACATCATCGTGATGGCGAGCCTCGCCCAGATCGCTGGTCAGTACGTCTTCGACCTGTTCAACGCCAATGGGATCGGTGGTGATGCGTCAAGTCCTTGGGTGCTGCTCGTCGGCGTTGCCTGGATCGTATTCATGACGTGGATCTGTTACGTCGGTATTGAGGTCTCGGCCAACTTCCAGAAGGCGCTACTCGGGATCGAGCTCACGATGTTGACGGTGATGTCGGTGTGGGCACTCGTGAGGGTGGGCAACGGGAGCGCCCCGGTCGGGCACCTCGTTCCAACCCTCTCGTGGTTCAATCCCTTCAAAGTGAAGCACTTCAGTGACTTCATTGTGGGACTGGCGGACATGCTCTTCATCTACTGGGGATGGGATACGGCACTCAATCTCAACGAAGAGACCGCCGATGCGGAGACAACACCGGGCAAGGCGGGAGTAATCTCGACGTTCGTCCTGCTCGGCATCTACGCCTTGGTAATCCTCGCCGTCGAGTCGTACGCCGGAATTGGCTCGTCGGGAATAGGACTAGGTAACAGTGCCCATCAAAATGACGTGCTCTCCATCCTCGGCCCGGCCATCTTCGGGCATTCGACAGTGGCGTCGATCCTTTCTCACCTCTTGTTGCTGATGGTGTTGTCGTCCGCGGCGGCCTCGACGCAGACAACCATCTTGCCAACCGCCCGGACCGTGCTTTCAATGGCGGTGCATAAGGCCGCCCCGCATGCGTTCACCAAGATGCACAAGCGCTATCTCACACCCACGATGGCGACAGTGATCTTCGGATTGGTATCGATAGCGCTCTATGTGGTCATGAACTTCTTGTCCGCCGGGCACGTCATCGCCGACTCCGTCGACGCCTTGGGGGTCATGATCGCGTTCTACTACGGGCTCACGGGATTTTCGTGTGTGTGGTACTACCGCAAGAACTTGAACAAGAGCGTGCACAACTTCTTCATTCAGGGCGTCCTGCCCTCAATCGGCGGTCTGGTGCTGTACTTCATCCTCGGCTGGTCCTTCTACTACTACTGGCAGCCGGATAACAGCACCACGCACATGGACGTCTTCGGACGCGAGATCGGCGGTACGTTCACTCTCGACGTCGGGACGCTTCTCATCGGCGTCATTCTGATGTTCACCATGCAGGCCTTCCGGCCAGCCTTCTTTCGCGGCGAGACGCTCAATCGGGACACACCGACCCTCGTGACCGAAGAATTCCTATCCAAGCAGAATGAGGCGCACTGACATGACTTCCCTTCAAACTGACGCAATGACTGATCTCCAAGATCCCGAAGTCGAATCACCGCAGCGGATCGTCGTCGGTGTCGATGGTTCACCGCTGGCACTCGTTGCGCTCGACCTTGCCATCAAAGAGGCCCGATACCGTGATGCGAGCCTGCACATCACGTACGCCTACCCCGTCATGGCGTCAGCGTTGACGGGATCCACTGGCCTCGACTACTACGACCAGGTCGAAGCCGAAGCGAGAGAACTTGTCGAGGGCGTCAAGGCTCAAGCCCCCTCGACCGAGGGTATTGACGTCCAATGGTTGGCCGTGCCGGGCAATCCGTCGGAGGTGCTCATCGATGCGAGCGCTGATGCCACGCTCTTAATTGTCGGATCGAGAGGACTGGGAGGATTCATGGGGCTGATGATGGGCTCGGTATCCACCCAGTGTGCGCATTACTCACACTGTCCAGTCCTCATTGTTCGAGTCGATCACTAAGCCGGCTTGGCGATACGAGCCCGGGGTCAGCTTTTCTAGGAGGCGACGACGCAGGTTGCGCGCAGCCCACGGACCCGCTGCCCGCATGATGTCACGAGATATCTCACGAGAACGTGCGGAAGACTGTCCTCCCGCACGTTCTCCGTTGAATCTTCAAGCTTCTATGTTGTGCATCACGTGCTTGATACGGGTATAGTCCTCGAAGCCGTACACCGAAAGGTCCTTCCCGTAGCCCGAGCGCTTGAAGCCTCCGTGGGGCATTTCAGCCACGATTGGAATGTGCGTGTTCACCCACACACAACCGAAGTCGAGATCGCGGGTGAATCGCATCGCCCGGCCGTGATCACTCGTCCAGACCGATGACGCCAAACCGTACTCAACGCCGTTAGCCCATTCGAGAGCCTCGGCTTCGTCACTGAACTTCTGCACCGTGATTACCGGTCCGAAGATCTCACTCTGGACCATTTCGTCGCCCTGGCGAAGATCGGCGACCACGGTCGGGGAAATGAAGTAGCCAGTGTCGCCAACCCGTTCGCCACCAGCGGCGAACGTGGCGTGGTCGGGCTTGCGACCAAGGATTCCCGTCACCCGCTCGAACTGATTGATGTTGTTCACTGGCCCGAAGAGGGCGTCATCGTTATCCGGCAAACCAATGACGGTGTTCCTCGCCTGTTCGGAGAGGGCGTCAACGAAGTCGCCATAGACCTTGGGGCCTACGAGCACTCGAGTCGCAGCGGTACAGTCCTGACCCGCGTTGAAGAAGCCGGCGATGCTGATTCCTTCGGCGGCGGCAATGTCCACGTCATCAAAAACAACCACCGGTGCCTTGCCACCGAGTTCAAGATGCACACGCTTGAGAGTCTTTGACGCGGAGGAAGCGACTTCCATGCCGGCACGAATCGAGCCCGTCACCGAGACAATCGCAAGTATCGGGTGCTCGACCAGCGCGCGCGCCGGCCTCGCGGTCGCCGCAGACAACGTTAAAGACGCCAGCGGGGAGAACCTCGGCCATCAGCTGAGCCATCAGAAGAGTCGAGGCGGGCGTCGAATCGCCCGGCTTCAGCACCATCGTGTTGCCAGCCGCAATTGCCGGCGCCCACTTCCACACGGCCATCATCATGGGATAGTTCCACGGAGTGACCGCGCCGCACACGCCAACAGGCTCGCGTCGGACGTAGCTCGTCATGCCTTCCATGTACTCAGTGGCGCCGCGGGCCTCGAGCAACCGAGCCGTTCCGGCAAAGAACCGAATCTGATCGAGCATCGGTGGAATCTCTTCGCTCATCGTCACCGAAATAATCTTGCCGCAGTTTTCGGCCTCGACCGCAACGAGCTCTTCGGCGTGGGCTTCGAGAACGTCGGCGATCTTGAGAAGCGCTGAACTGCGCTGCGAGGGAGTGGTCCTCTTCCACGACTGAAATGCTTTCAAGGCGGCCTGGGCCGCGTCGTCAATGTCGACGTCATTGGACACGGGCATCTCAGCCATTGGTTGGCCGATGCCGGGATTGATGAGCTCGACGTACTTCGCGCTCTTCGGCGCCACCGATTCACCGTTGATGAAATTGCACAAACGACGCAAACTCTTCCTCCACGCCACGGCGACTATGCGCTCGCGCTCTCAGCCACTCTGCGAGAGTTTTCACGGCTCCAGTACCTCAAAAATAAGAAAAAACGCACAGAATTAACAATTGACGCCTCATATCGTCGTGATTTCACCCTATAGTGTCTCTATCCGCAGTCTCGGAGCCTTTGGCATCCGAGCGGGGAGCGACCAATGACAGGAACTAAACCACGCCGACAGAGTTCAAAGAACGCAGTGCGTTCGAACGCGGAACTCGGCTCGGCGTCGAACGTTCTTGACGCGATTGATCGTCAGATCATCGGGTTCTTGCAACATGATGGTCGGCGTCCGTACGGCGCGATAGCCGATGAGGTTGGACTCTCAGAAGCTGGCGTTCGTCGTCGGGTACAACGTCTCCGGGACTCGGGGGTGATGCAGATTGTGGCAATCACCGATCCGCTGCAGTTGGGCTACGGCCGCGAAGCACTGATCGGCATCCGAGTGCACGGGGACGTTCGCTTGGTAGCCGACAAGATCGCGGCAATCGACGAGGCCAACTACGTGGTTATGACCGCGGGGAGTTTTGACATCATCGCTGAGGTAATTGCAGTGGACGATAACGCATTAGTTCACCTCTTGAATGACTCGATTCGGAGTATTCCCGGGGTGACCGAAGTTGAAACATTTCTGTATTTGAAACTATCAAAACAGACATACGCATGGGGGACAAAATGACGCTTCACGAAATCTATACAGACGGAGTCACCGTCGGTGATGAGGCAACCGCCAGTCATAGCTATTCCGAACGGGCTCGGCGCCACCTGTGGCTCCAGATGTCGCGCATGGGGGCATACGACGAGCACAACGAAATTCCAATCATGGTGCGGGGCAAGGGCACGCGCGTCTACGACGCGAACGGCCAGGAGTACTTCGACGGGTTGTCGGGGCTCTTCACGAACATGCTCGGTCACGGCCGCACCGAAATCGCCGAAGCCGCCGCGGAGCAGATGAACACGATGGCGTTCTTCCCACTGTGGACCTACGCCCACCCCAAGGCCATTGAACTCGCGGAGAAAATTGCGAGCTTGGCTCCGGGCGATCTCAATCGCGTCTTCTTCACCACCGGTGGAGCCGAGGCGATTGAGAGCGCGTGGAAGCTGGCCCGTCAGTACCACAAGATGCGCGGCGACACCGATCGCTACAAGGTGATCAGCCGCGACGTCGCGTACCACGGCACCACGCTCGGTGCGCTGACGATCACGTCGCTCGACGGATACCGTCAGCCCTTCGAACCGCTCGTTCCCGGCGCCGTGAAGGTGCCCGCGGCGAACTTTTACCGAGCAGAGAAGTACGCCGACGATTTTGAGGCCTTCGGCCTATGGTCAGCGCACCATATTGAAGAAGCAATTCTGCGCGAGGGACCCGAGACCATCGCCGCCGTCTTCCTCGAGCCGGTGCAGAACGCGGGAGGGTGCTTCACTCCTTCCCCGGGCTACTGGCAAGAGGTACGCGCCATCTGTGACCGCTACGGCGTCCTTCTCGTCTCGGACGAGGTGATCTGCGCCTTTGGCAGACTCGGCACGTGGTTCGGTGGACAGAAGTACGACTACGTCCCCGACATCATCTGCTGCGCCAAGGGAATCACCGCTGGTTACGCGCCACTCGGCGCAATGATCGTGTCCGACCGGATCGCCGAGCCCTTCCAGCACGGTGATAGTTCGTTCATTCACGGCTTCACCTGGTCCGGTCACCCGGTCTCGTGCGCGGTCGCGCTCGCGAGCGTCAAGATCATCGAAGACGAGCACGTTCTGGAGAACGTGCTCAACAATCAGGACTACTTCCAAGAGAGCCTGTTGTCGCTCAAGGAGCTGCCGATCGTGGGCGACATACGAGGAACGGGCTACTTCTGGGGCATTGAGCTCGTGAAGGATCAGGAGACCAAGGAAACGTGGGCTGGCGCTGACGCCGAGCGGCTTCTTCGTGGCTACGTCTCGCCAGAAATATTCCGTCGGGGCCTCATCTGTCGATCCGACGACCGGGGTGACCCCGTCGTACAGTTGGCTCCGCCGCTGATTTCCACGCGCGATGACATCGACCTCATGGTCGGTATCTTGCGCGAGGTATTCAGCGGGGCGACCAAGTTCCTCGACGAGTGAGGCCGCCACACTCACTCTGGTGGTCAACACTGGACGAGCCGGTGGCGGCTCGCGCGTCGCTACGACAGAACATTGACGTCGACGTCGCCATTGTCGGAGGGGGCTTCACGGGGCTGTGGACCGCACGAGAACTCAAGCGCCGCGATCCCCATCTTCGCATTGCCGTGCTCGAGAAGTCAGTGTGCGGCTTCGGCGCGTCGGGGCGAAACGGCGGGTGGGCGTCGGCGCTCTTTCCCATCAAGAACGACACCGTCGTTACTCGCTACGGGATTGACGCCTTCACCCACCAGCGCAGTGTCCTAGAGCGCGCAGTTCGAGAACTCGGCGAGGCCGCGCACGATGACGGGATCGACGCCCACTTCGTCCAGGGCGGCACACTCACGTTCGCGCGTAGCGAGTTGCAGGCGGCGAGGCTTCAAGACGAGATTCGTGCCTCTCGCGAGCTGGGTCTGGACGAGGGCGACCTCAGATGGCTCGAGGTGAGCGATCTCTACGATTACGGGTACGTGCGAGGCGCCCACGGAGCGATGTTTACACCGCACTGCGCGCGGATCAACCCCGCTCGACTCGTTCGAGGCCTGGCGGAAGTTGTCGAGAGGCTTGGCGTCGAAATCTTTGAAGATACCGCGGTGACCAGAATCCTTCCTGGACACCGCGGCGGTCGTCCTCAGGTGCTAAGCATCGGTGGCACCGTGAGGGCCGACTACGTGGTGCGAGCGAGCGAGGCGTTCACCCCGACGTTTCCGGGTGAACGCCGCACGGTTGCGCCGCTCTATTCATTGATGATCGCGACGGAACCACTCTCGGATTCGTTCTGGGATGACGTTGGCTTTCGCGACTACGCGACCTTCGCCGATGATCGCCACCTCACTATCTACGGTCAACGGACCAGCGACAACCGAATTGCCTTCGGCGGTCGAGGTGCGCCCTATCACTTTGGATCCACCGTGGAGGAGAAGTTCGACCACGACGCGAAAGTCTTTCGGGTGATCGAGACGACGCTCCGCGAGCTCTTTCCCACCCTCGAGGGTTCAATCACCCACCGGTGGGGCGGGCCGGTCGCGATGGCCCGCGACCTCTCCCCCTCCGTGCTGGTCGACTACGAAAGTGGGCTCGCCAGCGCGGGCGGCTACACGGGCGACGGCGTGGTGCTGAGCCGGGTCTGCGCCACCGCACTGGCCGACCTCTTGACCGCACCCTCGAAGGAGACCGCGCACACGAAGTTGACGTTTGTCCAGCACCGAAGCAAGCGCTGGGAGTTTGAGCCGTTTCGTTGGCTGGGTATCAATACGGGGATCGGCCTCGCAACGTGGGCCGACCACACCGAGCGCCGCCACGGCCGGCCAAGTCGGGCCATCCGCTTGCTCGATCGGCTCTTTGAATAGATCCGACCTATTTCAAGATATTGACGGCGCGCGCGGCGACCACCGCGATGGTGATCAGCGACACAATTGATTCAGACGCGAAGAGCGTCTTCGCCTTCAGCGTCAACGGCATGGCGTCGGCTGGCGCAAAGCTCGTGCCGTTGGCGAATGACGTGTAGAGATAGTCAATAAAGCGCGGCCGCCAGTCCTTCGGCGCCAGTTGGGGGTTCTCCATCTGGGGAAATTGAATGTCGGGAAAGGTCGTCTCGCCCCCCGCGCGTAGGTGGGGACCGCCCCGATCGATCTCCCACAGCCAGAGGCCGTAAACAATCACGTTGGTCAGCCACACCGAGACCGCGGAGTAGATGAGGTACCGGCCTTGAGAGACGTGGGCCACGAGTAGGTGATGGACCAGCAGCGCCATCGACGTGACATTCGCGACCGTGATGACGCCGATCAAGAAGAGCGTCAGATTGCGTACCCATGCCGACTCGTTGGGGTGGCGATGCCTGGTCGCCGATAAAGGTATGAGCGGCAGCGCAATCAATACGGGTAGCAGCCAGCGAGGACCCACCACGAGTCGATTCGGCAGGGCAATGTAGAGCCCCACGCACACCAGCAGCGCCACCGACGCGGGCCAGCGAGGTTCCGGGCGCGGCGTCATGTCACTCAAGTTAGTTGAGTTGAGCGCTTCCCAGCGATGTCAAATTCTGAGGGACCAACAGCGTGGAGAGTGGTGTTGCCCCGAACAGCTTGGTCAGGAACTTGGCGCTCTCGCGCTTCACGTCACCCGGCGGTGGAGCGTTGATCGTAACGGGCTTGTTGTAGGAGAGCACGGTGGCACTGATGGTGGTCGCGGACTTCTTGGTCGAAATGGTGAGACTGCTCGCCGTGACCTCGCCCTGCTTGCCCGTCGTGATGCTCCAGTCGAGCGAGCCCACGCTCGGCAACGTTCCCTTCGCCGAGTCCAGGTTCGTGACCGCGACGTCGTGGCGCGAGAAGTCGTAGGTCGTGAAGTAGCCGTTCTTCGTAACGGTCTTGTGGCTAAAGCCGGTGATCAAGGAGATGTCGGGCTTGACCAGCTCGAGTGAGTACCCGTAGAGCGAAGGCAGCGACATGTTGGTAGCGAGCCACGAGGCGCCGATCACCGACGACAGGTTCGATGTCGTGGCGTAGAGGTGATTGTTCACCAGTCGAATATCCCCTTCGACGCTGGAGAGCACCAAGGGGACCTGAAGCGTCGCTTCGACGGAATTGGTCACAAAATTGACCTTCACGTTCGCATGGACGCTGTAGCCCTGCCCCGTCGAGACGTCCACCTCAAGGTCCGCGGACTTCGGTGCGTAGCCGTTGAGCGCGAGCGGGTCCTTCAAAATGCCTGACGGATTGGGGTCGGTCGCCGCCAGCACCACGCCGGTGATGGTGAGTGCGCTCGCGACCACCGCGAGAACCGCGGCCCCGGTGCGCTTGGAAACTGCCATGGAGCAACCCTACCGTCCGGCGCGCGAGACGGATTCGGTGGACTTCAGGCCAAGGGCTCTTGCAAGAGCGCCAAGAAGAGTTCGTGCGAGATATTGCGCCCGCAGGCGATGAATCCAACCCGTGAATTGGAATCGTCGATCAGATTCGCGGTGATTGCCGCGTAGGAAGCGGCGGCGGACCCCTCGAGGACCAATCCGTTGGTCTCGGCGACCTCTCGCACGGCGCGACGAATCTCAATCTCTTCGACGAGTACCAGGGGGACTTCGTGTCGAGCGATCAGCTCGTTCGTGACCGCCCCGTCGTCTCCGCCGCCGGCCAGACCGTCAGCGATGGTGGGACGATGCACGATTTCAGCCATGTTGGCACCGCGCAGCACGTGGTACATCGCCGCGCTCTCGACCGGTTGTACGCCGGTGACCTTGATGTCGCCGCGTCCATGATCCTCGCGTGACATGAGCACGCCCGAGATCAAGCCCCCGCCGCCCACGGACACCACGATGTGCTCGAGACCAGGAGCCTGAAGGAGCATCTCGTCAAAGACGGTGGCCTGACCAGCGATGACGTTGGTGTCGTTGAAGGGTGAGATGTAGCGAATCGCTCGACGCTCGGCGAGGTCGAGGGCGTGGCGTTGCGCGTCGTCGTACGAGGAGCCGAACTGGATCAGTTCAATGTCGTACTGGCGTAGCTTCCTCACCTTGGCCGCGGACGCGTTCGCGGGCACCACAACGGTTGCCGGTACGCCGAGGAGCGTCGCCGCATGGGCGATCCCCAAACCGTGGTTTCCCGCTGAAGACGTGATCACCGCACCCCGGGGATCTTCGCGGCGAGCCGCGTCAACGGCGCTCAAGGCACCGCGCACTTTGAACGCACCGGTTATTTGGAGGCTCTCCAATTTGGCGAGCACCGCACGTCCGCGCAGCGACAACGTGACGGTCGGCGTCGGGACCAAGTGGTCGGCAATTACTCGTCGGGCGGCTTCGAGCTGCTCGGATGTTGGGGGCGAGACGTGACGAATCATCGAAGGCAATCCTACTCGTCGCCTATTTCATAGTTTTCGTACTGCCAAGTAAGGTCGACTTCGTGCATTCGCTCGTCGGGGTCATGGTTGTCGCCACGCTGGCCTTCACGGGCACGATGTTCGACAACTTCTTCGCGTTCGCGGCGCAGCTCGCCCTCACCGAGCGCGATCGCTACCAACGGATCAGTTCCGCGCAGGCACTCGGCGTGACGACACTGGTGTTGCTCGCCGCGGGCGTTGGCACCCTCCTCGTGGCGATTCCCACCCGCTGGATCGGCCTTCTCTGCGTGGCGCCCTGGGCCCTCGCTGTCCACGGATGGCGTCACCGGGCGAAACCCGCTCACGAACAGTACCGTCGCGGCGCGCTCACCACCTTCACACTCTGCCTCGCTCTCGGGGGCGACAACTTGGCGGTGTGGATACCCCTGCTTCGCGCCAGCAGAACGCTTCACGAGATCCTCACGATTGCGGTATTTGCGTTGTGGGAGGCCGTATTCATCTTCGCCGCACAGTCGCTCGCGAGTCACCCGCGCGTCATTGGTTGGGGCAACCGCTACGGCCGTTCGCTTATTCCCTGGATCTATCTCGGCCTGGGTGTCCTCATCTTGATTGAGTGCGGAACTTTCAGTTAGTTCCCCCGACTAGTTCGAGGGCGCCCACTAGCGTGGTCGTCGTGCCAATTTCCACCCCGCAGCAGACGCTTCGCCGCCTCACAATCATTGTGGCGATTCAGTGGATGGGGGCAACCCTGGGCCTACCCCTCCTGCCACTCTTCCTAGAGCACCGTGGAGGAACGCCCAGCATCATCGGCCTGATCATGGCGTCGTTCTTCGCCGCGGGCGTCGTCACGCAGTTCTTCCTCGGCCATCTGGCCGACAAGTTCGGCCGCCGACCGGTGCTGGTTCTCAGCCTGGTTGCCTACGGTCTGGCTTCAATGACGTACCTCTTACCGGTCGCCGCTCCATGGTTCGCGCTCACTCGAATCGTGCAGGGAGCTTCCGCGGGAGCAATCGAGGTGGCGTCGATGTCCGCGGTGGCGGCCCTCTTCTCCGAAGCGCAACGCGGTCGGGCCGTCTCACAGATTCTTGCCGCGCAACTCTTCGGCATCGCTATTGGCCCGGTAGCCGGGGTCGTCGCCTCAGTACGTCAACTCGGTCTGGCCTTCTTCGCGACTGGGCTCGTCAGTCTGTGCGCGGCGGTCGTCACCTTCAATACCAATCTCGGGGACAAGGTATTCGACCCGACGCCATTGCCCAAGCTCCAATGGAACTCACAGCTCGTCGGCGCGCTCTTCGCCGCGAGCGCGAGCGGACTCACCATTGGCGTCTACGAAGCGTGCTGGAGCCTGCTCATGCACTCGCACCACGCCAGCACTCTCGAGATCAGGCTGAGTTGGACCATGTTCTCGCTGCCCTGGGTCGCCCTCAGTCGCGTGGGCGGCTGGCTCGCTGACCATGCGAATCGACGCCTGATCGGTCTCGCCGGACTTCTCAACGGAGCAATCTTTCTCGCGCTGTATCCCCATATCCACAACAACGTCGTGATGCTCTTCGTGGGCTCCCTCGAATCGGTGGGCGCAGCACTTTCGGTCCCGGCGGTGTCATCGCTCATGAGTCAAGGCGCGCTGAACCGTGAGCTCAGCCGCCGCCAAGGTCTCTACGCCACGTCCAACACCGCCGCGCTCGCCATCGCCGCGAGCGTGTCGGGCTTCCTCTTCAGCGTCAACTCTGCGCTGCCCTTCACCTTGATAGCCGTGGTCGCTTCGGTGCTCGCGGCGACCACCCTCTGGTGGTGGCGCAACGTGAACGGCAACATTCGCCCACCGGCCTAGCCCCAAAAGCAAGAGAGCGGCGCCGAAGCGCCGCTCTCTTGAGGATTCGATACGTCGGACTACTTCACCCAGGTTTGGTCCCATCGCGACGAACCACCATCGAAGGTGAGCGTGCGAGTCCGGCCGTCCGCAGCCGTGCTGACCGCCCAGTTCTGCACGTTCGGACGTGCCCCCCAGGCGGTGACCGTGATGTCGAGGAACAGGTAAGGAATATCCTTCGAGAACTGCGAGTTAATGGCCGCCCAGTTGTTCTTCTGCGCCGACGAGCCCGGACGGGCCGCCAAAGCAGCAAGCATCGCCGACTCGATGACGGGATCGCCCAGGTGCGCGAAGTTGACCGCTCCAGCTATGAAGGTTCCCGCTGGGACCGCGGACATGCCCAGGCCACCAGCGGTCGGCGACGCGGTCGCTGACAGGGAGAGGAACCACACATAGTTGAGTGAGGGGTCAACGCCGCCGAACTGGTTCCACGTGGCGCAGTCGTACTCACCGTAGATCACGTTATTGATCAGCGTGCTCTGAACCGAGGGACGTGGCGTCACCGTGATGCCCACCGCGGCCAACTGCTGCTGGAAGAACGCGAACTGCTTCTGCGCCGAAGAGTCACCCGAGACAATGTCTATGACAAAGCCCACCGAAGTGACGTTGTTCGCTGACTTATACGCGTCGACCAATGACTTGGCCTTGCTCGGGTTGTAGGCGGGGTAGTTCGGGTTCTTGTAGTAGGGCGAGTCGTGACGGTATACGCCGTCCGCAACAGCTCCCACTCCGCCGTCAATGTCCTTGAAGTAGGTCGTGCGATTGATCGCCATGGCGCAGGCCGTACGTATGTTCACGTCGCTCACCACCGGCTTCAACTTGGTGTTCCACGTCAAGGACGATGGGTCCACCGCCCCCAAGGTACCTTCGTAGTCCGCCAACTGCACGGCCGCGGGCGCAGCCTGGCCCTTCAAGATGTAGGGCAACGTACCGGGTATGCCCGCGGTGGCGAACTCCCCGGCCCAGCAGAAGTACTGGTTCATTGTTCCGGTGGTGTTCATGATCAGACAGTTGACCGAGGGGTCACGCGGCGCGCCAATGTCGGTCACGTACTTGATGCCCTTCATCTTCTTAAGAGCGGCGATGCTCGATCCGTCTTGTTGAAGCACCATGTCAACGCTGCCCGACTGGAGGGCGGAGTTGCGCGTGGGGTTGTCCGGGATCGTCTTGAAGTTCACGCCCGAAAGGTACGGCAACTTACGACCAGCCGAGTCCTTGCGCCAGTAGCCGGTGTTCTTCACGAACTGGGACTCCACTCCCACCTGCCACGACTTCACCTTGAAAGGCCCAGTGCCAATTGGGTTCCCGCTGTAGCCAGCGACCATCGACGACGGGTGCGCCATGTAGGCGATCTGCTGCTCGGCCAGGTTGGTCGGGTAGGTCGAGAACGGGATGACCATGTTGTAGGCAACGGTGTACTCGTCGATCGCCGTCACCGACTTGATAATCGGCTGAATCGCCAATCCTACGGTGGGGTCGGCGGCTGCGGCGGTGTAGTTCGCGACCACAATGGCCGAATTGAACGGGTCACCGTTCGTGAAGTGCACACCATGACGCAACTTGATCGTCCATACCGTGTAATTCGCGTTCGGTGTCGCCGAAAGAGCCAGCATCGGCAGCCACGAGGTGCCGTTGAAGGCCATCACGAAGAGCGGGTCGTACAGCGCGTTCGCCACACAGAATCCCGAGGCGTCCATCTTGCCCTGCGATCCGTTAAAGACGTGATAGTTCGGAACATCGGAAATTAATCCGACGGTGAGCGTACCGCCCAGTTTTGGCTTGGCATTACTGATGCCCGTGGTCGCCCCCGCCACAGTTGCCAGTAAACCATCTACGACGCTCCCCGCCATTGCAACGCCACCAATGGTCGCGGCTGAATGCGTAAGGAACGATCGACGATCGAACGTGGATGACATCTTGATCCTGCTTTCCCCCAGAAAAACCACCTTGTGTGGAATCTCCTCTGGGGGAAACATAGCAAGAAGTTGAGGTATTACAAGAACTACTTGATTACTTCTTCTTGACAATGGCCAGACAACGAAATCACTACTACTTCAGGGCCCGGGCGCAAAGGGGGGGACGCCCGGACCCTGAAATCTAATTCGCCCCTATCAACGAACGTGCGCGAACGCGGGACTGGGGCCGCCACCCTGGGGGTTTGGTCCGTACGGTTGACCTCCGCCAGGTTGTCCCTGATCGACTTGACCTCCGCCAGGTTGTCCCTGACCGACGCCAACGCCAACCGTCGTGGCGTCAAGGTTCGTCGTGCTGCCCGTGGAGAAGTTGCCCTCGGCGAAGATCCACGTGCCAACCGCGATGTCGGCCAGCGTGGCGCTGGCGCCACTCTTCGTGTAAGTCGTTGCACCGCTCACCACGACGGTTTCGCTGGTGCCATTGGGGCCGCTGACCGTAATCGTGTCGCCGCTCACGGCCGTGACCGTGCCCATCACGCTCGGCTGTTCAATGTCGATACTCTGCGCGGTGGTCGAACCAGCCCCCGTGGGAGTGATTCGAACCTGGTCACCGACGGCCAGGTCCGAAACAGCGGCGATCGCACGATCTTTGGTCACGGTCGTTGCCGAGGAAATGCTAAACGTGGTCGAAGTACCGCTCGGGTCCACGACGGTGATCGAGGAGCTGGTGAGCGCACTGACCACCCCACCCGCTCCTGGGGCGCACCTCGAACCAGGGCCCGGCACGGTTGCGTGAGCGCTTTCTCGGCTCGAGGCGACCGTCGCGGAGGTGCCTTTCGCGGATGACGGCGCGGCGCTCGCGACGCCGGCTCCAGTAGCGAGGGCGCCCAGAGCAATTACGGCGGATACGCCGACCCGCTTCACGAGCTTCTTCTTTGTTGTGCGGTACATGGGGGGACCTTTCTGACAACACCTCGACGTATTTCGAGGCATGACCATCTTGGCGGCACAGTTTTTGAGGGTTTTAGGGGGAGCCTAAGAACCCACTAAATAAGGAAAGTGTCACGAAACGGACACACAACTCCTTGTTTCGCGGCATTTATCGGACATACTGGGCGCGTACGTCTAGCGCCTCACGAAGATGTATCAACTGAACACCATCTATTAGGGAGGACCACTCAAGTGGCATCAGTATTGGAATCGCACGACGGTTCGTCTGGAGACCAGGCTTTCCGAGTCGAAACGCACGGCATCGACTTCATTCCAGAGAATGAACGATGGGCGACGCCGCGCAACATCGGCGCTCTTTGGACGGGCTCGGCGATCAACGTTGAGTACTTCGTCTACGGAGCGCTGCTCATGGGCTTCGGGTTCAGCTTCTACACCGCGCTCACCATCATCATCTTCGGAAACCTCTCGTTCTTCCTGCTCGGCCTGGCGTCGCTGCAGGGCCCCGAGACCGGCACCACGGCCTTCGCGATCAGCCGAGCCGCTTTCGGATCGCGAGGATCGAAACTCGTCAGCTTTTTCAACTGGATCACGCAGTTGGGTTTTGAAACCGAGGGGCTCATTCTCATCGTCGGGGCCGTCATCGTCCTGTGCCAGATGGCCGGCATTCACGTCTCGACTCCGCTGAAGGTGATCTTCATCATCTTGGCCGCGACGATCCAAGCCGTCATGCCCTACCTCGGTCACGCGACGATGGTGAAGGTCCTTCGCGCCCTCATCATCCCCTTCGGGGCGATATTTGTGGTGCTCGCCATCTACGACATCAAGCACGGCAGCGCGAGTGACAAGGGATTCCTCGGCGGTTGGCAGCTCTACACCGCGGGGCTCGCCTTTGTCTTCGCTCTCTCGGGACTCGGCTGGACCGAGTGCGGCAACGACTACAGCCGGTACGTGCCTCGCGACGCCAAGAAGGGCGCCATCGTGGGCTGGATCTTCCTTGGCACCGCCATTCCGGAGATCCTCATGATGATTCTCGGCGCCCTTACTTTTACCTTCCTCTCGACCAGCACTGTGTGGAACGGAGCGAATCCCTTCGAGGCCTTTCGCAGCCAGCACTACATTCCGAGCTGGGTGGTGGTGCTCTTCATGGTGTTCGCCATAGTGCAGCTCTTCGGGATCAACTCCCTCGACCTCTACTCCTCCGGCGTCTCGCTGCAGGCAATGGGTCTTCGATTGAAGCGTTACCAGGCCGTCGTGCTCGACAGCTTCATCGCGTGCGGGCTCACGATCTGGGCCGAGTTCCAGTCAACGTTCTCGCTCTACATGAAGGAGTTCGTCGGGGTCATCATCTTGTGGATCGCCCCATGGCTGGGCATCTACTTAATGGACTGGATGATGCGCAGGTTCCGCTACAACGCCGCCGAACTGCAACGCACCGACAAGGGCGGTTTGTACTTCACCGGATCGTCGGGCATCAATTGGAACGCCATCGCGGCGTTCGTGGTCGGCGTAGTGACCGCGACGCTCGCCTTCTCGAAGGCTCCGCCTCCCGTGGGCTTTCCCTTCCACTGGATGACGCCGATTTCCAACCACTTCAACGCCTTCTACTGTGCGGGGACGAAGGTCGCCGACTGCGGTTCGGCCGGTTGGTTCGGAGGTGCGGACTTCTCGGTCCCTACGGGCATCATCGTCGCCGGTCTGATCTACTTCCTGCTCGAAAAGGCGACCGGGAATGTGGCCAAGCAGGTCAAGCGCCAAAAAGAACTCGAGCCAACGATCTAGATCGGTCGAAGAGACGCCGAGCCCCGGGCCTTCTCGCCCGGGGATCGGCGCACTCGAAAGTTCAGCCGACCCAGTCCTCGACGAGGCCACCCGAGCCGTCGGGTCGAAACACAGGAATTGACCCTAAGGCCCTCACCATCTGGGCGTCGTTGCCTAGGGCTTCTCGCCAGAGCGACGCTTCGGTGACGAGTGTGCCAATGCAGACAATGTTGGCGTCGACACGGCGCAGCAAGCGAAGCGACGCGCCGGTGGAGGCACCGGTCGAGATCACGTCATCGACAATCGCCACGCGCTTTCCCTCGACGTCCTTGACTCGAGCTCGGTCGAAGAGAAGCCGCTGGTCGGCATCGGTCGTTATTGAACGAACGGGCTCGAAGACGGCGTCGGCTAAATGAATCTTCGGGGTCTTGTGCAAGGTCACGTACTGATCGAGACCCAGGTGTCGAGTCACTTCAACTGCCAGCGGAATTCCCATCGTCGCGACGGTCGCGACGATGTCGACGTCGTAGGGACGCAGTATTTCAGCCAGCTCGAGACCGGCCTGGGACATGAATTTCACGCCCATGTCGACCGTAATAAGAAGGGCGAGGGCGAGTTGCTCGCTCAAGGGCACTACCGGCAGATCAACTCGCTGGGTACCGATCTCAACTGAATACGTTCGTTCGCCCACGATGTTGGAGCATACTGATTCCATGAGTTCCCCTCGGGCGCCTCTCGACATCCATCTGGCTCGAGAGTTCTTGGTTACGGCCTACGACGAGGCCGTGAAGGGTCTCGAGGAGGGCGGGATACCCATTGGGGCTGCGCTGTTTTCGCGCGATGGCGTCCTTTTCGGATCGGGCCACAATCGTCGAGTTCAAGAACACGACGCATCGGTGCACGCCGAAACTGACGCATTTCGTCGCGCGGGACGCCGGCGCGACTACGCCGACACCGTGATGGTGACGACACTGTCCCCGTGTTGGTACTGCTCGGGACTCGTGCGCCAGTTCAACATTGGTGCCGTGGTGATTGGTGAGGCGGAGAACTTCCACGGCGGCCACGACTGGTTGGGCGAGTACGGGGTGGAGATCATCATCCTCGACGACCCCGCGTGCACCGAGTTGCTGGCGACGTTCATACACGAGCACCCCGAGTTGTGGCACGAGGACATCGGGCTCTAGTGCAAACGAACGGGCGGCCCGAATAGTCGATCACCGGCGTCGCCGAGGCCCGGGGTGATGTAACCAATTTCAGTGAGTTCGGTGTCAAGGGCCGCGGCGACGATCTGCACGTCGGGGTGGCGCGACGTGACGAAGTCAATCCCCGGCTGGGCCGCGATGAGACAGAGCACGGTGATTTCTCCCGCCCCGCGCTGGCGCAGCATGTCGAGCACGCAGACGAGCGATCCACCGGTGGCGAGCATGGGGTCGCAGAGCACCACCGGGGCGCTCTCCAACTCGTCGGGCAGTCCGTCGAGGTAGACGTCGGGCAGGAGTGTCGACTCGTTGCGACGCAGTCCCACCAGACACACCCGATGGCGGGGCAGTACCTCTTGCACCGCGGGGATCATCCCCAAACCGGCTCGAAGGATGGGCACGATCACGAACTGCTTCTCGATTCGAACGGCCGCAGCGCCTTTCACGACGGGCGTATCCACCGTGGTCGCGGTGACGGGCATCTCGCGGAATGCTTCGTAGGCCACGAATCGCGAGATCTCGCCGGCCAAGCGGAGAAAGTCCGCGTTCGAGGTGGTGGCGTCACGCAGTTGACGGATCTTGTCCGCCACAATGGGGTGGTTGACGATAAGCGGTGAAGGCACGAGGTCAGACTACGCCGCCACTCGTGCGAATGTCGAGAACCCCGGGCGGCGCAGACTGAAGCAGGTTTCTACCTGGCCGGTACGATTCACCAATGGCTTCTTCGCTCCGCACCGGTACCTCGCACGGTCCAGAGCAGGTTCAAGCCAATCCCCTTGGGGGCATCCGCTCCAACTATCCGGGACCACGCGCGGAGATCTCGCGCGACCGGAACTTGGCCTGGTGGCGAAGGATCCTGCCGATCATCGCGTCGCACCGATTGACCTTCATCACCGCGATTGCTCTGTCATTTGTCAGCCTGGTGTTCCAGACGCTGGTTCCGAACATGTTGAACGGGGCCATCCACAACGTGCTCACCAAGAATTCGGGCGCCCTGCACACCGACGTCGTGCACATTCTGATCGTCGGCGTGATTGCGGGGATCACGGGCATTATCTCACGCCAGTACGTCTATCACACCGCCTACAACGTCGAGGCCGACCTTCGCACGCTCATCTACGAGCACCTCACCTGGCTCTCATTCACCTTCTACGACAGGGTGCAGTCGGGCCAACTGATCAGTCGGGCCAACAGCGATATTCGAAGCGTGCAGATGTACTCGACCTTCGCCCCCCTGATCATCGTGCAGTGCTCCATAGGCGTCCTGGCCTTTGGCTTCATGCTCTCGATCAACGTCCTCTTGGCCTGCATTGCCATGACCATCATGCCGGTCCTCTACTTCGTGGGCATCCGCATGCGTCGGGTGCTCTTTCCTATTTCGTGGATCACCCAGGCCCGCCTCGCCGACGTCGCGACGATCGTCGACGAGAACATCAACGGCGTGCGGGTGGTGAAGTCCTTCGCCCAGGAAGAGGCCGAGGTGAATCGTCTCGCCGACGCCGCCGAACGGGTGGCGTGGGCGTACATCAAGGACGCCCAAATTCGTGGCCTGTGGTCGCCCTGGGTGCAGAACCTTCCCCAAGTCGGGCTCGCTCTGGTCCTCTTCTTCGGCGGCTGGATGGTGCTCCATGGGAACTTGGGCCCTGGCGCCATCCTTAGCTTCAACATCTATCTCTTGATGCTCCAGGCACCCTTCATGATGCTGGGTCAACTCGTCATGATGGGTCAGCGCGCCAAGGCGAGCGCCGAGCGTATCTTCGAAGTCTTGGACGAGAGTCCCGACATCGTCGAGCGCCCCGGTGCGTTCGACCTGGTCGATGTCGAGGGCGACATCGACTTCAACCACGTTCGCTTCGAATACGCCAACGGAGCCGAAATCCTCACTGACTTTGACGCCCACATCACGGCCGGCGAGACCGTGGCGATCGTGGGACGGACCGGATCTGGTAAATCGACGGTCGCTCGACTCGTCACGCGCTTTTACGACGTCGCCGACGGATCGGTGTGCGTTGACGACCACGACGTTCGAGACGTCACGCTGCCTTCGCTCAGGACCAACGTCGGCGTCGTGCTCGACGAGCCGTTCCTGTTCTCGATCTCAATTCGCGACAACATCGCCTACGGCCAACCCGACGCGTCGTTCGACGACATCGAGGCGGCGGCAAAGGCTGCGAACGCCCACGAGTTCATCGTGCGCCTCCCCGAGGGTTACGACACGGTCGTCGGCGAACGCGGCTACACCCTGTCCGGTGGACAGCGCCAGCGAATCGCCATCGCTCGAACGCTCCTCGTGAACCCGCCGATTCTGATCCTGGACGACGCCACGAGCGCCATCGACGTGCACGTGGAGGCGGGGATCTACGAAGCGCTGGGCCGTCTCCTTCACCAACGCACCACCATTGTCATCGCGCACCGCATCTCCACCATCGCCCTCGCCAGCCGGGTGATTCTGCTCGACGAAGGGCGCGTGGTGGCCTCGGGCACACACGAAGAGCTCCTCGCCAACTCCCCGCTGTACGCCGAAGTACTGGCCCAAACCACGTCAGGTGACGAGTAATGGCGTGGGGCGGATGGGGCGGCGGCGGGGCGATGTTCGGGGCCTCGTCGAATACCGGGCTCCCTTTCGGGGGTATTCCCAGTGAGCTGATGGCCGAGGCGACCAAACTCATCGCCACCGAACCTCCCCACGAACCCTCGGCGCTCACGTTCCAGCAGCGTCCGAGCCAAAAAGAGCGCCAAGATCTCACCTTGCCCCGGATGCTTCGCGACTACCCCGGTTACGTGGGCGCTGGTTCGCTGCTCGTCATCGTTATCAGCCTCGTGATGCAGGCTGGTCCCAAGCTGACGGAATACGCGATCAACAACGGCATGACCCCGGGCCATCGTTCCCTGACCGTGATCGCGATATGCGGGCTGCTGTATCTCCTGCTCGCTCTCGCGAGCTCTCTCTTCCAGCGCGTCCAGGTTGACGTGACCGGGAAACTCGCCTCTCGGGTGATGCACGACCTACGCATCCGGGTCTTCATCCACTTCCAGCGACTCAGCCTGGACTTCTTCACCGAAGAGAAGGCCGGCGTGTTGATGAGTCGCATGACGAGCGACGTTGAGAACCTCCAGCAGCTGATTCAAGACGGCATCAGCTCATTCGCTCTGCAGGGCCTCACGATGATCGTCATCACCATCGTGCTCTTCACGACCAACGTGGCCCTCGCCACCTGGACAATCCTGCTGATCGTTCCGCTCCTCTTCGCCCTCTCGATCTGGTTCCATCACGCGTCGGAAAAGGGCTACCTCTTGAGCCGCGACCGGATCGCCAACGTGCTGGCCGACCTCTCGGAGTCGCTGTACGGCATACGCGTCGTCACCTCCAACAACCGTCAAAAGCGCAACATCCGCAATCACCGTCACGTCGTGGGCGCCTACCGCGACGCCAACCTCTACACCGGACGAGTGAACGCCCTCTACGGACCGTCGACCAACATGATCGGGATCCTCGGAACTGGGCTCCTGCTCGGCATCGGCGGACATATGGTGATCGAGCACAAGTTGAGCGTCGGGGCCCTCATCGCGTTCTTCTTGTACCTCAACCGGTTCTTCGCGCCAATTCAACTGCTCGTCCAGCAGTACAACTCGCTCCAGCAGGGCCGGTCGTCGGTCATTCGCCTGCGCGAACTGCTCCAGACCGGTCCGAGCGTTGACGAGACCGAAAACGCAGCGACGCTGCCCACCATTGAAGGTCGAATCACCTTTGACAACGTCAGTTTCGGCTACAACGAGGACAACCTGGTCCTGCGCGATGTCAACCTGGAGATCGCCCCGGGCGAATCCGTTGCCTTCGTAGGGCCCACCGGAGCGGGCAAGTCAACCATGGCCAAGTTGGCGAACCGCTTCTACGACCCCACGTCGGGGCGGGTACTCCTCGACGGCATCGACATTCGAACCGTCACGCTGCACTCGCTTCGCTCGCAGCTCGGTGTCGTCCCCCAAGAGGCCTTCCTCTTCGCCGGTTCGATCCGCACGAATTTGGGCTTCGGACGCACCGGCATCACGAGCGAAGAGATAGAGGAAGCCATTGACGTGGTGGGGCTTCGCGACCTCGTCGAGCGCCTGCCCGACGGGCTGGACACGATTGTGCACGAGCGGGGCCAGACGCTGTCGGCGGGCGAACGTCAGCTGCTGGCGCTGGCCCGGGCCTTTCTCGCCCGTCCGCGCGTTCTCATCTTGGATGAGGCGACCTCGTCGCTCGACCTGCAGAGCGAAACCGTCATTGAACGAGCGCTCGACCGCCTCCTCGAAGGTCGCTCGGCCATTCTGATCGCCCACCGCCTCACGACCGCGCAGCGGGCCGACCGCATCGTGGTCATTGACAAGGGCGGCATCGTCGAAGTCGGTACCCCGCGCGAGCTCCTCACGAGAGGTGGCGCCTACGCGGCCATGTACGAGGCGTGGCTGGCCTCGGGCGGTCGCGACGCGACCCGCGACGACGAGTAGCGCCTAGAGCAGACCCTTCACCGTCTCAATAAGTGACGCCGCAGTTTGGTCACCCTGTGGGATCGGGTGCACCTGCAGGTGGGTGACGCCCGCTGCCTTGAACGCGGCGATGCGCTCTTTGACGTAACCCTTGGGGCCACAGAGGGTGGTGAGCTCGAGGAACTCCGCGGGCACGGCCGCTTCCGCCTCACGCTTCTTTCCCGAGAGATAGAGGTCTTGAATGACCTCGGCTTCCTTTTCGTAGCCGTATCGAATGGCCAGTTCGTTGTAGAAGTTCTTCCCCTTCGCGCCCATGCCACCGACGTAGAGCGCCACCATGGAACGTTGCAGCTCACGGAGCGCCACCACGTCCTCGCCCTCGCCAATTGCCAGCAGACCTCCGGCGGTGATCATCATTTCACCGAGGTTCGCGTCGCGCTTGGCCTTGCCCGCTTCGAGCGGGGCGCCCCACACGTCGTGGGCGCGCTCGGGAATGAACAGTATTGGTATCCAACCATCGGCGATCTCCGCCGTGAGCGCGACGTTCTTCTCGCCCAACGAGGCGATCCAGATAGGTATCTCGCTGCGTAACGGGTGCGCGATTATCTTGAGCGGCTTGCCGAGCCCAGTGCCCTTCTCGGGCGGCAGGGGCAACGTGAAGTTCTTGCCCTGGTGTACCAGGGGGGCTTCGCGCCTCCACACGTCACGACAGATCTCGACGATCTCACGGGTCCGGCCCAAAGGGTTCGTATAGGGCACGCCGTGGAAGCCTTCAATCACCTGTGGACCTGATGCGCCGAGCCCCAGGTGAAAGCGTCCGTCGGAAAGGGCGTCGATCCCCGCCGACGTCATCGCGATCAGTGTCGGGGTGCGCGTGTAAATCGGCAGAATGGCCGCTCCGATCTCCACCTTCTGGGTAAGAGCGGCGAGGTAACCCATGAGCGACGGACTATCGAAGCCGTAGGCTTCGGCGACCCACACCAGATCGAGGCCGGCCTTCTCCATTTCAACCACCTGGTTGGCGGCCTGTTTGAAGCCTCCGGAGTAGCTGAGCATCGTAGAAATCTTCATGGGAGCCTTTCGGGGTCGTGTCTTTCATGCACAGTATCTGACGTGCCCCGTGCTGGCGCGCCGCCGTGTCGGTCGTGTCGTACGCTGGTCTGTGGGAGCAACGATGCTCTCATCTAGTCCAAAGGCTGGTGACAACGTGGTCACGCGTCCGAACGAGGCTCCGAGCGACGGCTTCAACCCGTGGCTGCGGGTGACCTCCCTGATCGAAAACGCAGGAAGAATACTCGGTCTCAACGAGGGGCTGGTCAAGCGAATCGTCACCCCCGAGCGGATACTCGAAGTGGCGGTGCCGGTGCGCATGGACTCCGGTCAGGTCGAGATGTACACCGGCTGGCGCATTCAGCACGACACCTCCCGAGGACCCGGCAAGGGTGGCATTCGTTTCCACCAGAGCGTGAACGTGGACGAGATCGCCGCGCTCAGCGCCGACATGTCCATCAAGTGCGCGGTCGTCAACATCCCCTACGGCGGTGCCAAGGGCGGCGTGAAGGTCGACCCCACGACGTTGTCGCGCGGCGAACTCGAACGGCTGACGCGTCGCTACGCATTCTCCATTGCGCCCGTGATCGGGCCCGACCGGGACATCCCCGCTCCCGACATCAACACCGACACCCAGGTGATGAGTTGGATCATGGACACGGTCTCGATGCTTCGCGGACAGAACACGCCCGGCGTCGTGACCGGAAAGCCGTTGGCCATCGGCGGCACACTCGGCCACGCCGGAGCCACGTCGCTCGGCGTCACCATCTGCACCTCCGCGCTGCTGCAGCGTCTGGGCCGGCCCTCGAACGAACAGCGCGTCGTCGTGCAGGGCTACGGCAAGGTCGGCTCTCCTCTGGTGAAGCTCTTGAGCGACCGCGGCATGAAGATCGTGGGCATCGCCGACGTCCAGGGCGCGATTCACGTGCCCGAAGGCATCAACCACCTGGCGCTCGCCAAGCACGTCGCCGAAGCGGGCACCGTCGTGGGCTACCCCGGAAGCGACGCTGTTCCCGCGGACCTCTTGTTCACCATTCCGTGCGACATCGCCATCCCCGCCGCACTGGGTGGCGTCATCACCGAGAAGGTGGCCACGGAGATGGCGGCGTCGATCATGGTTGAAGCAGCCAACGGACCAACGACCGGCGAGGGGGCCGCGGTCCTCGCGAGTCGCAACATCCCCGTTATTCCCGACGTTCTCGCGAACGCAGGTGGCGTCGTGGCGTCGTACTTCGAGTGGGCCCAGGACTTGCAGGGTTTCATGTGGGAACCGGAGCTCTTTCAGCAGCGTCTCGAGAAGTTCATGCACGAAGCCTTCAGCCACATCTGGAACCGCCACAAGGAGTTGGATCTCACGTTGCGTGACACGGCGATCGTCGCGGGAGTGGAACGCATCGCCGAGGCCACTGAGCTTCGCGGGCTGTTCCCCTGATCAGCTGAGGGGCGACCCGGCGCGAACAAGCGCGTCACGTTGGCGTGGCCGTTGATCGCCCCGCGACGGGCTGGCCGGCGACGACCGTCGCGAGCACGGCGATGTCCTTGATCGCCATGGGATCGACTCGCAACGGGCTGTCGGCCAGAATGGTGAAGTCGGCGTACTTGCCAACTTCGATCGAGCCCAGTTCGTCGTCGCGTTTGATCAAATAGGCCGAGCCCACCGTCGGCCGAAAGGTGGCCGTCGGCTTCAATGAAACCCGGCACGATGACGTGCTGGGCGTAGCGCAGGTCCGTCGTGAAGCTCTGATCAGCAAGGGCCTCGACGACCTCGCCCTACGTGCCCACGTAAAGGATTCAACCTTCGAGCACCGCGACAGCCTCGGCGGAGGGACAGTTGCTGTCGAGGGTGACGACCTCACGGGCTCGGTAGACAATGACTGGCACGAAGATCCCCTTAGAAATTTGATACTCAATGTAGCGAATTCAAATAGCGCCGCGAGCGTCGCGGGCAGTGAATACTAGTGAGGTGACCAAAGTTTCCCCCGACCGACGCGGCCAACTGAAGAGACCATCACAGGCGCGTTCAATCGCGACCTTCACCAGCATCCTGGACGCGTCGACGGACATCATCGTGGAGCGTGGAGTCCAGGGTCTGAATACCAACGTCGTCGCCGAGAGGGCCGGCGTCAACATCGGAACCGTCTATCACTACTTCCCCGACAAGACGGCGATACTGGTGGAGCTGTTTCGCATCGACCAGCAGCGGCGCATGACCCATCTCCTGGAGAAGCTGCGAGAGGTCTCCGACGCGCCCGATTTGGACCAATGGGCGGACGATATCTTTGGCCTCACGATTCAACTTCGAAACGATCACCCTGCGACGGCGCAGCTGCGGCGCGCCTTTCGAGCAGTACCCGAACTCGTGGAGCTTGACCGCAAGGAGACCGACGAGTATCTGGAGTTCTTCGCGTCGCGACTTCAAGTTCGATTTACCGGAGTTTCAAAGGACCGGGCCCGGGCGGCCGCGCGAATCCTCATTGAAGTCACCGCCACCATCTTGGATATCAGCGAAGAGACCGGCGGCAACGCCGAGGTGTTCCTCGCCGAGGGACTCATCGCCCTGAAGAGCTACATCCATACACTTGAGCGCTCGTAACGAGAATGCCCCCGATCCCTTCTAGGGATCGGGGGCATTCCTGACACGCTATTTGTCGACGCTGTGCGGTGCGACCTTCTTGTCCGGTCGAGCGACTCCCTCGTAGAGGGCGCCGATCACCACAATGATCAACATGACGAGCAACGTAACCCAGCCGTAGTTGAACAGCACTGCTCGCCCGCTTGAGAGCGAACTCGGCCACACAATGTTGATCAGCATGAGTAGCAAGTACCCGGCCCCGCCAATGGATACCGGCAGACCCCACTTTCCGAGCGTGAACGAGCCGCTGGGCTTCCAGCCGCGACGACGAGCGATCAGCGCCCCGAGGACCGTCAGGAAGAACGACAGGTAGATTCCCGACGTCGCGAACGACACCAATGCGTACAGTGCGTTGATCTTGGCCGGATAGGTGAACCAGAGGATGTGAATCGGCTTGGACGGGTTCACGAGCACCAGCAACAAGAACAGGAACGGAATGATCGTTCCCACCGCAATGGCGTTCACCGGCGTCTTGTGGCGAGGCGACACCTTCTTCAAGGCGTTGCTCGCCGGCAGGGCACCGTCTCGAGCGAGAGCGAACGCCACCCGCGCGCCGGCGCCCTGGACGGCCGTGCCGCAGCTGAAGAACGCAATGATGACCATGACCAGGAAGAAGTCCTGCAACCAGCTCGGCAGCGCGGCCAGCAGCACCGGGATTCCACCCGCGATGACGGTACCAATGCCCGACTTAGGAGTCGCGAGCAAGAGACCCAGCACCAGGACGAACGACGCAATCCCACCGTAGAGCAGCGCGTTACGCATCGCCTTTGGCACCTGGCGCGCCGCATCGACGGTCTCCTCGGAGATGTCGCCAGCGGACTCAAAACCAAAGAAGATGTAAACGTTCGCGAGTACTGCGACGAGCGCCGCACCGGTCCACCAGTTGCCGCCGAAATTAACGCCAAACGGATTATGCGCCACATTCTGCACGCCTTGGGTGGTGAAGACGAATCCAAACCCCTGGTGAAAACCGTGAATCGCCAGTGCGATGAAGACGCCGAAGGTCCCAATGGTCTCAACGTACACACCAAGTCGCGCCACTCGGCCCATGATCTTGGCACCCACCGAGTTGAGCATCGCCGAGAGAAGGATCACTGATCCGGTGATGACAAAGATCGTCACGTGGTTGGCCGGATTGAGATCGGTCTTGAACCAGATGTTCATCAGGTCCGCCACGTACGTCACAATTCCCGAGTCCACCGAGGCCACGGTGGCCAGAAGTGCGAATCCGTAGATCCAACCGACGAACCAGCCGTAGCGTGGGCCGACGTTGTATTTGCCGTACTGGTAGAGCGCACCCGACAACGGATACTCACTCGAGAGCTCGCCAAACACCAAAGCGACCAACGTCATCAAACCGACCACAATGGGTATGGTCCAGATGTACCGTGGTCCTCCGGCGCCGAGTCCGACCACGTACAGCGAGTAAATACCCACCATCGGACTCAGGTAACTGAACGCCACCGAGAAGTTGTCAAAAAGCGACAACACTCGCGACAGCTCTTGGTGATAGCCCAGCGCGGCGAGACGATCGCCGTCGTGGGTCTCCAAATGATTGGATGACATACTTCCCCCTTGCCGGCGCCACTTTGGGCCGACCACCTGACACGATAACGAATGGCGCCATCCCGTGCTTGCTGTTTGGACCAAGTGTGCGGTGGATTCATCCAATTCGAGCCCGCCGCGACACCGCGTTAAGTGTGCGAACCTAGATGAGTGAGCAGACCCGAGCCAACGCGCGCAGAACTGGAAGAGTTAGTCGCCAAACTTCGTGAGGAAGTGGCGCGCCTCAAAGAGGAGATTCGTCGAATCCGTCGCGATAGCCACGAGGTGCCGCCACACTATCTCTAAGCAGTTGACTCGCGTCCGCAACGTTTCGGAGAAAAAGCTGCCGGTTACGATGGAGTCTGTTCACCACGTCGAAGTGAGACTCTCATGTCACAGTTAATGCCCGCCGCGTTCTTTGGTCACGGTAATCCGATGAATGCCCTGGAACACAATCGCTACACCGACGCCTGGAGCGCCTTTGGCGCATCGATGCCCAAACCCAAGGCCGTGCTCGTTGTCTCGGCGCACTGGTACGTGAATATCACTGCCGTCACGGCGATGAAGGTGCCGCGCACCATCCACGACTTCTATGGATTTCCCCAGCAACTGTTTGACGTCGAGTACCCCGCTCAGGGAGATCCCAAGACCGCGCAGCGGATCCTCGACGTCGTGAAGCCGACCTACGTTGGACTCGACGAAGACAGCTGGGGGCTCGATCACGGGACGTGGTCGGTGCTGGTACACATGTTCCCGAAGGCCGACGTTCCCGTGCTGCAGCTCTCAATCAACTCGGAGCTGCCGTTCGACTATCACTTCGACCTCGGTACCCGGCTGCACGCCCTTCGAGAAGAAGGCGTGCTGATCCTAGGGAGCGGTAACGTCGTGCACAACCTTCGACTCATCGACTGGAACTTACCGGGCAAGGGAACCGACTGGGCTCACCGATTCGACGACGACATGCGCGCCATCATGACGAGTGATCCGTCCCAACTAGGGTCATCGAACGCCCACGCGGACTACCGTCTCGCGGCGCCCACGCCCGACCACTTCTTGCCGCTCGCCTACATCGCCGGCTTGTCGGCGCAGGCCGACGTACCAACACGTACGCTCATCGACGGCTACGAGATGGGCACCCTGTCCATGACGTCCTACGAGTTGCCCGCCGCCTGAACTACTTTCGCGCCGCTCCACGAGCGCGGCGAACGGAAACGCCCAGTGCGACGATCGACAAGACCGGAAGAGCAATCGCTGCCAGGGCATTGCGCTGGAGAACAATCCGCAGCAACGCCACAACCGCGATGATGACGAGGGCCGCCACGAACAGTTCTGGCGTGTCGCCCACCAGAAAGTCCCACCAGAATATTGCGAACCCTTTCACGACGCGAACTGCCCAGGAAGGTTTGGCCCGGCTCATCACGCCACCGTCGTGACGTCGCCGACCTCGCGGCGCATCATCAGCACCAGGGTCCACGTCGCCAGCGCGTACAAGGCGACAAAGCCCAGCAGCGTGGCGTCCGCCCCCGGCCATTTCACCTTGAGTCCCTCGCCGGTCCAAAAAGTCCCATAGCTGACGAGCAGGATTCCCACACTCATCTTCATCGCGTTCTCCGGAACCTTCGAGAGCTGCTTCGCTACGACCGCCCCAGCAATTCCGACGATCACCACCGCGCTCAACGCCGCCACCGAGGCGAGGCCGAGGCGATGGGCCGACGTGCCGAGCGTGATGACCAGAATGACGACCTCGAGTCCTTCGAGAAAGACACCCTTGAAAGCCACGACGAAGGAGATCCGGTCTCGCTGCTGTCTCGGACCTGCTATCGAAAGTCCGTTGACGGTCTCTTGATAGATGGCATCTTCGTCGTGCATCGCCTTCAGTCCGCTCGAGCGCAGCACGGCCTTGCGCAGCCACTGCATCCCGAAGATCAGGAGAATTCCCCCGATGACGAGGTGCAGGACATCGATGGGCACTTTGACGATCGCTGGTCCGAGGGCGGCCACCAGGACCGCGAGCGTCGCCAAGCCAGCACCGACGCCCTCAAGGGCAGAGCGCCATCCCCGGGTGTGACCCACGGCCAACACGATGGTGAGCGCTTCGACCATTTCAACGGCCGACGCCAGAAAAACCGCAACGACCAGTACGAGGGCGCCCGAAGAGACCGATGTCGCGAACATTTCTAAAAACCCCTCACGGTGGACTCGAACCTAGCGACCGTCACGCCACCCTCTACGGTGCACTGTACGCGCTCAGAGGTTGGTCTCAACGGTCCCGGCGGCGCAGTTCGTCTTCCACCGCGGCGGGGTCCAACCCACGGCTTCGAAGCAACAGCAGCGTGTGAAACCAGAGGTCCGCGGCTTCACTCACGACTCGCTCGTCGTCTTCGGCGAGCGCCGCGACCACCACTTCGACCGCCTCTTCGCCGACCTTCCTTGAAATGAGCGGCGTTCCTTCGCGAAGCATCTTCGCGACGTAGGAGGTGTCGTTACCCTGCTCTTGTCGCTGGAGAATTCTGCGCCAGAGCCACGGGGTGAAGCACGAGGTCGAGCCGTCGTGACACGTTGGTCCATCGGCGTTGGCCCGGACGAGCACCGCATCCTCATCGCAGTCGAGCAGCACTTCAACGACGCGAAGGGTGTTCCCCGAGCTCTCGCCCTTGCGCCAAAGCTTCTGTCGGGACCTCGAGAAGAAGTGCACGAAACCAGTGGAGCGCGTGAGGCTGAGCGCCTCCTCGTCCATCCAGCCCAGCATCAGGACGCGGCCGGTCGCATCGTCCTGGATTATCGCGGCACGAAGTTCTTCGCTCACGGACGCTCCTTAATTGGTCGTAGTTGAATGCCGAAGCTTTCGATCTCTCGACGCAGGCCCGGCAGCCCCGAGGGATTCTCGTGCACGATGGACGCGATCAGCGCCGCGTCAGTCACGCGAAGAGCCTCAGCGACGTGCTGGGCGCACCCTGCGCCACCCGAGGCGATAACCGGAATGGTGACGGCGTTTCGAACTGTCGTCGTCAGTTCCAGATCAAATCCCGTGCGCTGACCGTCTTGACGGATGGAGGTGAGCAGAATCTCACCCGCGCCACGTTCACAGGCCTCGATGGCCCACGCCAGGGTCGGTGTTGTCGTGGCGACCCGTCCTCCGTGCGTGTGGACAACTCCGTCACCCGCGTCAATCGCCACCACCACGGCCTGGCTGCCGTACCGGTCGGCGATGGCCGTGATCAACCAGGGATTCGCCAGCGCGGCGGAGTTCAGCGATACCCGGTCGGCTCCCGACTCGATGATTCGCGAGGCGTCGGCGACGCTGCGGACCCCCCCGCCCACGGTGAAGGGGATCTCCAGGACGTTGGCGACCTGGGCGACCACCGAGGTCATGGTGGTGGTGTCGTCAGGCGTCGCCTTGATGTCAAGGAACACCAGCTCATCAGCGCCGCCGTCGCTGTAGAACGTCGCGAGCTCGACGGGGTCGCCCACGTCACGAAGTCCCACGAAGCTCACGCCCTTCACCACTCGGCCGTTCGCCACGTCGAGGCAGGGGATCAGGCGCGGGAGAGGCATTTTCCCAAGAAGTCGAGCCCGGCGCCGCTGCTTTTCTCGGGGTGGAACTGAACCCCGAGAAACGATCCGCGTTGCACCGCGACCGTGATGCCGTCCGACGTCGCAATCGAGTCACTGGACTGAGCAGCGAACGAGTGGGCGAAGTAGTACGCCTCGCCCCATGGTTCAACCATGGCCCAGCCGAGTCGCGGGACTCGTTCCGCGCTGAGACGGACCACTTCACCGGACAGGAGACCGAGCCCCTCGACGCCTCCGTCCTCTTCGCTCATTTCCAGGGCCAACTGCATCCCGAGGCAGATTCCCAAGGTCGGGCCACCGGCGTCGAAGCGGTCGCGAATGGCGGCGGCGGCGCTCGTCGCATTGAGGTGCGCCATGGCGCTCCTCGCCGAGCCCACCCCGGGCAGCACGACGTAGGGCGCCGCGACGATCTTGCCGGGATCAGAGCTCACTTCGCTGGTCTTTCCCAGGTGGGTCAGCGCTGCGCGCACCGAGCGGGTGTTGCCCGCGCCGTAGTCGACAACAATGACGTCGCTCACAGCGAGCCCTTGGTCGAACGCACGAGCGTGCCGTCGCGGGTCATCGCCTGGGCGAGGGCGCGTCCAACCGCCTTAAACGCCGCTTCGGCGACGTGGTGGGCGTTGTCGCCCGATGCGGTGACGTGCAACGTGATTCGCGCCGTCTGGGCGAGGGATTCGAACGCGTGCGCGGCCATTCCCGGATCCGGCGAGATGGATATATTCGCCGTCGCGCGCCCCGACAGGTCAACCACCGCGTGCGCGATCGCCTCGTCCATTGGCACCCGCGCCTCGCCGTAGCGCGTGAGACCTCGACGATCGCCGAGCGCCATGTCGAGGGCCTCGCCGAATGTGCGCATCATGTCTTCTACGGTGTGGTGATCGCCCGTCTCCAGATCGCCGACGCCCTCGAGGCGCAGGTCCATACCCCCGTGGAACGCCAGCTGCTGGAGCATGTGGTCGTAGAAGCCTTCGCCGGTGTTGACGTAGACGCGCCCCTCGCCGGGAACCCGCAGTCGAACCGAGAGGAGGGTCTCGGCGGTGGCGCGACGGTGGCGAAGTGCCGGGGCCGGCATGACCTCGCCGAGCAGCTCAGCTCGCAGCGCGTCGAGCAGCACATTGTCATCGAGCTCGTCACGCACGCTGATGCGAAGCCCGCCCGTGAACGCACGAACCATCACCCCGTACGGCATCAATCGGTCGACGATGTCCTGAGGATCGTCCATGGGGATGTAAAGGAAGTTCGTGTACGAGCGAAGGGGCACGAGTCCCAGTGCGCTGAGCTCAGCCGTCAAGCGCTCGCGCTCGGCGATCTGACCCGACACGTCAATCGGCGTCGCGATCGCTGCGAGGGCGAGCGACGCCGAGAGCGACGACACCGAGAGCGGGGCTTGGCGCGACGAGATGACGGCCGAGAGCGCCGGTGTCGCGATGGCGTAGCCCACGCGCGCGCCGGCGAGACCGTAGGCCTTCGAAAACGTCCGCAACACGATGGCCCCGCCGTCAACCCGGTCCAGCGCATCAACGCCCGCGTACTGGGCGTACGCCTCGTCGATGATCAACTGTCCCGGCACCTCGGGGATATCGGGCAGCTCACCCGTGGGGTTGTTGGGCCGACATACGAATACGAGGTCCGCTTTCGTCGGATCGTCTATGACGGTCGCTCCCGCCATCAAGGCGGCGTAGCGGTACATCGAATACGACGTCGCCGGCACCGTCGCGACGGTGCCGCCTTCGGCGAAGATCCGAGCCAGCAGCACGATGAACTCGTCACTCCCGGCGCCAAGGGAGACTTGATCGAGTCCGACGTCGTGGTGCGTGGCGATGGCCTGGCGAAGCGGCTCGTAGCGGCCGCGGTCGTATTCGTTGATGTCCGCGAGCGCTCTCGCCAGCGCCGCTGGTCGGGCACTGGCCGGGGGCGTTGGCGGAACGTTGCCGTCGAATCGGATGATGGAACGCGGATCAAGCCCCACCTTCGCGGCGATGGCTTCGTTCGAGGGGGGCCACTGGTAGGCGTCAAGGGCGACGGGCTTGTTCATCGGCGGGCCGTGGCCTTGTGCGCGGGCATTCCCTCGAGTTCGGCCAACGCTTCGATCACGGGGGCCAATCGTTCGAGACCTTCCTTGGTCACGCGCTGAACCGTCACCGTCTTCATGAACGCCTCGAGACCGAGACCACCGGTTGACTTCGACCATCCACCAGTGGGCAACACGTGATTGGCGCCGGTGGCGTAGTCACCGGCGGGAACCGGCGAATAGGGACCAACGAACACCGCACCCGCGTTGCGGATGCGCCCCGCCAGCGACTCCGCGCGTTCGCCAAGCAACGCCACGTGCTCGGCGGCGTAGCCCTCGACTTCGGCCAGGGCCGCGTCGAGGTCATCGCCGACGCGAACGACAAATGCCCGCGAATCAGGGCCGTGCTCCATCTGGGCGGCCAACTCTTGTTGAATGATCACTTCGTCGTAGCCCTCGTCCGCGACCACCACAACCTCGCTCGGACCGGCGGGCAGGTCAATGGCGACGTCGCGACTCACCAAGAGTTTCGCCGTATTCACCGCCCCTCCACCCGGACCGAAGATCTTGTCCACCGGAGCGATGGACTCGGTGCCGTACGCCATTGCGGCGATCGCCTGGGCGCCGCCGATGGCCCACACTTCGTCGATGCCCAGTAGCGCCGCTGCGGCGGCGACGGCCGGCGCGCCGCTCGGCGGCGTGCAGACAACAATGCGCTCGACGCCGGCGACATGCGCGGGAACCGCACCCATGATGAGCGACGAGACGAGGCCCTTGGGCACGTAGATGCCGACCGAGCGAAGCGGCGACCAACGTCGCTCGAGTGTGACGCCCGGCGAGACCTCGAGCATGAGGTCAACGGGGCGCTGGGCGGAGTGCCAGGTTCGAACCGCCTCCGCCGCCGCGAGCACCGCGGCAGTTGGAATATCCCCGTACGCGACGGCCCTCTCGGGCTTCGCGGCGGTCGTTCCGTCAAAGAGTTGCGACCACTCCACGAGGGCGGCGTCACCTCGATCGCGCACGTCCTGCACGACTTCTTCGATGGAAATCTTCCGGTCGGTCTGCACTGGCTTACTCATGGCACCATCCGCTCGACGGGCAGCGTGAGAACGGAACTCGCGCCGCAGGCTTTTAATTTTGGCAGGAGCGACCAGATATCGGCCGCGGGGACGAGGGCGTGCACCGCAACGACGCCCGACGTCGCGAGGTCCATCACGGTGGGAGAACCCGAAGTCGGCAAGAGCGCCAACAAGTCGTCGAGGCGATCCTTCTTGACGTTGCAGAGGAGGTAGCGGTTAGCTCGAGCGTTGATAACGCTTCCGAGCACCATCCGCAGCGTGTTTCGCGCCTCGTGGTCGATCGCTCCCTTGCGTCCGACGAGCACGGCCTCTGATTCGAAGAGGACACCGAGCGATCGAAGGCCGTTCGTTCGGAGTGTCGAACCGGTCGACACGAGGTCGATGATCGCGTCGGCGAGTCCCAGGCGAGGCGAGATCTCCACCGAACCGGCAACCCGCACGAGCTCGGCCTTGATGCCTCGTTCGGCCAGCATCTTCGCGGCCGTGCGCGGGTGCGACGTGGCGATGCGTCGCCCCTCGAGATCGTCGATGCTCGTCGCGCTGTCCTCCATGGGCACCGCGGCCTGCAGCGAACAGGTGCCGAAGCCCAGACGAAGAAGAATCTCCACGTCGCTCTCGCGCTCGGAGATCAGGTCAAGCCCGGTGATCCCGCAATCGACCACACCGTCCTGCACGTACTCAGGCACGTCATCGGCACGGACAAAGAGCAGGTCGATCTCAGCATTTCGACAGTGCGCTTGCAGCACGCGCTCGCCGGGCTCTTGAGGGTCGACCCCGCTCGCCTCGAGTAGCGACCACGAGGGCTCGCGCATGCGACCCTTCGATGGCAGCGCCATAGTTAGACGACGATTCACTTGCGACCTCGTTTCAGTACTACCTCATATCCACCTTCGCCGTAGCGCAACCAGTGCGCGACGCGCGTGACCGTGGCGGTCGAAGCGCCGGTGCGTCGAGATATTTCCTGATAGGGAACGGCCTCGTCGACCAGGCGCGCCACCTGGAGCCTCTGGCCCATGGCGTCGAGCTCGGTCGTCGTGCACAGGTCGCGCAGGAACGCGGCCACTATCCTTGGATCTCGAAGGCGAACGAAGGCCTCGACGAGTTCGTCGAACCGTTCAGAGGTCTCGGGTCGTGCTTCGGCTTGTTGTACCTTGCCACTGGTCATGCTCTCATGCTAACGTGCTACTACGCTGCTATGCAAATCATCCCCGCCCTCGACCTCCTCGGCGACTACGCCGTCCGCCTGGAACAGGGCGACTACGACCGCGTCCTCTTTCGTCAACCCATCGAGGAGTTCATCGGGCGAATAGTCGCAACGAGTCCCGAGCTCATCCACATCGTCGACTTGGAAGGCGCCCGCGATGGTGCGCTGCGCAGCGAAGTGGTTCGCCGTTGCGTGGATCTCGCGGGTTCGATCCCCCTCCAGGTCTCGGGTGGCATTCGCACCATCGAAAGCGCCCGACTCGCGCTCGGCGCGGGGGCGTCACGGGTGATCGTCGGCACGGCCGTGTGGGCGGAACCTTCCGCGTTGGCGAACTACGTGGAGGCCTTGGACGAGCAACTCGTCGTGGCGTTCGATGTTCGAGACGGCCAGCTCTCGGTACGCGGATGGTTGTCGTCGACCGGCCTCGGGGTAGACGAGGCGCTGGCGCGTTGTGTGGACGCGGGGGTCACCCGTCTTCACGTCACCGCGATCGAACGCGACGGAACCATGAAGGGACCCGACCTCGCCCTCTACGAGCGGGTCTGTTCGAGCGGGCTCGCCATCGTCGCCGCGGGCGGGGTTCGAGACGACCGCGACGTTGCCGCACTTGAAGAAGTGGGGTGCGAGGCGGCGGTGATGGGAGTTGGGTACCTCGCCAAGTTGGGACTTTCCCTCGAATCATAAATTAAGTGATTACGGGGTACCTAAAGGGACTTTTTCCTCTAAGGCCCCTGAGTCACCGCGCGTAAGAATGGACGAGTGTCAATCGAAAGGAACTACGTATGAGGCGTAAGACATTGGACCTACTACTGAACTATGTGGGCGCGCTGCTTACTCTGATGCTCCTCGTAGCGGGAACCGGTTGCCTAGTCGGCTACACATTCACGAGTTCGCAGGTGAAGTCGCAGTTGGAGTACCAGAAGGTCTTCTTCCCCACCAAGACGGGGCAGGATTATCACGACCTCGTGACTGCTCACGAGACTCAGTACGCCGGCAAGCAGGTCCTCACCGGATCAGAAGCTCAGATTTTCGCCAATGACATCATCAAGGTTGACACCAAAGTCATCGCCGACGGCAAGACCTACGCTCAGTTGAGCGCGGCAGCGCCCGAGTCCAGCCAGACAGAGCTCGTCTTTCGTGGCGACACGTTGCAAGGACTTCTACTGAACGCCTACGCCTTCGGGTTCGTCGGTGTGATCGCTCTGTACGCGGCCATTGCCTCGTACCTGCTCGCATTGGTGATGCTCGTCCTGACTCTCCTCGGGGTGCGTCACTACCGTCAAGGCGACCCGGCAGACGTCATTTAATAAGATCGGACTTCCCCCAAAAAAGCCCGGGCCCCCCCGTCCGGGCTTTTTTGCCGTCCCCGCACCACTTCTCCAACAGTCGTGAACGCCTGCCAATCAAGTTGAACCCGTCCTCCTGCGATTCCATTCAGACCGACAATGGTCCTTCACCGTGGAGCGAGTGCGATGAGTAGCGTTGGTTGTATGGCGCCATTAGAGGTCACCGACAGTCGTCCGGCCACGGTGGGCGCCATCCACGTTCGCCGGGCACTCCCTCGAAAGGGTCGGCGAACCGTTGGTGCCTGGTGCTTCGCCGACCACATGGGGCCAGCGCAGGTCACCAAGGAACACGGCCTCGACATTGGGCCGCACCCTCACATGGGGCTGCAGACTGTCACCTATCTCGTCAGCGGTGAGGCACTCCACCACGACAGTTTGGGTACCGAACAACTGATTACACCCGGTCAGTTAAACCTCATGACCGCCGGTCAAGGCGTCTCGCACTCAGAAGAGGCGACGGGACAGTACGAGGGTTCACTCCAGGGCATTCAACTCTGGATTGCCCAGCCCGACGCGACTCGCCACCTTGCTCCCGCATTCGAGCACCATGGCGAACTTCCCCGCATCGAACTGAGCGACACCAAGGCCACGGTCCTGGTGGGCGAGTTCTGCGGGGTGAGCAGTCCGGCCCGCCACGACACCGCGCTAATGGGCGTCGAACTCCAGATCAACAATCGCGTCAGCCTCCCTCTTCGCTCTGATTTTGAGTACGCCTTCATTGTCTTGGAGGGAGTGATCGCACTCGATGGAACATCGCTCGAACCCGGACATCTCGGCTATCTGGCCCCCGCAAGTGACGAGATTGAACTCGACGCGTTCGAACCGGCGAGAGTGATGCTGCTCGGCGGCATTCCGTTCGAAAGCGAAATCCTGATGTGGTGGAACTTCGTCGCGCGAAGCCGCACCGAGGTCGACCAGGCATTCGATTCGTGGTGCGACGACGACGGAAGGTTCGGCGAGGTCGTGAGCCACTTGGAGCGAATCAACACGCCGGCCCCGTTTTGGCACTCGCCCCACTAGGGCGTAGGTTCGACAACGTCCTTGAGCGATGATGTCGCCGAACTACTCTGGCGAGACCGACTCCGCCGCAGGGAGATTCTTGGCTGCCCACTCGCTCAGTTCAAACATCGCGGGCATCAACGCCTTGCCCGACTCGGACAGTGTGTAGGACACCGAAACCGGTGGGCCCGACTCGACGGCTCGATAGATGAGACCAGCACCCTGCAGTTCTGCCAGTCGATCGCTCAGCACGGAGTCGCTGATGCCTTCGACGCGCCGCTTCAACTCAGCGAAGCCCGACTCCCCGTTCGCCAGGGTGCCGAGAATGACCCCACTCCAACGCTTGCCTAGGAATCCGAAGGCCCGAGCAAGCGCCGCATCGCAGTGGCGCATTGACTCCTCGCCCGCCTCGGGGACGTGCAACGTCTGAGCCCGACCCGTGGCTTTTGAAGGAGTATTCACGTCCTCAACAGTAGTTGTGTCTCGGTCTGACTGAGCAACTCTGTTTTTAATAGTTACATATATAATAGAAGCATCAGATCAATCAACCCCAAGGAGTTTCCATGTCCCTCTTTCGTCTCGATGCCAGTATTCGCCCGCAGGGCTCGGCCAGCCGCGCTATTGGCGACATCGTTGAAAACGCCTGGCGTGAAGCTCAACCTGACGCGAAGATCACTCGTCGCCACGTAGGACTGGATCCACTGCCCTCGAGCGCTTGGGCCAACGCCGTATTCGCCGGTGGCACCGACGAGAACGATCGCTCGCCCGAGCAGCGTGAGGCGGTGGCGCTCGCGAGCGCGATCGTCGACGAACTCCTCGACGCAGAAGCCATTCTCATTTCGGCTCCGCTCTACAACTTCGGAGTTTCCCAGCACCTGAAGGCGTGGGTCGACCTCGCTCTCACCGATCCTCGCCTCGCCACCGGCGCCGGACAACCGCTCGCGGGCAAGCCCGCGGTCCTCGTTGTCGTGCGAGGTGGCGCCTACGGACCGGGCACGCCACGAGAGGGCTGGGACCACTCGACGGGTTGGATCCGACGCATCCTCGAAGACGTGTGGGGACTCGACCTACGAATCGTTGAGCGCGAGTTCACCCTGGTGGGACAGAATCCGGCACTGGACGAATTCACCGAACTGGCCGCCGGCATGCGTCGTGACGCAGAGCACCTCGCCACCCGCCACGGGCGACACCTCGCATCCGCCGGTGCGAACTAACGATGCCGACGGAGCTGAGAAGGTACCGCCGATGAGCACACTGACCAAACCCACGGTCACCTGGAGCGGATCGAGCGATCCGGCGTCGCCGCTCGTGCTACTCCTGCACGGACGCGGATCCAACGAGGCTGAGATCTCCTCGCTCGTCGCGCACCTGGCTGTCGGACCGGCGTACGCCGCGGTACGTGCGCCCATCGGCGAAGAAGGCGGTTATGCGTGGTTCGCCAACCGTGGCGTTGGACGCCCAGTCGCCGAATCCCTCGAGGAGACCATGCTGTGGTTTCGAACCTGGCTCGACTCTGTCACCGACCGGCAACGTCCCGTTATCCTGGTTGGTTTCAGCGGCGGTGCGGCGTTCGCCGGAGCGCTGCTTCTGCAAGAGCCCGAACGATTCAAGGGCGCGGCAATTCTCTACGGCACGCTCCCGTTCGACGCCGGCGTGCCCACCACACCTGGTCGACTCAAGGACGCCAATGTCTTCGTCGCCCAAGGTGACGACGACACGGTCATTCCGCGCGAGCTGCTCGATCGGACGTGGGAATACATCACCGGCGAATCAGGCGCCCACACCATGACGGTGCGCCACTCCGGTGGACACGGAATCGGCCAAGACGCACTTGTCCAACTCGTCAGGTGGCTGGAGGACTTAGCCACGTCGCGTGACGAGACGCCATGAGTGACGTCGCGTCCCCGGCCGGAGTTTCGCCCGAAGCGGGAATGGAGATCGGCCTCTTCACTTTTGGTGAACTGTCGGTCGACCTCGTGACCGGCCAATTGATTGATCCGGCGGTTCGCTTGCGCGAGTTCATCGATCTGGCAAAACTGGCCGACGAAGCCGGACTCGACGTCTTTGGCGTCGGTGAGCATCATCGTCCCGACTTCGCCATTGCTTCGCCCGCGGTAGTGCTCGCGGCAGTGGCCGAAGCGACCAGCCGAATCCGACTTACCAGCACGGTCACCGTGCTTTCTACCGCCGATCCCGTGAAGGTCTTCGAGGATTTCACCGCGCTCGACCTCGTCTCCAATGGGCGCGCCGAAATCACCGCTGGACGGGGCGCCTACACCGAATCATTCCCCCTGTTCGGAAACGATCTTGACGACTATGACGAACTCTTCGAAGAGAAGCTCGGTCTCCTGCTTCAGCTCAACTCCTCCGAGCGAGTCACCTGGTCGGGCAAGCATCGCCCGGCACTGAAGGATGTCGGCGTCTATCCACGTCCGGTGCAGCCGCACCTGCCGGTGTGGATTGCGGTGGGCGGAACGCCGTCGAGCGTGGAGCGCGCCGGCCGCCTCGGCCTCCCCTTGTACTTGGCAATTCTCGGCCAACCGGAACGTTTCGTCGATCTCGCCGCGCTCTATCGCCGCACTGGCGAGATTGCGGGGCACGACGTCGAGTCACTGTGCATCGGCATCACCAGTCACTTCTTCACCGCGGCCACCAGCCAGGGAGCCCGCACGACCTTCTACCCGTACTACTCGCGCTACATCGCGAACAACATGCCGAGCGCCCGGGGTCAACTCATGAGTCGTGAGTCATTCGACGCCTGGTCTTCGCCACACGGAGCACTTTTCGCTGGGAGCCCCCAAGAGATCATTGAAAAGATTCTCTGGGAGTACGAGATCCTCGGCCACACCAGATTTCTCGCCCAAATAGGTCTCGGCGGACTGCCCTTCGCCGACGCCGCACGATCGATTGAGATTCTCGCGAGCGAGATTGCTCCCGCCGTTCGAAGGGCCACGAGCCGACCCATCTAATCTCACTTGTGGCTCGATCACGCAATGACCCTGAAGCGGGACGTGACGCGCGGCGACGTTCGAGATCGTTCGCCTGCGTCGATTGGCCCATGAAATATGCGACGTTGGGCGGGCGTCAGATTCGCTCGGGGACCATTTCAATCGCCCCGCAAGGACATTCCTTCACGCAGATCCCACAACCCTTGCAAAAGTCGTAGTCAAACTGGTAGCGCTGCGATGGGCCCAATTTGATGACGGCGTTGTCGGGACAGACCCCGAAGCAGTTGTCACACTCGAAGCAGTTCCCGCACGAGAGACAGCGCCGCGCCTCGAAGAGGGCGTTGTCTTCATGAAGGCCCCCTATGACTTCTTCAAAGTTGGTTTGACGGCGGATCTTTTCCAGTTCGGGTCGCTTCGTTCGAGGGGCGTCCGCGTAGTACCAGGTGTTCAGCCGATCGAACGTGGCGAGTTCGTGACGATCCTTTTGCGCGGGGATGCGACCCATTACGAAGTCGTCAATACCGTGTGCCGCTTTCTTACCGTGGCCAACAGCGACCGTCGCGGTGCGATCGGCGGGGACGGCGTCGCCACCGGCGAAGATGCCACTCGCTCCGGCCATCATTGACGCCTGCACCTCGACGGCGCCGTCTTCCACCGTCACATCACTGGCTTGATCGAGCAGCGAGAGATCGGTGTCCTGACCGAGGGCCAGCACCAGGGAATCAGCGTCGAGTTCCTCGAACTCTCCCGTCGGCTCCGGAAAGCCCTCCGCATTCAGTTCCATCTTCTCAAGCACGATGCGATCGCCCTCGAACTTGTTGACGGTCGAAAGCCAGCGCACCGTAATACCTTCGCCCAGTGCCTGTTCCAGCTCTTCGCCACTCGCCCCCATACGCTCGCGATTGCGCCGGTACACGATCACCGCGTCGGTCGCCCCGAGACGGCGCGCCGTGCGAGCGGCGTCGAAGGCGGTGTCGCCACCGCCGTAGATGACGACCCGGCGTCCGAGTAACGGTGGATCATCATCCGCGACCTGGTGGAGAAAGGAGACGGCGTCGATGATATGCGACGAGTCACCGGCGGGAATATTGACCCGTTTTCCGAGTTGAGCTCCCACCGCCAGGAAGACCGCGTCGAAACCGCCCTCCCTGCGCTCTTGGTCAATGTCGTGCACGACGTGACCGAGTTCCACTTCGACGCCCATGGCCACGATGCGCGCGATCTCCGCGTCGAGTACTTCTCTCGGCAGTCGGTACGCGGGGATTCCGTAGCGCATCATGCCACCGAGTTGCGGAGCCGAGTCAACGAGGCGGACCTGGTGGCCGAGGCGACGCAGATGATAGGTGGCGCTCAACCCCGCGGGGCCCGCTCCCACCACAAGAATGCGCTTTCCGGTGTCCGTACCCACCGGGGGCAGGTCCCAACCCTTTTCGATGGCGAGGTCCCCGAGGAACCGCTCGACCGCGTTGATACCCACGGCCTCATCGACCTGCACTCGATTGCACGCGGTTTCGCAGGGGTGAAAGCAGACCCGACCCATGATCGCGGGAATGGGATTCTCCTCGACGAGCTTGCGCCACGCGGCTTCGTAGTTCCCCGACTCCGCTTCGTAGAGCCAACCCTGGATATTCTCTCCCGCGGGACAGGCGTCGTTGCACGGCGGCATGCGGTCGACGTACACCGGCCGCTCCACTCGCCACGAACCGGTGTGATTGGCTCGACTCGTTCCCACGTCCAGCGTGATTGCAAAGGGAATTTCCATTATTCCGCCATCTCCTTCGAATCCGCGTCTTCATCAACAAGGCCATAACGAGCAATATTCTGATCAGCCATTTCTTGGATGTGCGCCACAACGTCGGGACGCGGGTTCTTGCCAAAAAGGTGGGCAAAGCGGCGCTGGATCGACAGGTAGTCCTCAACGGGTACCTGGCGGCGAATCTTGGATACGGAGGTGACCTTGCCGTTCTCGGCTTCAAAGACCGGGAAGAGTCCGGACTCCTTGGCGAGGCGGGCGATATGAATGGTCTCGTTGGACGCTGAGCCCCAGCCCAAGGGACAAGGGACGAGCACGTGAAGGTAACGGGCACCGTGAAGTTCCATGGCACGCTCCACCTTTCGCTCGAGGTCGTGCAGGTCCGCGACCGTCGCCGTTGCGACGTAGGGAATGTCGTGGGCCATCGCGATTCGCGGCAGGTCCTTGCCTTGTCCAAAAATGTTTCCTGGCTCAGGTCCCACAACCTCGGTTGTCGCGGTGCGCGCGGCGGGTGGCGTCGCCGCCGAGCGTTGCACACCGGTGTTCATGTAGCCCTCATTGTCGTAACAGATGAAGAGCACGTCATCGTTGCGCTCGAACATCCCCGAAAGGCACCCGAAACCAATGTCGACCGTTCCGCCGTCGCCGGCCTGGGCAACGACGCGAACGTCCCTGTTGCCCTTCACTCGAAGGGCCGCGGCGACGCCAGTTGCGACGGCGGGGGCATTTCCAAAGAGCGAGTGCAGCCACGGAATTCGCCACGAGGTCTCGGGGTACGGCGTCGAGAACACTTCGAGACATCCGGTCGCGTTCACGGCCACGATCTGACCATTCGTCGCCCGCATGGCGGCGTCGAGCGCGTAGCGCGCGCCGAGCGCCTCGCCGCAGCCCTGGCAGGCCCGGTGGCCGGAGTCAATTGAATTCGTCCGGTCCAGATTCGATTGAACCGTTCGCTCGTCGTCGCTCAGGAGTCGATTGCCGACGGCGAAGCTACCGATTTGGTAGAAGTGAACGGGTTGCGTTGTCATACTTCCTCTTTCGCCTTCACCGACGACACTGTTCCACGATCGCGCAGAAGGTTCTCGGCTGACGGGCCCGACCGCCTGGTCGCGCTCATTCGCGCGCGCTCTCGTTCCACGGCGCCATTGTCCAGATCAAGGAAAGTCAACCCCTCGAGCTCATCGCGGCCGGCGGCCTCGATCAACTTCTCCAGTGAGCGTCGGGTGATAGACCTGCCGCCGAGCCCGGCGATGACCGTGCGCAGCGTCAGCGGCGTACCCTGCATCGCCATGGCGACATCGGTTGAGAGCACGCCCCCCGAACCGAGACTGAAGGCCTTCTCCACGATGACGACCTGGCGTGCGTGCGAGAGGGCTTCGTGCACCGCACGGCCAGGGAACGGTCGAAATGACGTGATTCCAACGACCCCAACCCGCTCGCCCGCTTCTCTTCGGATATCGACGGCGTCCTTGATGGTCCCGAGTACTGATCCCAGTGCCACGATGATGATGTCGGCGTCGTCGGTTCGATAGGACCGGACAAGACCGCCGCTCTCACGTCCCGTTGCTTCGGCGAACTCCTTGGCGATCAACGGAATCCTCTCCAGCGCGTCGAGCTGGCGAAGATGGGCGAGGTATCGCACCTCTTCGAACGCTTCGGGACCGACCATGGCGCCGATGGACACTGGATCGCTGGTATCGAGCACCTGACGCGGTTCGTAGGGCGGGAGGAATGAGTCAACGAAGGACTGGTCGAGGATATCGACGCCTTCGACGGCGTGGGTCAGGATGAATCCGTCCATGCAGACCATCACCGGAACGGAGAGTTCCTCCGCGAGGCGAAAGGCCTGCACGTGCAGATCAGCCGCTTCTTGGTTGGTCTCGGCAAAGAGTTGAATCCAACCGGAGTCACGCACGGCCATGGCGTCGCTGTGATCGTTCCAGATATTGATCGGTGCCCCGATGGCGCGATTGGCCAGGGTCATGACGATGGGAAGCCCGAGCCCCGCGGCGTTGTAGACGGCCTCCATCATGAAGAG
>PLKM01000013.1 GCA_003141095.1 Acidimicrobiaceae bacterium | reverse complement strand
GCTTTTGATGATCGTGGAGGTGGCGATACCCCATACGAACTCGCCGCTGCTGCCGATTGCTCCCTTCACCGTCCCCAAGCGATTCCGCGACAAGCCCGATACGGTGCGTCGGGAGATTCTGGAAGCGATTGACGAACTGTGCAGCCCTGGAAGTCCCGAGTTCCGTCTGGTCACCCTGCTGAACAGCTTGAACCCCGGGAACGACCAACAACGGCGATGGGCCGTTGAGAGAGCCGTCTCACGAATGTATCGCGGTGACCACGGCTGGCCGCCTGAGATCGCACGAGTGCGACCGGGCGTGTACCGCAAGCTGTAGGGATGGCCGCCACACTACCGAGCGCTCGGATGACAGAATGTTCGCCGGACAGTTGACCAGTACGACCGCAGCCATGAGCATACGAAGCTGCAACTGACTGTGCCGTCGTCACCACCTTTCTGCACGTACACTTAGGCGATGACGACGCCAGGCCCATTGAGCAAAGACGAGTGGTTGCGGTACTTGAGGAAGGCAACGGCCGAGTCCGAATTCGGAAAGATTGGCGTTATCTATGGCACTGGCGTCAAGAACATGCGTGTCAGGTTCTGGCCACCGGGGATTGTTTATGACAAGCCTCCTGAATCACTTCACGGGCAGTACTGAGGACCAACGGGTCAGATTCTTGTGGCCAGTACTCGCTAACAGGAAATGAGTTTCGCCACGGAGTGCTGATGGACAGGAGCGCGTACGCGAAGGCAAATGCCTCTCCCGGATCCGCACAGTACTTGGTCCCAGGGTTCAACCAGCTCTCCAACGGGTAGCCCGTAACTTGGGCAAACGCCGCTCTAAGGTCCTCTGTCAACATTTCTGCGTCAAAGAGATGTCCCAACTCGTGGGCGTAGACAAACGCCGCATCGTATGGAGGAAGATCGTCACGGATGACGATGACTCTTGTGGCTCTTCGGATTTGAGGGGGGTCTTGTGACTCAGCCCCAGAAGATGGCGGTGGTGTCCTCGTCTATCGCTGCCAGCATCTGATCAACAGTCCCGGGTTCGAGGAGGTCGAACAGATGCCAACGACCGTTGCGGTCGCGCCAGTAGAGCGACCAGTTGCCCGCGTCGGCATCAAAGCGGATCTGGGCCACGTTGTGACGCGACCACTCGGTGAGTGACTCGTGCCACGGCGCACGACACTCGACGATGGTGACGGAGTTGCCCCGCACCGATGACTCGATGCGCATCTGGTCGAGGTACTGCGCGGGGACTTTGCCGGTGCAATACCGGTTGATCTTGAAGAGGTCAAATTCCGAGACGGCCACGGGCCAAGGTTAGGTCGGTCCCCACGTGAAACGAGAGCCCTGCCAGTCTGGAGGTGTCTAACGCCAACGAACTGGAGAGCTCTCGTGGAATCCAACCCTATTCGCATGTGCGAACTTCTGGTGGGCCTGCCCGCCGTCACCGTGCTCGGTGTCGTGAGTCGCGACAACGAACCACTGCGGGTGCACGTCGAACGGGTTGACGCGGTCGCCGGTTGTCCGGTCTGCGGGGTCGTCGCGCACGTGAAGGACCGGCGCCGGGTCGAACTGGTGGACCTGCCCTCGTTCGGGCGACCGACTCGGTTGGTTTGGCACAAGCGACGATTCCGCTGTCCCGAACCCTCGTGTCCACACGGCTCGTGGACCGAACGGGACCCGCTGATCGCACCACGCAGACTGTGCCTGAGTGACCGGGCGGGACGCTGGATCACCGAGCAGGTGGGGCGCTGCGGGCGCAGCGTGTCCGAGGTCGCCAAGGAACTGGGCTGTGACTGGCACACCGTCAACGACGCCCTCCTCGCCTACGGCGAGGCCCTCATCGACGACGAAGGTCGCTTCGGCGTGGTCGAGGCGCTCGGTCTCGACGAAGTGCTCTTCGTTCGCGAGGGCGAGTATCGCCGCCAGAACTACTCGACTCAGATCGTCGATGTCGAGCGCGGACAACTCCTCGACGTGGTGCCCGGTCGAAGTGGGGCCGCACCCACGGCCTGGTTGAATTCCCAAGGTGAGGACTGGCTCAGCCGCGTGCGCTACGCCACCCTGGACCTCTCCGGTCCCTACCGCAGCGTCTTCAATAAGACCGTGCCCCAGGCCACCCAGGTGGCCGATCCTTTCCACGTGGTGAAGTTGGCGAACTTGAAACTCGACGAGTGTCGTCGCCGAGTCCAGAACGAGTTGGAGGGACATCGCGGTCGCAAACACGACCCTCTCTACCGCGCGAGGCTGCTGCTCACCAAGGCCGACGAGCGACTGAGCGAGAACGGTCGTGAGAAGTTGATGGGTCTGCTCAACGCCGGCGACCCCAGGGGCGAAGTCTTTGCCACTTGGCGGGCCAAGGAACTCGTGCGTGGTCTCTACGACCACGACGACGCCGCGATGGCACTGAGCTTCGTCCAACGTCTCGGCAACGACTTGCAGGATCCGGACTTGCCGGAGGAAGCTCGCAGTCTCGGACGATCGCTGCTGCGCTGGAAGCACCAGATCGCCGCCTGGCACGAGGCCCACGTCACCAACGCACCCACCGAGGCGGCCAACAACTTGATCAAGCGAGTCAAACGGGTGGCCTTCGGCTTCCGATCATTTCGCAACTACCGGATCAGGTCTCTGCTCTACGCCGGCAAGCCCAACTGGTCACTGCTCGCCACCATCACACCCCGCTAACTTCCGAAGTGCCACTCTTGTGGTCCGATCTACGTGACAGAGCAGCGCCGGTTCCACTCGGCACTCGGTGGGGCTCACCGGCGAAATCGGCGTCAGCAACTGTCGGAAATCGACGACCCTCTTGACCCTGCGACGTGCATCCAATCCACGGCCTAGTCGAATGATCCTTACGCCCATGGCACAAGACCGTATCCTCGGGCTCCGGGAATTCAATCAAGGGTGTTTTCATGTAGCTCGCCCTGCTCGGCATCGGAATCGTCGGGGAGTACTCGGAGCCCGACCCTGCGCGGATCGTCACGATTGAAGAAAGCCCCCACCTTCGTGGGGGCTTCTTCTTCGTGGTGGAGGTGCTGGGAATCGAAC
>PLKM01000019.1 GCA_003141095.1 Acidimicrobiaceae bacterium | reverse complement strand
TCCCGTGGTCTCGGCACCGAGCCGACCAGCCGCCCGGCGTGACCAGCACGGCCATCCGCCGACCGCAGCTCGGGCAGAAGCGCGGCGGGTCGAGCGGTCGGGCACAGCCGGGGCACTCGGCCCGAGGGCGCCCGCAGCCGGTGCAGAAGAGCCCGGGGCCCCCGTGGCCGTTCGCGGAGGTGAAGGCCGCGTCGGGCTCAGATGACGGCACTCAACGCGCCGATGGGCATCCGCAGGTCGTGGAGCATCTGGAGGTCCGCGGCGGGGGAGCGGCCGAGCGTTGTCAGGTAGTTGCCCACGATGAGTGCGTTGATGCCCGCCGTCATGCCCATCACCTGCAGGTCGCGCAGCGTCACCTCCCGGCCGCCGGCGTAGCGCAGGATCACGCTCGGCAGTGCCAACCGGAACAGGGCGATCCAGCGCAGTGCCTCCCAGGCGCCGAGGACCTCACGGTCGCCGAGGGGCGTCCCCGGGCGGGGGTTCAAGAAGTTGACGGGCACCTCGGTCGGGTCGAGCGCGCGCAGCTCCATCAGCAGCTCGATGCGCTGGGCCGCCGACTCGCCCATGCCGATGAGCGCCCCGCAGCACAGCTCCATGCCGTGGCTGCGGACCAGCTCGCAGGTCTGGGCCCGCTCGTCCCAGCTATGGCTGGTCACCACCTGGTCGAAGTAGGAGCGGGCCGTCTCGAGATTGTGGTTGTAGCGGTGGACACCGCCCTCGGCCAGCCGGCGAGCCTGGTCGTCGGTGAGTAGCCCGGCGCTCACCGCCACGTTGAGCCCGGTCGCCTCTTTGACCTGTGGCACGAGCTCCAAGATGCGCGAGAGTGTCCGCTCGTCGGGGCCCTTGATGGCGAGGACGATGCAGAACTCCGACGCCCCGAGTGCGGCGGTCTCCCGGGCGGCGGTGAGCACCTCGTCGGTGTCGAGGAACGGCGTGGCCTTCACCGGCGTGTCAAAGCGCGAGCTCTGGGAGCAGAAGTGGCAGTCCTCGGGGCACCCGCCGGTTTTGGCCGACAAGATGCCCTCGACCTCCACCTCGGGGCCGCACCACGCCAGGCGGACCTGGTGGGCGAGCGCGGCCAGGGCGGTCACCGCCGAGTCGGGCAGCTCGGCCAGTGCGGTGAGCTCCGTGGCGTCGAGGAGGCGGCGCTCGTCGAGGAGCGCACGCTCGGCCGCGGCCACCAGGGCCCGCTGCTCGGTGGTCAGCGGCAGCTGGGCGGCCGGTGGCACCGATGCGGTGGGGCTGGCCGGGCGGATCGAAAGAGTGCTACGCGAAGAGGGGGAAATTGGTTGTCCGGGCACGGCGCACACGGTAGTGGGCGCCGGTGCCATGCGGGAAGCCCGAATCGAGCGAGAGTGAGGCAGCGCCATGGCGTGGGACTTTTCAACTGAACCGGAGTTCGAGGCGAAGCTCGAGTGGATGCGGGCGTTTCTGCGCGACGAGATCTTCCCGCTCGAGGTGCTCGATCTCAACTACGAGCAACTCTTGGAGGTGATCCGCCCCCTCCAAGAGGAGGTAAAGCGCCAGGGGCTGTGGGCCGCGCACCTCCCGCCGGACCTCGGGGGAATGGGCTTCGGGCAGGTCAAGCTCGGCCTCATGCACGAGGTCCTCGGCCAGTCCCCCTACGGGCCGGTGGTGTTCGGCAACAACGCACCGGACTCGGGCAACGCCGAGCTCCTCGCCGTGGGCATCGAGATGTCGGGCCGGGAGGACCAGCGCACCCAGTGGCTCCAGCCGCTGCTCGACGGCGAGCTGCGCAGCGCGTTCTCCATGACGGAGCCCAACACGGCGGGCTCGGACCCGACGTTGCTCTCCACTCGCGCCGTGCTCGACGGCGAGGAGTACGTGATCAACGGGCACAAGTGGTACACGAGCAACGGGTCGGTCGCCGATTTCCTCGTGGTCATGGCCGTCACCAACCCCGACGTCCACCCCTACCAGGGCTCGTCGATGTTCATCGTCCCCGTCGACACTCCCGGGGTCGACATCGTGCGTGACGTGCCCTCCATGGAGGACCCCGGCACCTACTTCGGGAAGTTCGGCAACCATGCCGAGATCCGTTACACCGACGTCCGGGTTCCCGCCGCCAACCTCGTCGGCAACGAGGGAGCCGGATTCCAGCTGGCCCAGGCCCGCCTCGGCNNTCCACCACTGCATGCGCTGGCTCGGCCAGTCGCGGCGGGCCTTCGACATGCTGTGTGAGCGGGCCGTGTCGCGCTACGCCCACGGCTCGACGCTGGCGGAGAAGCAGACCGTGCAGAACTGGGTGGCGGACTCGCTCGCCGAGATGCATGCGGCGAGGCTCATGACGCTGCAGGCGGCATGGAAGATGGACCAGGTCGGAGCGGCCGAGGCGCGCGTCGAGATCGCCATGATCAAGTATTACGGGGCGAGCGTCCTCTACAACGTCATCGACCGCGCCATCCAGGTCCACGGGGCGGCGGGCGTCAGCCAGTTCTTCCCGCTCGCCAACATGTACGCCCACCAGCGGACGCTTCGCATCGCCGACGGACCCGATGAAGTGCACAAGATGACGATCGCCCGGCGCGAGATCCTGAAGCACCAGCCGGGCTTTCGGATGAACCCGAGCGCCGGGAGCTAGTCCCCGTCAGGCCGCGTGGCCTTGGTCTCGTCGCTGTCGGCCTTCAGCCCGTAGAGGTCGGGCCGGCGCAGTTCGAGCACCGCGATCTGGCTCCGGCGCCGCGACACCTCATCGAGGTCGATGGTGGCGACCAGCACGTCTTCGCCTTTCGACGTCGACTCGGCGATCACCTCACCCCACGGCCCCACGATGATCGAATGCCCGTAGGACGAGAGACCCTCGTTCGTCGTACCCGCTTGGGCCGCCGCGATGACGAACGCGTGGTTCTCGATGGCGCGCGACTTTATGAGCACGTCCCAGTGGGCGTTGCCCGTCACCGCGTTGAACGCCGATGGTATGGCGAAGACGGTCGCCCCGCGAAGGGCCAGAGTCCGATAGAGCTCGGGAAAGCGGAGGTCAAAGCAGATGGACATCCCGAGGTCGAACATCGGTAGCTTCACGACCACGATGTCGTTACCCGCCGCGATGGCCCTCGACTCCATGTAGGAGACCTTCCCGGGCACGTCGACGTCGAAGAGGTGCGCCTTGCGGTAGGTGGCGCCGATCGAACCGTCATCGTTGATGATCACGCTCGTGTTGAAGCATTTCGCGCCGTCGCCGGACTTCTCCAGCATGCTGCCGAGGTGGACCGTGACCTTCTTCTGCGCGGCGATCTCGGCGAAGCGCTCGGTCGTGGGGCCCGGTACGGACTCGCCGACGGCGCCGTAGTTCGACGCCGGGCCGTAGTAGTTGAAGTACTCCGGCAACTGGATGTACGAGGCTCCCTGACCGGCGGCGTCGACGACGAGGTCGATGGCGGTGTCGACATTCGATTGAGCGTCAGCGCCGGAGGTGAGCTGCACCGCGGCGACCGTGATTTGTCCAGCTCCCATCGAACGCGCATCCCTTTTCCCTGGTCTTGTCCTTAAGTTACCGTTCAGCGGCGCTCGCGACTCGCTTGTCCGGGCAACGAAGACCGCTACGGGCCTCGGGTGGCGTGGGGACATGGTGGCACTACGCGAGTTGTTCAAGCGCTGTTCTCAAGACTGAGCCCTGGTGCTTCGCCCGTTCGAACCTTCCCCGGCGAGTTGAAACTCGCTCCAGAGGCGAGAGAGATCCACCTTGAGGAGTTCGGCGACGAGTCGCCCAGTGGTTTCAATGAAGTCCGCGTTGCTGGGCAAGTAGTTCACGGAGCTGGCCGGGTGCCTCGCTTAATGCCAATCCCTCGAGGGAGCGGTGGCGCCGAGACTCAGCGGCTCGACGAACTCGACCATCAGCGCCAAGGTGCCCTGGCCCCGTTGGAGCGAGCCGCGTATCACCAGCGCCGGGAACTTTCGCGCCACCGGTGACCAACGGGCCCACGCGCCCTTGGAGAAGATCACGTTGACGTGCCCGGTCTCGTCCTCGAGGTTCAAAAAGACCGCGCCGTTCGCCGTCTCGGGGTGCTGGCGGTGGGTGACGACGCCCGCGACCGTGACCCTCGCGCTCTCCACACCGACCAGCGCGCTCGCGCGCGTGACCCCTCGCGCGTTGAGTTCGTCACGCGCCAGCGCGATCGCGGTCGCGTCCGGGGTGAGGCCCATGGACCAGAGATCGTCGGCGACCCGCTCCAGTTCGGTCGTTACCGGAAGTCTGGGGGCCGTCAGCCCGGTGACCACGCCCTCCAGCCGGTCGGCCGTCCCTTGGGCCGCGGGACCCGCCGCCCACGCGAGGGCTCGGCGGCTCGGTCCGAAGTCGTCGAGCGCGCCCGCTGCGGCAAGGGCCTCGAGATGGTGCTGCTGGCAGCGCGCGCGACGCACCAGGTCCTCGGGACTCTGCCAGGGGGCGCCTTCGACGATGCGTGTGGCGAGTTCCGTGCCAATAGCGCGAAGTGCGCCGAGCCCGAGCCGTACCTCGGGGTCTTCGAGCGAGCCTTCGAGCGTGGCGCCGACGCCGGACCGGTTGACGTCGGGACGCAGCACCGTGACCCCGTGGCGCTTCGCGTCGGCGACGAGGCTCTGGGGTGACCAGAACCCGAGAGGCTGCGCGTTGAGGAGCGAGACCAGGAAGGCCGCCGGGTAGTGGTGCTTGATCCACGCCGAGCAGTACACGAGATGGGCAAAGGAGACCGAGTGCGACTCGGGGAACCCGAAGTTCGCGAACGCCGCCAGGGCGTCGAAGAGTTGATCGGCGCCGCTTCCGGTGATGCCGTTCGCGGCCATGCCGGCGTAGAAGCGGCTCTTCAGCTTCAACATGCGCAGTTCCGAGCGCTTGGCGGCCATGGCTTGGCGTAGTTCGTCCGCCTCGGCGGGGGAAAACCCCGCCACCGCGACGGCCATCTCCATGAGCTGCTCTTGGAACAGCGGCACCCCGAGGGTTCGAGCCAGGATGGGCTCGAGGCGCGGGTGCAGGTAGGTCACCGGCTCGTCGCCGCGGCGCCTTCGGATATAGGGGTTGACGGCGTTGCCCTGAATGGGGCCGGGACGGATGAGGGCCACCTCGATGACGAGGTCGTAGAAGCAACGCGGCTGCACGCGCGGCAACGTCGCCATCTGGGCGCGCGACTCGACCTGGAATACCCCTACGGTGTCCGCCTCGCAGAGCAGGTCGTAGACGCAGTCCTCCTGGGGCAACTCGCCCAGGTCGATCGTCACCCCGTGAAAGCCCTGCACCTGGTCGACCGCCCGGTGTAGCGCGTCGAGCATCCCGAGTCCGAGGAGGTCGAACTTCACGAGGCCAATGGCGGCGCAGTCGTCCTTGTCCCACTGCAGCACCGTTCGCCCGGGCGTGCGGCCCCACTCGACCGGGCAGACCTCGATGACCGGCCGGTCGCAGAGCACCATGCCCGCCGAGTGGATCCCGAGGTGGCGCGGGCGGGTGAGGAGCTGATTCGCCATCTCGAGCACCAACTCGGGAACCTCGCTGGAGGTCGCGGTCATGCTCTGGCGGTCGACGCCGTCGCGTAGCCGGTTTGCCTCCTCCTCGGAGAACCCGAAGGCCCGCGCCACATCGCGCAACGCCGAGCGGGGCCGGTACGTGATCACGGCCGCGACCTGGGCGGCGTGGCGGCGTCCGTAGCGCCCGTAGACGTACTGGATCACCTCCTCGCGCCGGCCCGACTCGATATCAACGTCGATGTCGGGCGGACCGTCGCGCGCCGGCGAGAGGAACCGCTCGAAGAAGAGATTGAGTTTCACGGCGTCGGCGTTCGTGATGCCGAGCGAGAAGCACACGGCCGAGTTGGCGGCCGACCCCCGGCCCTGGCAGTAGATAGTCTCGCGGCGACAGAACTCGGTGATATCCCAGACCGTGAGGAAGTATCCGGCGAAGCCCAGCGAACCAATGACGCCCAGCTCGTGGTCGATCTGGCGCCACGCGCCGGGGACGCGTTCCGCCTCGCGCGGCCCGTAACGCAGTGTCGCCCCCTTCTCCACCAACACCGACAGGTACGACTGCTCGTCCGTCCCCGTGGGGGTTGGGAACGCTGGGAGGTTCGGTGCCACGAGTCGCAGGTCAAAGACCAGTTGCGCGGCCAACTCGCCGGCCTGGTCGACGACACCGGGCCAGCGCGCGAAGCGGCGGCGCTGCTCGGCGTCTGTGCGCAGGTGAGCGAGCGGCGACGCCGAGAGCCACCCTTCCATCTCTTCGAGGCTTCGACGTGCGCGGATCGCCGACAAGACATTCGCCCTCGCGAATGCGTCGGGCGTGGCGTAGTGGACGTTGCCCGTCGCCACGAGCGCGACACCAGCGTGGACGGCGAGGTGGGCCAGCACGTCGTTGCGCGCGACGTCGTCGAACCCGCCGTGGTCCCAGATCTCGACCGCCACGTTGTCGCGACCGAAGACATCGATCAGACGCGCGAGCTCGCGCTGCGCCCCGCGCGGGCCCTCGTCCATCAGCGCGCGTGTCAGCGGCCCCTTGCGACATCCCGTGAGAACCATCCACTCACCCGCACTCTTCGCCACGCCGTCCAACGTGAAACGCGGAGCCCCCTTCTCGCCACGGGCCAGATGCGCCTCGCCCAGCATCGTCGCGAGAAGGCGATAACCCCCGGGAGAACGAGCGAGCACCACGAGGTGATCCCCCACCGGGTCGAGTACCCCGACCCGATCGTCGGTGGCGTCGAGGGTGATCTCGACGCCGAAGATGGCCGGCAGTCCGAAGGCGCGCGCCGCCTCGGCGAAACGGACCACTCCGTAGAGACCGTGATGATCGGTCAGCGCAAGACCCGAGAGGCCCAGCCGGACGGCTTCGGCGACGAGCTCCTCGGGGTCGCTCGCGCCGTCGAGAAAACTGAATCCTGAGTGTGCGTGAAGCTCGGCGTAGACCGTCATCAGCCGTGCCTCGCAACTACTCGCCACCGGAAGTTGCGCGCCGACGCGCAGACGAGCGCATCGGGACTGACAGTGATGACCGTCGCGATATGGGCAACTCTCCAACCGTGGGAGGTGGAGTTCGCCGAAATCACCGCGGCGAAGTTCGCACTGATGGTGGTGACGGGCGTGAGCATCGTGCCGTTGCGTCGCCACCCGATAGCTGAGCGTAATCTGCCCCTATTGAGCATGCCAGCGGGGCCCAAAGTGGCAAAATATGATATTACGTTATTGCTGGTGGCACCGTGAATCACGGTAATAGCCTCCTAAGCAGGACCTGGCGCTGAATACACCGTTATCGCTGGTGGGACCGTAAATCATGCTTTCGCCGGCTGAATGGCAGACAATCACGTCGTGGTTCACGGTAAAAACCCCCGCGGGCTGGAACAATTCCGCGCTGTGAGGCGTGAAGGTCGTTGGGTTGACCTCGTCGAAGCGGGCCCTGACGGTGGTGGTGATCGAGGTCGAAGAGAGCCGCCGCCACCCGGCGGCGCAGTTCGTGTCGCCCGCGTGGAGCGCGCGAACGATGACGGTCTCTACCGACAGCACCGCCATCGAGACCCGCACGGTGGCGCCATCGAGCTGATCGAGGTCGCTCGCCCCGTCGAGAAAACTGAAACCCGAGTACGCGTGAATCTCGGTGTAGACCGTCATCAGTCGTAGATCCCGACTACCCACCAGCGACTCAGTTCGGCGGCGAGCAGCACCGCCTCGCCGGTCACCAGCACCACTTGGAGATGGGCGCGACGCCGGTTGAGCGCCCACCACCGCTCCACGAGCGGCCAGGGTCCCGCGTGCCAGACGACCTCGCGGCGGGCCTGACTCGAGAAGAGCAGCGACGCGGGCGTGGCGCTTAGAAGACCCCGCGACCCCATGGAGATCTGCTCACCGTGCTCGTCGTGCAGCTGCACCGCCACCCGGTGCTGTAGCGTCATCGCCGGTGCGGGGGCGCGGAACTGGCCGGGCCACGGGGCATCGTCAACAACCGCGCTCGCGGGGGAGCCGAACGGCACCAGCGTGGCGCGGTCCTCGGGGACCCGCCCCCCGCGCAGCGACGCCACCACCACCGCATCAGCGCCGAGGCGGTCACGCACACGGTACGCGGCCGCCTGAGCTCGATCGTCGCCCGCGCCACGCTGACCGAAGAACCCGATCTGCTCGTCCGCCAGCCCGTCGTCGCCACGCAGGTTACGAAGACGTTTGGCGAGACGCGGGTCACGTTGGCCCCCCAGTTCGCTCGACTCGCCCCTCGCCACGCGATGAAGCTGCAGCACCGACGTGGAGAAACGCTCCGCGACCCGCGCCCGCTCGAGGTCAGCGAACGACCCCATCGTGTGGAGTCCGAGTCGCCGACACGTCGTCGTGAGATCCTTTCGACCGAGGACGCTGAGCGGCTGAGCACGTCGGAATGAATCGGTCTCGCCCGGGCGAACTACCACGCCCGCGCGAGCCGCGAGCTCGGCGCAGAAGAGACCGTCGGCCACGCCGAGTGACGGCTCACAACCAACGAGGTCACGAACACTTTGACGCACGGCGTGGAGTACCGCCTCCTCCCCGCCAAAGAACCGGCTCGGACCCCGCACGGGCAGGACCAGCAGTCCGAGTCGTACCGGCTCGGTGAAGGGGCAGAGCACCGTGAGCGCGTCGAGTACCACGAGGTAGTCGCGCAGCGACGAGCCGTCAGGCTTCTCCTCACCGAGCGTCTCAATCCATACGGCGAGGAGACGTTCCACTAGCTCGCCGCCGCTCGACCTTTTCGATTGGGCAGCACCACCACGTGTTCACCGCTGCGCTGCGCTGCGCCACGCCCGCCCATTCGAACCGTGAGGTAACGGGCGTCGAGGCGCGACGACGTGGCCCAGCGCGCGTGGGTGATGTCGAACGAGAGATCAACCGGCAGCGGCCACGGCGCCCCCGGTTCACAGAGCATGATCAGCACCGTGCCGCGCTCTCGCACGCGGTCCATCAACCGGCGCGCGACCCCGTGCGAGGGGCGCGAAGGTGGACGCACCACCAAGAGGTCGACGCCGTCCAATAGGTCCGCCGCTGACTCGGCCCACGCGCCACGGGGTCGGGGTACGAACAGCACTCGACGAAGGTCGACCCCGAGGTCGGCGATTGCGACCACCCCGGGATCGTCAACACCCACCACCGCGACCCAGTGGCCCAGTGTGCTGGCTTCGGTGACGAGACTTAACGCCAGGCTGAGCCCACCTGAGCCGGGCTGTGCCTGCACGAGAACCGTCGAGCCTCGTCGTAGTCCGCCGTCCGGTGCTAAGGCCTTCCAAGGTTCTCCGAGGGGTAACAGACGGCTCTTCGCCATGGTGACGGGACGTAAGGTAGCGGCTAAATCTTCGGAAAGTTTTGGGCGTGTAGCTGAAAAAGCGAACATATGTTCGTAAGAGTAGCCGGTGACGTGTAACTTGACAAACCCACCCTACCTCTTTGGATATAGGCTCAGTCGATGGGCTTTTGGCGCGATCTGGGCTACTACCTTCGCCGACTCATCACCCTGGACGCTGCGCAGGAAGCCACCGTGGGTGTCACATTCATCCTTTTGGTACTCGGCATCTTTTTACCAAGACTGGCTCACGGTGTTGATTCATTGTCACCAGCGTGGGCCTTCGCAATCTTCTTGGCGGTCCTGATGTTTTCAGGGTTTCGACTGTGGCGCGATGAGCGTCGAATTGATGAGCGTGAAGAGGTGCAACTTAAGGAAATAGCAAAGACCCTGCGAGATCAAATCAATCTTCAGGAAACACAGAGATACCGGAACTTCACTTACGCCGAAAACTCGGACGACAGGGCGCACCACCAACGGACTTTCTTGAAACACTTTCCCAACACGGCAAGGGCGATTGATGGATGGCTTAATAATCCTGCGGAGCAGGATAGCGAATTGGCCCTTTTGACGGCGGTGGCTCAAGGCAAAATTCCCGAGAGAATACCTGAGCAGATGCGCTCCTCGTTGGCTCTCATAATTAGAAGTTATGTAGAGAGAACACGCCTTCAAAGTTCGCCACCGGCTGGGTGGTTCGAGGCAAGAACGGGTGATTATGGACGTAACGGGCAAGAGGTAACTTGCCTCGCGGTTAACGACGGCCCAAGTAGCGGAAGCATCTACACGAACGTTCTTGGCTTGGGAGAAGTGGGCCAAATCGCTATCGAACTAAATGCCTTGTCCATGCAAGTGTGGCAAATGCCGCAAGCGCAAACGTACAGGGAGACAGCAAGAAAGGATTGGCGACTGCGCGAGGAGTTGCGCGACGACTTGACGGCCATAATTCACAGCAATCACTTGACGCGCAAAAACTGTGACCGAGAGTGCTACAAATCGCCATTCTGATCGTCGTCTTTTGGCTCGACTCTGAGCAGTAGTTTCAGCGCCTCTTCGGGGTCCATGTCGATCTTGACTGGCTCGTCGTATCCTTCAAAGGCGTCACGTGGCATTGGGCTATTCTACCGGCGTCAAAGCTATTTGACGTGGCTGATAATTTGCGCAACACTTCGGCCATGTCAGATCAAGAAAACGAAGGCGAGAGCCCGCCGCAGCCACCGCAGATTATTCTCGACAAAGACCAGATGGCAGGTGTCTGGGCGAACTTTGCTCAAGTATCGCAAAGCCCGTTCGAGTTCACTCTTGACTTTGTGAGACTCGACTATTTGACTAATCCGCCAAACGGTCTTGTTGTTTCGCGTGTGTCGGTATCGCCACTCTTCATCACCCAACTCATTGATGTATTGCAAGCGCAATGGGAGCAGTACGCTAGTAGAGCAATGCCTAAGGAGGCGCAAGATGGACAACAAGACTCCTAACATGACGGTTAAGACCGAAGTACTAGCACCCCAGTTTCTCCGTGCACCGTTCGCGGACAACGTCAGCCGAACCTCCCAGAAGTTCAGCGCGGAAACCCTGAAAGTTGCCGCCACCATGGTGCGCCGGGTTCTCAGCGGCGAGTCCCTCTAAGTCATTCCGCCGTTAAAGGTCGATAACTCAGCCTCACGCCCGGGACTTGCCCCATCAACTTCACCATGCGCTCAGTGTCGCTCAGATAATGCGAACCGTGACGGAAGGCAAACTCACTCAGGTAACGACTCAGGTGTTCCTTGCTCACACAGTGGTGCGTACCGTCGATTGACCTCTTCAGTTGGCTAAAGAAGTTCTCTGCCTTGTTGGTCCCGTTAGAAAGTTCCGTGATGTACTGCCCTGCGTGGTGGTTAACCACGTGGTGTCCGGCCATCTCTTTGCTCACCGTGCGGTACAACGGCGCAGAGTCTGAGTGAAGGGTCGTGGTGCCAGTCACGACGTTTTCGCGGACCATGTTCTGAATCACGGAACCGGTGACATTGGTGACTACCTTGGTGCGAATCTCGCCGGTCTCTTCTGAGATGAGAGCAACGGCAGCCATCTTCGTAGTCGAGTTGCCCTTCTTGGCCCTACGGGGGTCGTTGGCGTGCCAGTTCTCGGGCTTTCCACCGATGTACGTTTCGTCCATGACGATGTTGCCGGACAGCTTGCCCGATGAGTCGTTAGCCATTGCCTCGCGGATTCGCTGCGTCATGAACCAAGCGGTCTTAGGGGCAACCCCGTACTTGCGGGCGATCTCCCTTGCGGCGATCCCGTTCTTGTTGGTGCACATCTCAAAGAAGACGAACAGCCACGTCTGGAGGGGAACCTTAGAGCCGTGAAAGATCGTGCCCGTGAGAACGCTGAACTGCTTGCGGCAGTCCTTGCATTTCCACACTCGACGCTGCGACTCAGAGCCTCGCGTAGTGGTCCGGCTGACGCCGTTGGTGGGCTTTAGGAAGTAGTGATCGTTCATCACTCCACAGTGAGGGCAGACCGGCTTTTCAGGCCAACGAAGGCTCTCCAGGTACTCGTAGGCGTCTGCCTCGTTCGCAATCCTCATGGCTAGAGTTCCAAAGGTCAGGTTTGTCATGTATCAATTATCCCACGATAAAGTGGGTTTGTCAAGTTACACGTCACCGAGTAGCCACTCCCGGTTACAT
>PLKM01000035.1 GCA_003141095.1 Acidimicrobiaceae bacterium | reverse complement strand
AGTGCGAAGGTGACGATGCCGACCAGAAGTCCGGTGACGAGCACGGACTTACTGCCGAAGCGCTTCGAGAGGGGTCCCGACAACATGCCAAAGGCGAACATGAACACGCTCGACGGCAGCAGGATGAGTCCCGAGTGGGTGATACTCACGCCGAAGCCGTAGCCCGCTGAAGTTGGGGTCTGCAGGAACTCGGGCAGGAACGCGAAGACCGCGTACATCCCGACGCCGAGCAGCAGCGCTACGAGGTTCGTCGTCCAGACGGCGGGAATCCTCATCATGTTCATGTCGATCAAGGGGTGCGCGGAACGCGCTTCAACGAGGACCCACACGACGGCGACGACGACCGCGCCAATCAGGAGACCAATGACACTCGTCGACCCCCAGCCCCACGTCGGTGCCTCGCTGATACCGAGTATCAGGGCCACGAGCCACGCCGAGAGCAGGAACACGCCCGCCCAGCTGAGCGTTCCGGGGGTGCGAACTTTCGACTCCGGAATGACCAGATGCGCAGCGACCACGACCACGGCCATCACGATCATTGGAATCCAGAACAGCCAGTGGTAGTCGAGCGCGTCCACGATGGGTCCAGCGAGCACGATGCCGAGTCCGGCGCCCGCCGCGGCCAATGCTGCGATGACTCCGATGGCGCCCATCACCTTCTCCTTCGGGAACTCGTCGCGGATGAGCCCGAATGACAAGGGGAGGACACCACCACCGATTCCCTGGATGACTCGGGCCACGATCATCAACGTGATTGAACTCGCGACGGCGGCCAGAAGAGATCCCACCGTGAGCGCCACCAACGTCATGACGAGGAGTCGTTCCTTGCCGTACATGTCGCCGAGTCGGCCCATGATGGGAGTGAAGATTGCCGCCGACAACAAGTATGCGGTGAGCACCCACGTGACGGTGTTCTGCGAGGTATGCAGTCCCGCTTGGATGGTGGGCAGCACCGGTATGACCAGTGACTGCAGCAATGCGTAGCCGCCGACCGCTAGGGCCAATACCGCATACGTTGCCTGATACGGCCTCCGAGCTTTCTCTACCGCCATTGCTTACCTCCGGTGTCTATGCGGAGTGGTCGCTCCGTATAGACACACTAATCGTGAAGCGGAGAAGTAATTCCGCTTAGAAATCACCTGTGTTTTGCCTCGCCTCGCGCTTTCTCCCATCCTCGTCAGCTGATTTCTTCAAAGGGCTGGGGTCTAGCGCAGTGGTTGCCTTGAGCACCGGTACGGGATTGTTACATGACGGGCAGAGAAATCGAATGAAATTGGCTGCCACTTGCACGAGTGCCAGGCGTTCAATTTCGCAACACTTACGCAATCCGATCCCGTGGCTGACAAATTGGCTGATAGAGAACTCGGCGTGAGTTTCAGTTACGTTTCTCGTTCGATGCGTTGCCGATAGTGACGTCTAAATCAATGGTTAGGGAAGGAGCAGGGGACGATGTTCCGCCTCTCTCAAAGAATCACGCCTCAGATGGAGGTACTCCCAGTTTGTGGTGTCATTAGCTTTCCCGGTAATTCAAATTGCCTTCAGAGCCCAGGCGGATTGGGGACCGTCTGGGCTCTGAAAACGTGGGAGACCTTGGCGATTATTACCGCCGCCAGCCTCCGCGATCAGGAAATCCTGTGACCCGCTGAATTGTTCTTGGAGTTCCAGTGGCATGCGAATTTCTCCCAAAGCACTTGCGAGACCAATCCATTATGATTTCCAATCTTGAGGATGGACTAGGGGCGGACTAAGAACCTTGTAAAACTGTCAATGGCCAGCCTTCCCATGACTTTGCCAGTGAGTCTCCATAGCGCTGTTAGCGTCGATTATTCGGAACTGGTTTTATCCGTAGACATCGATCGAAGTGCCCTCGGTGATGTTTGGTCCAACGGCATCTCTTGTCGCCAAATTTTGGCGAGTCGGGGACGATGGTCTCTTGGGTTTGGCTCTTTTTGCCGAACGACGAGGTCGTGAGACTCGTCCATAGCCGTGGGGCTGGTGAGTGGCAGTTTGAATTGACTTCCCATGGCAGTATCGCCAACCGAGTGAAGAACGATTTCGGCTTCACTTCGATTCACTCAGGTCATCTTGCCGAGGCGGTGCGGCCATGTCGCTCGGCCCGTGACTGGCAGGTCGGAGCAATAGTAGAGGCGCTGAGGTTATGCCAGTTCGCCCATCCGTGATGGGATATCGCCTGGTGTGTCGGATGAGGCCTCGCCAGGCAGTTGGCGAAGTTGCCCTTCCGGGCTCTGTAAACTCGTGGCGAAGCTCAACCATCTGTTCGAGATCGAAGTCGCGGCCCCGTTTGCAAACTAGCTGGCGCGGTAAACCGCCGGGCGACAACCGCGCCGTAACGACTATTCGGAGGCGGGCGTTTGGGTTCTCATGATCCGAACCTGTTCTTTGGTGACCAGGGACCCGGGTGTCAACTCGCTCAGCTTGACGAGGAATTTCTCAATTCGTTCGGGACTGTCGATCAACTCCACGATCAATGGAAGCCCGGTGCTGGCATCGGGGAATCGTGAGGTGCGGACGCGTCCCGACGGGCCAAATCCCTCAATCGCGCGCCACACCGTGGCGCCAATGACGCCGTAGTCCTTCGCCTGATTCAACACCGCGTCATGCAGACCATGGTGATGCAGTCGATCGTCCTCGCTGAGAAAGATCGTGACCTTGGTTGCGATTTCATCGAGTGACATCAATCACCTCCAAGGTTTGCCAGCTGTACTTCTGGTCGTTCATTGCTCACACTAGCGCCGCGCCCGTGTTCTCTCCCTTCCTTCTTCGCTCGTGGTTCGAGAGATTACAATTTCTTGAGATGAACACTGGCCGCTTCGCCACTCGACGACGGTGGTCTCATTGCGCAGCACTTCAACCGTGGAGTCAATGGTGCCGGCAGATCTGAGTTCGGAGGGAACGACGCCACAGCCCAATTCGTCTTCGCAAGATCGTCGCCGCCAAACGTCGGCGGCACAACGACTCCGAGCGCGACGCTCGCAGCTGGTCATCGTGCTCGCCTTGGGTTGTGGTGGGGTAGTGGGTGCGGTCGCACGCTACGCGGTGTCGCGGGCGTTGCCGATCGCTAGCGGCCAGTTCCCTTGGAACACCTTCCTCATCAACGTCACGGGCAGCGCGCTCCTCGGTTTCATCCTGATCATGCTCATTGAACAGTTTCCGAGGGGACAGCTCGTGCGCTCGTTCATCGGGACGGGGGTCATCGGTGCCTACACGACGTTCTCGACCTTCGAGGTCGACGCCATTCTGCTCTTTCGCGGGCACCATCTCCTGGTTGGCGTGTCATACATCGTCGCCAGCCTGCTCTCGGGACTGCTTGCGGTGTGGATCGGTATGAGCAGCGCGCGCATCGCTCTTCGCGTTGAACAGGGGCTGCAAGGAGAGACGCAATGACGACGGTGGAACCAGAGTTCGTGACGTACCCGGCCAAGCGACTCACAATGCTCTTCGGTGCTCGTGATCATGATCACCACGGATCGTTGCTCGTCCACCTGATGCAGCGCGCGCGCAAGGCGAAACTCGCCGGGGCGACGGCGTTCGAAGCGTACGAGGGCTACGGCGCATCGGGTCGGATTCGCAAGACGCACGCCCTGTCAGACGATGCGCCGATCATGATCATCATCATTGATCGCGCGGAACCAATCGAGGCATTCCTCCTTGACGCGGCGGATCTGCTGGTCAACGTCTTGGTCACGGTCGTGGACGTGGAAGTAGTGGAACTCTAAGTGCCGCCCACGAATGGCTTCGCGAAGTGACCTTCGAGCTCTTCTTGATGGTCGCAATCGGCGGATTCGTCGGCGCTCCTTCGCGCTACCTGATCGATCGGGCGGTCAATCGGCGCATTGAGTCCGACCTGCCGTGGGGGACGTTCCTCGTCAACATCTCGGGGTCATTCGTGCTGGGCCTGTTGACCGGCCTCTCGTTGGGCCACCACCTCTCACCCGTGGCGAAGGCGTTGCTCGGCACGGGATTCTGCGGCGCGTACACCACGTTCTCGACGTTCACTTTCGAGACGGTTCGTCTGCTGGAAGTGGGACAGGTGCTCGACGCGGCCCTCAACGTCACGATAAGCACGATCGTTGGTCTGGTCGGAGCGGGTATCGGTCTGGCGATCGGTCTCGCGTTCTAGCCACCGGACACGTGGTGACCTTGCCACGCGACTTTCGCGAGGTGATTCACGCCGTGTATATATAAGGTCACCACCGGGGCCAACTGGAGGGCAGGGGGCCCGGCGGTCCGTCAGGCTGGGAGAGGCCGGGTCGTGCTCCGAGGACTTGCAGCAGGGAGTTGAAGTTCAGTCCATAGGCGGTCGAGTTCTCTCCGTTGTACTCCAGGTGTGCCGCGGCGTGTTCCGGTGATGCCGGCGGATCCGCCCACCCGGTCTCGAGGCAGGTCTTCGCGTCGTGCACCACGCCGACGACGGTCGTGGGTGTGACGTGCTCGCCGATCAGTACCTTCGGCGTCACGTTCTCCGCCACGTAGACGTAGAGGCCCTTCGCCGGACCATTCGTCAATCGGTAGGAGATGAACACACCACTCGGCCACTCAGGGTCGTAGAGATTCACTACCACCGCGTCGCCGAGTGCGTAGACGGGTCCCGACGCGCAGTAGTCCACGCCCTGGTCGATCTCTTGGGGAACGAGCGACGTGACTGCTCGAAGTGGGTTGAGGTAGCCGTCGAGTGGCGTCACGTCAACCGTCACGTAGTAGCCACCCGTCGAGGGATCGACCGCGAGCGCGCTCGCGAGACCGCCTACGGGCAGCGCCTTCGACGCGGCGAGTGAACCGTGCAGCGCAGCCCCGTAGCCGTCAATCTCACCGTTGGCCCTCAGCACGTAGTAGCCCGTCCCGTCGGGCGCGGCCGCGAGGGCACTGACGGGAACGCCGTCGTACCCGCCGTGAGCGCTGGCTAGGGGGGACCCGTCGTCGGGTGCGTCGAAGTTGGCGACGTCGCCCGTCGACGTCGCGATCCAGTAGCCACCCGTCGTGGGATCGACCGCCAAGGCGACCGCGACCACCGGGGCCGTCGCCCCGTAGTGGAGGTGTTTGGCGAGCGAGCCGTGTCCTTTGACTCCGTAGGCGTCGACGCCTCCGTTCGCCCTCAGCACGTAGTAGCCGGTTCCGTCGGGCACGGCCGCGATAGCGACGGCGGCCGGGTACTGGCCCCACCCTCCCGGCGTGATGTGCGGTTCGCCGAGAAACGGAGCGTTGAACCCCTTCACTGTGCCGTTCGAACTCACGATCCAGTAGCCACCCGTCGTGGCATCGAGCGCGATACCCGTCGCGGTGGCGCCGGTCGCCAGGCTGGCGGACGCGAGTGAACCGTAGCTGGGCGCACCGTAGGCGTCCACCTCGCCGTTCGAGCGAAGTACGTAGTACCCACCGCCGCCAGTGACCGTGGTCACGCCAACGACGGCCGGATTCGTGGCTGGCGGGGCACCCAGGTAGGGGGCGTCGTAGGCGGTCACCGTCGTCGAAGGTGGCGTCGACGCCGCTGCAGCGCTCGGCGTGAGCCCACCGAGCGGAAGGATGAACAACAGACCTGCGAGTGCGCTGACAACGGCTCTTCCCGCTGGAAACCCGTTCCGCGCGGGGCGTGCGGTGTCGGTGTCGGCCTCGTGTTTACGTGGCGAGAGTGTTGTTCGCGCGTCATGCTGCGGCACAAGGTCTGACGAAGAAACTGACACGACTCCCCATCTCTTGTCCGATGACGTCTCGTCGCGCAAGGGCTCGGCGCCAAGAACACGGCGCGAACGATGCAGGGACGCGTTCCTCCTGCGGCGGCTGAGGCCGATGCGAGACCGCGCTGAGAAATATTGACGTGCTCGAATTGGGGTGATTTCGACGACCTCCCAGGTCCTAGAGAATCGTTTCGAGGATGGAGTGCCATCCACCCAAAGTGTCTCGTCCAAGTCCGTGGCGACGAGGCTTATTCGACGCCCTTCACTCATCAACTCAAACTAGTTCGCCCAGTCTGCTGTCAGCACAGTTGACATCTCGACCCCGGGGAAGCTTCCCGAGAATGGGGTTATCACGTTGCTCCATGTTGCTGAACTTCAATCGCACGGTGCCACCCGCTCGAGCCAGTTGGAGTAGTGGCCGGTTGCAGTCATGCGTTCAAGCGGCTCTCGAAGGTGCCGAAAGGATGATCGAGGCCGTTGAGATTCTTCGGGCGCGACAGAACGTGCGATGTATCAAAATAATCACATGGACGCCGCGCGTCGCAGCGTCGACTGGGATTCGCCGGTTAAGGGTAGGAGGTGCCATGACTGTTCGGAGTCACTAGTCAACGGGCCAAGGGATAACCGGGGGGTTCGGTGATCCCTTGGCCCGTGGACTAGTTCTATACGGCCACCTGCTCCTCGTACTCTTCGAGGTACTGATTGACCGGACGGGCCAAGCCGTAGTGATCACGCAGGGTGCGCCCCGTGTACTCGCTTCGAAACAGGCCGCGGGAGCGAAGGATTGGCACCACTTGCTCGACCAACAGTTCCAGCCCGGACGGCAGCACGGCGGGCATGATATTGAAACCATCGGCGGCTCCGTTGGTGAACCACAACTCAATCGTGTCTGCCACCTGCTCGGCGGTGCCCGCAAAAGTCAGATGTCCTCGGCCGCCGCCGAGGCGGCCAATCAGTTGACGCACGGTCAACTTCTCTCGACGGCCAAGCTCTACGATCAACGTGTACCTGCTCTTGAAATCTTCGATGTCCTCCTCCGGCAGTAGGTCAAAGGGAAGCTGACTATCGAGGTCGAGCTGCTCGATCGGGACCCGGAGCATGTGGGCCAGGTTGCGCTGCGCGTATTCGTGCACGATCTGATCCTCCAGCGCTGCTTCCTTCTGGCGCGCTTCACCAGGGGTGTCGCCAATGATGGGTACGATTCCCGGAAGGATCTTGATGGTGTCAGGATCTCGTCCGATCCGGCGGGTTCGCGCCTTCAAGTCGCTGTAGAAGGCCTGCGCCTCAGCGAGTGTCTGCTGAGCCGTGAAGACCGCTTCGGCGTACCTCGCCGCGAGGTCCTTGCCATCATCGGAAGACCCGGCCTGTACGATAAGCGGATAGCCCTGGGGCGATCGCGGGCTGTTGAGCGCTCCGGCGACAGAGAAGTGCTTGCCCTCGTGCGCCGCGGGATGAACCTTGGAGGAATCGCCCCACACCCCGGACTTCTTGTCGCCGATGACGACGTCGTCTTCCCAGCTGTCCCAGAGCTTCAGTGCCACATCGATGAACTCCGCGGCACGCGCGTACCTCTCGGCGTGCAGCGGCTGCTCGTCGACACCGAAGTTGCGCGCGGCTTCGACCCCCGCGGTCGTCACCACGTTCCAGCCCGCCCGCCCCCCGCTGACGTGGTCGAGCCCCGAGAACCGTCGGGCCAGGTTGTACGGCGAGTTGTACGAGGTGGAGGCCGTCGCGATGAGGCCGATGTGCTCGGTGACGCCCGCCAGCGCCGTCAGTAACGTCAGCGGTTCGATGACTCCAGCCGGACGCTGGCCAACGTTGCCGTGCATCACGGGACCGTCAGCGAGGAAGAGCGAGTCGAACTTTCCCCGTTCGGCGATCTGGGCCAGGTTCTTGAAGTGCGCGAGATCGGTGCTCGCCAAGGGGTCGCTTTCGGGCAGTCGCCACGATGCTTCGTGGTGACCCGTGCTCATCAGGAATGCGTTCAAATGCAGTTGTTTGGCCATCATGCCACCTCATTTTCTTTGGTTGACGTCGATGTGACGTTGTTGGTTTCGTACTTCGGGGTCCAGAGCACCGGGTGAGTCACCGGAAGCTCTGCTTGTATCGATTGTTGAATTCCGTCTCCACATCCGATGCGGTGTGCAGCAATGACGGCCTGGCGTCAACCTCTTGGACGCCGAGTTCCTTGAGCAGGCGATTGCGCAGTTCGACGAACGCGGGATCGCTGCGGTCCCTCGGGTGTTCCACGTCAATGCGAGTGTCGAGGGCTATCTCACCTTCAACGAGCACCACCGCTCGATCGGCCAACAAGATGGCTTCGTCGACGTCGTGGGTCACGAGCAGCACGGCGGGGCGATGACGCGCACAGAGACGCTGCAAGAGCGCGTGCATCTTGATACGGGTGAGAGCGTCGAGGGCCCCAAAGGGCTCGTCCAGCAACATGAGCTGAGGTTCTCGCACGAGCGCTCGAGCCAGCGCGACGCGTTGCGACTCGCCTCCAGAGAGCGTGAGCGGCCAATCGTGGGCGTGCTCGGCTAATCCGACTTCACCGAGTGCTTCGAGTCCTCGTGCCTTGAGTGCTGCTCTGCCCCCGTTGCCAGTTCCGAGCCCAAGTACGACGTTGGCCAAGACCCGCTGCCACGGGATGAGCCGCGACTCCTGGAAGACAACCGCTCGTCGTTGCGGAACGAGGACGTCACCTTCGTAGTCGGCGTCGAGCCCGCCAAGTATGCGCAGCAAGGTGCTCTTGCCGGTTCCACTTCGGCCGAGCAGCGCGACGAACTCGTCACCCTTGATCGTGAGATTCACGCCCTTTAGGACGTCACGGCCGTTGAAGCTTCGCTGCACGTTGCTGGCGGCTACCGCGGTGCCCAGTGTCGAGTTGATGGGAGTGACTTCATTTGCTCGGGTCATCATCACGCCCCCGCAAAGGTACGACGCCACGAGAGCAGCCGGCGTTCCAGCAAGCGAACCAACGCATCGGCGAGCAGTCCGAGGATCGCGTAGATCGCCAGTCCCATCATCATGATGTCGGTGCGATCGGTCGTCTGGGCCTGCATGATCAGATAGCCAATACCACTCTGAGCATTGATCTCTTCGGCCACGATGACGATGAGCCAGCTGCCCACCAGCGCGAGACGCAGTCCCACCAAGAAGCTCGGAAGCGCGCCGGGCAAGATGATCCGGCGCACCAGGCCCCATCGCGACAGGCCAAACGTCTGGCCCGCCTCAACCAGTTTGGTGTCGACGCCGCGAATCCCCGCGAAGGTGTTGATGTAGATCGCGAAGGTGCTACCTAAGGCGATCAAGAAGATCTTCGGTAGCTCACCTACTCCGAACCAGATGATGGCGAGGGGTACCAGACCCAGGATCGGCACCGCGCGAGCGGCTTGGATGACGGGATCGACCAGGTCCTCGCCCACGCGGAAGAGTCCCGAGAGCACCGCGAATATGACACCAACGGTCACTCCGACGCCTAATCCCTCGGCGACTCGCCGCAGCGAGATGAGAAGATTGGATTGCAGTACACCCTGATTCCACAGTTCGCGCGCGGCGTCAATGACCGCAATCGGCGACGCCACCTCGAAACTCGTGAAGACGCCCGCCGAGCAACTCCACTGCCACAAGGCGAGCACGATCAGCGGTCCGACCACCCTTCGAACCAGGCGGGGCACGCGTAGCGACGTGCGCCGGCGCCTCTTCGGGATTGGGTGGGTGAGAGTGATGACGTCGCTCGAGTTGGACTTCTCGTCTTCATTCGAGGACTTTCTGGTGACCAAATCGATAACGGACATGGCAACTACCTTTCTCGTGGGGCTAACGCGTGGACTGGCAGGGCGAACAACACGGCGTCGCCTGGAACTCTCGGACTACGTGGATACTGCGGTCGCTTAGCCACGCTGCGGATTCGCCTTCACGATCGCGTTGTACCGGGCAGAGACGGAGTTGTCGAAGAGCGGAGCGACGCTGTAGCCCTTGGAGATCGCGCCGGCGTTGGCGAGAAGGTCGACCACATTCTGCAGCGCGTTCTCTTCGTTGCCATTGAGGGGGACGTACTCGTCGGTGCCACCGGCCTTCAGGATCAACTGGGCTACCGCTGGCGTCAAGTGATCGAGGTTGACGTAATAGTCCGTCACGTACGTGCTCTCGTGTGACTTCACCCAATTCTCCGCCTTGATAAGTCGGACGATGAAGTCGTCGATTGCTGCGGACTTCGCCTTGTTCTTCAGTGCAGCGGTCGTCGCGAGCATGTAGTCATAGCTCGCGGGCTTCACCGTCTTCTGGGTCGCCAGGACCACTGCGCCCGGATTGGCCTGCTCGTACTCGACCTTCTGTTCGATGCTCACCACGGAAGCCACCGCCGCTCCGGATTGAAGAACGGTCCCCAACTGATCAAGACTGACGTTGACCTGCGTGACGTCATGTTGCGTGAGTCCAGCGGTGGCGAGGGCGCGCAGCGCAAAGGCCTGCTCGGCGGTGCCGGTGGTGTAGGCGACGGTCTGTCCCTTGAGTTGCGCAATCGACGTGATGCCAGGCTTGGCAAGAAGGAACTCTGCCGCGCCGATTGGCAGCAAGGCTGCGGCGGCCTTCACTGGCAGACCGGACTGGACCGCGAGCGACGCGGGAAGGTCGCCCATGAAGCCCAGATCAATCTGATGGGCGGCGAAGCCGGCGTCGACGAGTGGTCCACTGTCGAACTCGACGAAGTTCACCTTGTAGGGCACGCCCTTCAGCGCTCCGGAGTCCTCAAGTTCGTTTTCGAGGAGCTGCTCCTGGTCACCAATGTTCAACACGGTGCCGGCTGGGATCTTCGTTGTGGTGGTGGTGGTGGTCGGCGACGCTTCAGCGCGACCACCGCTAAACCAGACGAATGACGAGAAGATAAGGACGGTCGCCATCAGCAACAGGGGAGCATTTCGTGAATTAAAGGCAGAAAGCATTCTTAATTTGTGGGTAGTTGGATTCATGGATTGGAACGATAGATGACTATTTCCATAAAGTCAATAGAAATAGTAGGATATATAAAACAACCTGCACAATGGAGCCCTCAATGACCACAGTCCTCTGGAATTCCTTCACCATTGGTGACATTCGCTTGGACCATCGTTTGGCGATGGCACCAATGACGCGAGGGCGATCAACGCCGAAGGGAGTACCCACGCAGATGAACGCCACCTACTACGCCCAGCGCGCGTCGATGGCGCTCATCATCTCGGAGGGTACGCAACCGAGCGCCGACGGCCAGGGCTATCCGCTCACGCCCGGCATCTACAGCCCGCAACAGATCGCCGGATGGCGACTCGTCACCGACGCCGTGCACGAAGCAGGTGGACGGATCATTATCCAACTCATGCACGTGGGTCGTATTTCGCACCCGCTGAACACGCCCCACGGACGTCAGCCCGTCGCCCCTTCAGCCGTAAAGGCCGTCGGCACGATGTTCACGTCCGTGGGCCCCCTTTCCTTTCCCGAGCCGAGAGCACTGTCGCGAGAGGAAATCGCACAGACCGTGCGTGACCATCGCCGCGCCGCCGCCGCCGCCATCGCCGCCGGCGCGGACGGCGTCGAGATACACGCGGCCAACGGGTACCTCGTGCACCAGTTCCTTTCGAGCAACGTCAACCAGCGCACCGACGAGTACGGGGGATCGATCGAGAACCGGATTCGATTCGCCGTGGAAGTCGCCTCCGGGGTCGCCGAGGAGATCGGCGCCCAGCGTACGGGCATCGTCATCTCTCCCGGTAATCCGTTCAACGACATTGTTGAGGAGGATGTGGACGAACTCTACGGAGCTTTGGTACGGGCCCTCTCCCCATTGGGTCTTGCCTATCTCAACGTGGTGCATTGCGGCGACGAGAACCTGGTTCGAGCGATTCGCAGCGACTGGCCGACTGCACTACTGCTCAATCGGCGCGGCGCCGATATTGAAGCGCGCGTCAAGGATCTCGACGACGGCCTCGCTGACGTCATCACGGTGGGCACGCAGACCCTGGCGAATCCCGACCTGGTGGCTCGACTGCGGGTCGGCGCACCCCTCAATGAAGTTGATCAGACGACCTTCTATGGCGGCGGCGAGCGAGGCTACGTCGACTACCCGACATTGGATTCAGTCGCCCAAAGTGGGTGACCATCGTTCGAAGAGGCCAGCAGCGCCTTCGTTGTGATCCGCGATGATCTGCTTCGTGCCGCGAGTCGAGGATTACTTGTCGGGGTCTGTCCATGCACGCGCAGAGCGGCTGCTCGTGACATCCACCCGGGCTTGTCCTCGAACCTGAAGAGAGTCCGACTCACGATCTTCATCTGCTCCTCCTAGAAGACGCTCGCCCAACGACGCCCGGGAAGTGAATCCTCGCCACAGACCGGACAGCGTCGCTCGTTTCCAAAGCTTCTTTCCTCTCTGCCAACGACTGTGATGCTTGGAAATCAACGGCGGACCGCAGGAGTCGGGAAATCTTCGCAATCCAAAAGGGTTGGCATCACTGCGTGATGACGACGTTGAGGAGGCGACAGTCGCCGTCCTCGAGAATTCGACGTAGGTCAGTGCATCAAGCAAGAACCACGGATCAGCAAAAAATTGCTGAGGCAGGATTCGACACCGAAACAACTGATCTCATTACTGGCACGGTGGATTGAGGCTAGCCTCGCCCCAATGGACACGGTGGTATCGGTAGAGGGTCTTCGCAAGTCCTACGGCGACCGCGAACGAATCCACGGCATCACGTTCGATGTCCAGGCCGGTGAGATCCTGGGTTTCCTCGGTACCAACGGTGCGGGCAAGACCACCACGATCGAGATACTCGAGGGCTATCGGCCTCGTAATGGCGGTCAAGTGTCGGTGCTCGGCGTCGACCCGGCGCACGCCACTCGAGCGTGGCGCAACCGAATCGGGTTGGTCCTCCAAGAGTGCGAACTTGATCCGGTCTACTCGGTTCGTGAGACGGTCGCGATGTTCGCGCGGTACTTTCGGCGCCCGACCGACGTCGAGGCGACCATCGAGGCCGTGGGATTGACCGAGAAGGCGAACGACCGGGTCGGACAGCTTTCGGGCGGCCAGAAGCGGCGTCTCGACGTGGGGCTAGGACTCGTGGGCGATCCCGAGATCCTCTTTCTCGACGAGCCAACGACGGGGCTCGATCCGTTGGCCCGGCGCGAGATGTGGATCATGATTGAGGGACTGCGCGACGCGGGCAAGACCATATTCTTGACCACGCACTACATGGACGAGGCTCAGCATCTGGCCGACCGGATCATCATCCTGCGAGCGGGTGAGATTGCCGCCCAGGGAACGGCCGACGAACTGAGCGCGAGTCTGGGTTACCACACCGAAGTGACCTTCGATCCCTACTCGGGCATCGATCTGGCACGTCTGAGTGCCGTGCTCGGCAGGCCGGTGACCGTGAGGGAATCGTTGGCGCGCTTCGAGAGCGATCGCGTCCAGGGAGACATGAAGTTGCTCCTGGACTGGGCTGAGGTCGAGCACGTCGAGCTGGCTAATCTGCAGGCGATCCAACCGAGTCTGGACGATGTCTTCGTGAAGTTGGCCAGCGAGGCAACGCCCGAAGTGCGCGAGGTCGACTCGTGAGCGATGTCTCGCTGTCGCTGGCCCAGACGCGCTACGCCCTAAAAGGATTCTTGCGCGACCCGAGCGCCCTCGGCTTCACGGCCTTCTTCCCGATACTGCTGCTGCTGCTCTTCAACGCGATCTTCAAGGGGAACACGAACTTCAACGGCGTGCACGTTCGCGCTCCTTCGTACTACACGGCGTCGATCATCTCGTACGAGATCATGCTCGTCAGTTTCAGTTCGCTGCTCATCCGAATCACCACCAACCGAGAGCGAGGACTGCTGAAGCGCTTTCGAGGCACGCCGATGCCCAGCTGGGTGTACCTCTTGTCCGAGATCGCCCGGACCATCGTCGTGGTGGCCACGACGGTCGCGGTGCTCGTGGCGGTCGGCGCCATCTTCTATCACGTGCAGCTCTCCGCGCACTTGCTGCTGGGCCTCGTGGCCTACCTCGTGGTGGGCGTGATCTGTTTCTGCGCACTGGCTCTGGCGCTCACCAGGCTCTGCGCGACGGCCGACTCTGCGTCGGCTATCGGGCCCCTCGCGGCCACAATCTTGGCCTTCTTGTCAGGCGTGTTCATCCCGGTCGCCGTCATGCCGCCGTGGATGCTCGATCTCGGCAAGGTCTTTCCTCTCGAGCACTTAGCTCGGGGACTGCAAGAGGGCTTCCTGGTTCCGGGCTCATCCGGCATCACGTTGGTCGACCTCGGAGTGATGGCAGCCTGGGCCGTCCTTGGCCTGGTAGTCGCCGTGCGGACATTCCGCTGGGAACCGTTGGCCTCCGGCAACAGTTAAGTCCGTACGTGGTCTCAATAACCCTCAAGACGGTTAACGAGAAGCGGAAAGGGATAATGGGGTGTCCATCTGACTGCCACCGCGGCGAGCCTCGATCTGCGCCACACCGCCTGCTGACTCATCGGCCTCTGCCCGAGCACGCACTGCCAGACCTGACACGCGCCGGACGCAAGGGTGTGGTCTTCTAGACGAGGGTGACTTCGTAGCTAGCCTCCACGTTCGCGGAGATGGTGATCACGGCGGGGTCTATGTCGACCAGCTCATCCCACGACGTAGTTGACGTCCCGGCGGTCGCGACCGCCCTGTGCGAGGCCATGCGGGAGCCGCTCGTGAACGAGGCGGCACCGAGAAGGCCAGGATCCGCGAGGGTGATAAGACGTCCAAGGGTCGCACCAAGAGCGAAGGCGAAATCATTCGCGGCATCCACCGTATCGGCAACCGCCAGACGTCGCACCGCGCGGTGTGCCCGGGCCTCGGTGTCCTTGTCGAGGTGCCAACTGAGGTGACGAATCGACACACCGGTTCTAATGAGATCAGCGACAGCTTCGGGGATGGTGCCAGGTTCCACGAGCAACTCGCCCTCCACCTGGGCGGTCCAACCGGAGTGCTCTCGTATGCGATCGGGGCCCACGTAGTTGAAGGTCTCCTCCACGCGCAGCGATCGCACCTTCATCTCTCGCACGCCGGCTCCGACGTTCGCGGCAGCGTCGCGCAATTGAGCGATAACGGCGTTGCCCCCGGCAAGGGCTTCGGAGCGGGCTGGAGCGGTGAACTGGTGTCCGAAGTGAACGATGGCGAAGTCAGCGGGGAACTCGTCGCTCGCGCCGCCCTTAACGGCAATGGTGGCAGTGGTCATACGCAAGTGTCGCACGCTTGGAGGTGTTGGAGACAAGTTGCGCAGTCACGAAGGAGTGGCAGTCAGATGGATACCCCATAAAGGAAATTGCCGCGCGTTGGTTTCCCCGCCGCTCGACGAACGCCGCGGCGCGTCGACTGTTCCAGCCAAGCCTTGGTGAGTTCCGCTTGGACGTTACGCCTCGTCGCGAGTAACTTGTCGCGGTCTGATCTGGGGTTGCCAAGCCCACTCTGATGGAGCGAGACCGGGGCACGCCGTGGCTAACCCGCTGGACCAGCGGAAGCGCTGCTTGAAGTCGTCGTTGAAACCAGTCCGTCGCTCGTGCGACGTGTATCCGATCGCTACATCCCACTCGGGGAACGCACCCTCGACCGGCCCTGGCCCAACTCATCGCTCACCCACTCCAGCCACCGCCTCACCACTCGAGTGTCCACGGGCTGGGGGCGCTGGCTTTCTGTCAGCAGGCAGTAGGCCGATTCGAGGGTGTCGTGGTCCCAGCCGAAGTGGGTCAGGCTGGCACCCCGGATCAAGTAGGCGTCGCGGTGACTGCGCCCCCGGCGGGTAAAGCACCAGGCGTCGCGGTACGGGGTCACTTCCCAGTCGGCCAGAGTGGTTCCCGCCGTGGCGGGTGTCTGGAGATCACGCCACCAGGCGAAGAGACTCTCAGGGATACGGGTGTTGATAGTGTCGGCATGCACGGCTGCTCCTTCACTCGGTGAAGCTGATGTACAAATGGTGACGCACGAATGTTTCGGTATCGTTAAAGATTGGTTAACGGTCCGCCACGCTCGGGCAACGTCTGCACATTGCCAGGATGAACGATAGGAATTTGCTCTCGCGCTGGCTTCACGTCATTCGACGCAATAGATCCTTCAACGTCGAATAACTGGAATCAGTCGCCCGTGCGCTCTCGTGCGGCCATCACCGAGGTCGCATGCTGCTCAGCCCAAAGCTGCACCGCCCTAATGGGCTCGCGCAGGGAACTACCGAGTTCGGTGAGCGAGTACTCGACGCGCGACGGAACTTCGGCGTAGACCCGTCGACGCACCATTCCGTCGCGCTCGAGTCCCTTGAGGGTCTGACTAAGAACTTTGGGCGAAACGGAGCCAATTCGCTCGCGCAACTCCCCGAAGCGCAACGTACCCTCAGCGAGGGCGATGATGACCAAGCCCGTCCACTTCTCGGCGACGCGATCGAGTACCAAGCGACTGGGACAGTTCGGATCCATCACGTTACCTGGTTGTGTCTCAGATACCATAAGGTAACTATAGCACTTTGTAGCAATGAGTTACCTTTTGTTATCATAGTCTCAACAGCGTACGAGATAGGAAACGAAATGAAGATTGCGATCTACGGAGCGACTGGCATGATCGGCTCGGCGGTAGTAGCTGAGGCGGTACTGCGCGGTCACGAGGTGACGGCGCTCAGCCGACGCGGCGGCCAACCAGACGTTGGTGAGTCAGCCGCTTTATTGCGCTCAGTGAATGGTGACGCGAGTGATCCTTCCTCGGTGAGGACCGTTGCCGCGCAGAACGATGTCGTCGTTCTCGCCGCGGGTCCTTCACGCGACTCCGGCGGGGACCCTCGGGCGTTCCTCGACGTCGTTCGCGTAGTGATGGCTGAGGTGGCGTCGACTCGATTGGTCGTCGTCGGCGGGGCCGGCAGCCTTCTCGCAGCACCGGGCACACGCCTGGTGGATCTGCCCGAGTTTCCCGAGGCCTACAAGGTTGAAGCTCTCACGCACGCTGAAGCCCTGGAGCTTCTCCGTGAAGCCGGACCTGCACTTGATTGGACGTACCTTTCGCCTGCTCCCGAGATCGGCCCTGGAGCGAAGACAGGTGCCTATAAACTCGGCGGCGACAGTCCCGCGGGAGACCGAATTACTGTTCCCGATTTTGCCGTCGCGCTGCTGGATGAGATTGAGCACCCCGCACACCGCCGAGAGAGGTTCACCGTCGCCAATTAACGACGGAGCGGAATCTGGACCTTACTGGCTTTGCCCTTCCGGAGCGTTCAGTGACGTTCGCTGAAGTCCGACGTGTCCAAGATTTCAAGTTGCGATGTTGTCGATGCTGCTACCTGAGTCGGTCGTCGAACGATCACCGGGATAGAGGAATCGTTCGATTCGACAGCGGCTAACCGAGGAGGAGTTGTCTTCTTCGGGTTCCTTGACAGTTCCCTAATCCTCCGACCGTCGCGGATCCCGGGGCGGCCTCACGAAGATGGAACTCGAGAGGATGCCTGAGTCAAGGTGGACAACCTTTCAGCAACGCCTTGTGCTTGACCAAGCGATAGGTAACTCGACCATGGGCAGGTCACGGAAAATCTGGTGCTGTGGCATTTCTCGATGAGCACCTTGCGAAGTGCTTCGGTCCAAACCTCCATGTTCTTGTGCTGTCTTCGTTGGCTTCGCTCGTCGGCTCCGAGAGCCAACTAGCGCGCGGGACTAGCAGGGCGTTGCTGTTTTCATTGCGCGTTTCAGGGGCTCAGTGTTGCTGTTTTCAATGCGCGTTTACTCTCGTCTGGAGATTAGGTGATATGGTCCGTATTTATGACTTTTAAGGGGGGCCTTGGTGAGTACGGAAATTTCTAACGCTGAACTACTCGACGCGGTGTCAGCTGAAGCGCCAAACGCCTTTGAATTCCTGTCGTCGCTCGTCTCGCGTCCCTCGCTGAGAGGTCAGGAGCAGTCAGCACAGGAGTTGGTCGAGTCGGTCCTCTCTGACCTTGGATTCGCCGTCGAGCGGATTGCGGTGCCGGAGTCGATCGGTGATGACGCACTCGCGGGCGTCCCGGCGATGTCGTATGCCGGACGGTTTGATGTCCTAGGTAGGACGCTCCACGATGGCGGTCGGTCACTACTCCTGAATGGGCACATTGACGTCGTTCCGGTGAATTCGACTACCTGGGCGAGTGACCCTTTTGTCCCAGTCGTTCGCGATGGCTGGCTGTACGGGCGTGGCGCGGGCGACATGAAGGGCGGTTTCGCCATGGCCATTTTGGCACTGCGTGCTCTTCGTCGGTTGCAATCAGATGCTGGACGCCGCAACCTGTTGTTTCTCTCGGTGATCGAGGAGGAGTACACGGGTAACGGCACCCTCGCCGCACTTCGAGCCGGCGTGACGGCGGACGCCGTCGTGCTGCCTGAGCCCACCGGCTTGAACATTCTGCTCGGCGGGGTCGCCATCACGTGGGTGAAGGTGACGATCGAGTTCGGTGGTGGCCACGCTGAGAGTTCGGATCGATTGGCGTCACCAGCACAGGTAGTGGCGCGACTCATCGAAGGGCTGGGACAGATCGAAGCCGCGTACAACAAGGACCCACGCGCGCCCTACGACACCATTGCCCATCCCTACAACGTCAACGTCGGCGTGGTCCAGTTGGGTGAGTGGCCCTCCAGCGTGCCCGCAGTCGCCGAGCTCGAGGTACGCGTTGGTCACCCCGATGACGTCAGCGTCGCCCAGGTGGTCGCTGACATCCGCGCGGTGGTAGCGGAGACACTGAGCGCGGCCGGCAGTCCCTATTTCGACGTCGTCCCGCATGGTTTCAAGGCGCAGGGTTATCATCTCGCGGCCGAACACCCACTGGTGCGCCAGGTGGCGCAGGCCCATGCGTCGGTGCACGGCGTGGAGCTCTCGACCGAGGTGCTGGGTAGCACCACCGACGCCCGCTACTACGTGAATCAGTTGGACGTACCGGCCCTGTGCTTCGGACCTGTCGTGAAGAACATGCACGGTTCGAACGAGTGCGTCGAACTCGCCTCGATCGAAGCCGGTGCCGCCACGCTCGCCAGATTCCTCCTCGATTACTTCGCTGAAGACACTGACTCGGAGGTGGGGTGATGGACAGCGACTTCAATGAAGCTCTTGATGCGGTGACTGGATTGCTCGAGCCCCTGCCGATGCAGAACGCGGGCGAGCGTCTGGCCGACCGCCTGGTGACCGCCATCGCCCTCGGTGAATTCGTGCCGGGTCAGAGATTGCCGCCGGAGCGTGAACTGGTCACGATGCTGAGCGTTGGTCGCGGGGTGGTGCGCGAGGCGCTGCAACGCCTCGCCGTTTTGGGGTACGTCACGACAAAGCGGGGCCGCAACGGCGGGACGTTCATCAAGACTGACTGGTCGGCGGATACCAAGGCGATTGTTCGTCGAGTGCTCGTGCCCGAACGCCACCGACTCACGCAACTGCTCGACCTGCGATTGTTGGTCGAGTCAATGGTGGCCCGCACCGCGGCGACACGCCGTGATGAGAGCGACATCGTCCTGATTGAACGTGCGCTCGAGGAGTACGTCGCCGCCGGGGACGACCGACACTCTTCGGGTATTGCCGACCGGAACCTGCACCTCGCCATCAACCGTGCCACGCACAACCCCCTGCTCGAAACGCTGACGTACCGCATTCGTGCCGAGGTCAGCCTAGGTTTCGGTGCCGAGCCGTATTCTCCGCTCCTACGCGAGCGCGCGCTCCAGCAGCACCCGATGCTCGCGACCGCCGTCATCGACGGTGACGCCGAGCTCGCCGCCAATCTGGCCGCCGAGCACTTCCATCTCTCCGAAGACATGCTCAGGCGACTCATCTCCACGGTGGACAGCGAGGGCGATGAGGCATCAGGACCACGTCGTAACGGCGCCACGAGCACGAAGAGTTTTTCGAAGAACCAGCAACCAAAGACTGCCTAGGAGGAACCATGCCATTTGCACACGTCAATGACATTGATATCAATTACCTGTTAGAGGGGGACGGAGTCGAGACTGTCGTGCTCGTCAATGGTCTGGCTGACGATCTGCTCACGTGGGTGTACCAAGTCGATGCCTTGCTGGCGGCGGGGTACCGGGTGTTGCGATTCGACAACCGCGGTATCGGCAGGAGTTCGATGCCCGCTGGTCCGTACACGACGACCGTCTTCGCCCAGGACGCCAAGGCCCTGGTCGATCACCTCGGCATCACTGACTTCCACCTGATGGGAGTCTCGATGGGTGGCATGATCGTCCAGGAGTACGCGCTCGCGTACCCCGACGATGTGCGCAGCCTCACCCTGGCCTGCACCTACGCGGCACCGGGGCCATTCTGCTCTCGCATGTTCTCGCTGTGGGCCGACATGGCACCTGTGATGGGCGTGCCCGCGGTGATGCGCGACGTGTCCCTCTGGGCCTTCACCCAAGAGTTCTTCGCTACTCGTGAGGACGAACTCGCCGAGTTCGAGACGGCCATGGCATACATGAACCAGCCGACGCCCGCCTACCTGGCCCAACTCCACTCCATCCGTCACCACGACACGACCGATCGGCTGGACCAGATCACTGCGCACACCCTGGTTCTGGCCGGGGAGGAGGACGTCCTGATACCGGTGCACCTGTCCAGGGCACTGCACGAGTTGCTACCGGGCAGTGAGTTCAGGACCACCAAGGGTGGGCACGGGTGCATTTGGGAGTACCCGGATCAGTTCAACGAGCAGTTCATCAACTTCATAAAGACTTCAAAAGGGGAGAGACAAAAATGAGTAGTACTACCACACCGGGCACGCTCGGCCGAGGTCAAATCGGCCTGGCCGGCGTTCTCATCCCAGGTCTGGCAATGGTGGCACCGGCGTTCAACCTGTTCTTCTCCACGGGGCTCATCGCCTCGTTGGCGGGGGCGGCGGTTCCGCTGATGTTCCTCATCGCGATGGTGGCCGTCGCCGCGACGGCCAGTTCTCTGGCGCAGTTCGCGGCGGTCTACCCGAGTTCGGGATCGTTCCTGACCTATATCGCCAAGACCATCGGGGCGAAGACCTCGACCGCGATCGGTGTGATAGCCATCCTGGGCTACGTGATCTCCTTTGGAGGCATCTACATCTTCGTCGGTAGTTACATCGTCTCGAACCTTCTGGGCAATCCGCACATCTGGGGTATCACGCAGATCGTGACGATCCTTTACGGGGTGCTCGTGACGGTGCCGGTCGTCGTCGGATTGAAGTTCGGCGTCAAGCTCTCCTACGTCCTGTACGTCTTCGAAGCGCTCTTGTTGATTGTGATGAGCATCATCTTCCTGGCCCACGGCGGTCCCCAGGGCATCACGTCGGCGCCCTTCAAATGGCCCGGCGGTTCAAAGAGCACGCTCTTGGCGCTCGGCTGGGCCATCTGGTCCTTCGGCGGCTTTGAAGCCGCCGCGCCGTTGGCCGAGGAGACCCGGGACCCGACGAAGAACGTGCCACGAGCACTCCTGCTGACGGTTCTCGTGAGTGGCACCATCTACGTGCTGGGCTCCTGGGCGCTGATTACGGCGTTCGGCCCCTCGCACGTCGCCGCCATCATCACCGACCCCAACCCGTTCCACACCGCCGCCGCGAAGTACGCATCGGCCTTCGCGCCGCTGATCGTCTGGATCTTCCTGACGAGCGTCACGTCGTCGTACGTCGCGGCCAACACCCAGGTCGCGCGTGTCCTTTTTGGTGGTGCGCGCAGCGGCCTGTGGAGTCGGAGTCTGGCCAAGATCTCGGACAAGTACAAGACGCCGTCACGGGCGGCGATTGCCTTCGTCGCGCCGAGCATCATCATCGGCGTGGGTTCGACATGGTTCACGAACCCCGGTCTCGCCGTCGGCTTCTTGACAACGCTTGGTATTCTCGGCATCATCACGATGTACTTGGCGGCCAACTTCTCGCTCATCGTCCACTGGTTCAAGAACGATAGGCAGGCCGGTGTGAAGCGGTTCGTGATGCGCTTCGCCGTCCCGGTCGTGGGCTTTCTCATCTTGCTCGTCCCCGTCTACGGCGCACTCCAGCCCGGCCAGCAGCCGCCCTATAAGTATTTGCCGTACGTAGCGATCAGTCTTCTGCTCGCCGGTGTCATCTACACGGCGGTCCTCGCGAAGCGCCGACCCGAGGTCATCCGCGACGCCCCCGGGCTCTTGGAAGGTGCCGAACTCTACGACCAGGACGTTCAGTAATCGCAACGAGGCTGATCGACCCGCACCGCGATTGCGTCGCGGGCCGATCAGCCTCACTGTGGGTAACTTCACCATGCTCGAGTCTGGTTGGGTTCGCTTGGGTTGAGTGATGCCCCGCGTACCTCAAACACTGCGGACTTTCTTCGTGATCAAGGTACCAATGTGTTACCAAGATACCTTCACGTGGAAGAGCCCCTCGTCCCTGCTGGAGGCTAAAACTCGCCCGCCATGACCTCGAGCCTCTCCAGATCGCCCGCGCGGTCCAAGGACTCCGACTGAGATCTGACGACTTCCCTCGCGGGTGCCCACAGCACGATCACGGTGATCAAGAGGCCGAGCATCGCGAGGACCGCGCCGATCAGGAACGTCTCGTGATAACCCGCGGTGAGCGATGACGCGACGTTCTGTCCTTGAGCCATCAGTGAGTTCGAACGGCTCGCGGCGNNGAGCGTGCCGAAGACGGCCAGCGCCGCCGATGACGCGAGCCACATCGAGACGTTCACGATGCCCGAGGCGAGACCGGCGTCAGCTCTCGGGACGTCGGCCATAGCGATGGTGAGCAGCGGCACCGCCGAGACGCTCATGCCGACGCCCAGCAGCACGAATGCCGGCAAGATCGACGTCAGGTAGCCGGCGTGTTCGCTCGTCCTCGTCAAGAGAAGAAGTCCGAGGACCACCGCTGACATGCCGGGGACGAGGAGTTTCATCGGTCCGTAGCGAAGGAGCAGTCGACTGGTGAGCCCGAGCGACATCGCGGCCATCACGAGCGTCATGGGCAGAAAGGCGACGCCCGTCTGCAGGGGACCGTAACCGAGGACCCGCTCGAGGAAGAGCGCGCCGAAGAAGAAGACCGCGAACATCGAGGAGAACGTCAGGCCCCGTACGACGCTTGAGGCGCTGAGACTGCGGAGTTGGAGAATCCTCATCGGCATGATGGGCTTCGCGACGCGCGACTCGACGAGGGCGAACGCGCTCATCAGAACGACGGCGAGACCGCCGAACTCGAGCGTGTGCGACGACGTCCAACCGTAGGCCGAAGCCTTCACGATGGCGTAGATACCGGTGACCAACGATGTCGTCATGAGCAGCGAGCCGGTGATGTCCAGCCCCTCGCGCACGCCCAGCCCCTCGTTCTCCTTGATGAGCAGCGAGCCGAGCACGAGTGTCAAGATGCCGATCGGCACGTTGATGACGAAGATCCAGTGCCAGTTGACCGCCTGGGTGAGGACGCCACCCACCAGCAGTCCAATTGAACCGCCTCCGACCGCGACGAACATGTACGCACTCATGGCTTTCGCCCGCTCGGCGGCACCTGAGAACTCGGTGACGATGATCGCGACGATGACCGACGTCGAGACGGCGCCACCGAGGCCCTGGAAGAAGCGAGCCGCGATGAGCATTCCCTGGCTCTGCGCGATTGAGCAGACCAGTGACGATGCGGTGAAGAGGGCGACGCCGCTCAGGAAGACTTTCTTGCGACCGAGGAGGTCGCCCAAGCGTCCAGCGAGGAGGAGAAAGCTCCCGAAGGCGATGAGGTAGGCGTCAACCACCCACGTGAGGTTGGACTGGGAGAAGTGAAGGCTCTTTTGAATCGAGGGGAGCGCGACGTTCACGATTGACGAGTCCAACGCGTTCATGAGCATGGCGAGGCACACGACGACGAGCGCGATCCAGCGCCGCCTGTTTGTCGTACCTGATTGGAGAATAGAAGCAATTTGCATTGGCGAAGCCTTCCTAGCGAGGGGTGGAACGACTGCTCTGTGAATCCGTATCATCGAGAACAATGTATAATCACTATATCATGAATATATCGGAGTCGCTACCATTACTTTCGATGGATGAACATTCGTCCACTGGACCGATCCTGCTGCTCACGCAGTTGTCACGACTCGTGAACCGGCGAAGCACGCCCGAACTCCTTGGTCAGACCCTGAAAGAGCTCGCGGCCCTGTCCTTCTTGCGCGACTACGACGAGACAACCCAGCAGGCCCTCACCGACGGACTCTGCATCGACGCGAACTACTGCGTGCTGCTGCTCAACGAACTCGAAGCGGATGACCTCGTCGAGCGCCGCCGTGACCCCGCTGACCGGCGCCGCCACATCGTCTCGATGACCGACCGGGGTCGCAAGGCGTTGCATCAAGCAGAGCAGGCGCAGCAGAGCCTGGAGGACGAGATCCTCGGTGCGCTCAGCCAAGCGGAGCGCACGACGCTGGCGCATCTTCTGCGTAAGGCAATCGACGGCCAGAACGCGAGCGCGACGCGAGGAACTGAGTAGTTCACCGTCGCGTGAGAGGCTCTTCACTTCTTCGCGAACAGGCGTTGCGAAACCGGGAAGACGATATACTCCGTCGCCAGTTCCCGCGGGCTTTCAACAAGGCCAGCGCGGTCCCCGCTTTTTGACGCCTCCATCGTAAACTTTGTGTGATGGTGACATGAGGAGGTCTTCGTGAGCATTGTTGCAACCACTGTTGAACGTAGCGATCCTACGCCGCTTCGAGTCACCCGCTCTCCCGCGTCGGGACCTTGCGGCTGCGCTCGGCGTACGTGCTGGCACTCCCGTCAGTGTCGTTCGAGCGGCGTCGTACGCATCCTTCGCGTCCCCGTCACCGTAGGAGTCGACCCCACGTCGGTCGTGCTCTGTCGAGAGTGCGCCGCCCCCACGCCTCGACGGCGCGCGGCCTAGCGAGTCGTTCGTTCCGTCGTCACTGTCCCGTCTCGGCGTGAGCGTCGACTTCTCTTTCGCTGATGGTTACTGACCAGAGCGCTGCGCTGTCCTTCGAGCACCGGGGCCTGGGGCCGGTCTTCGCCTTGGTATCAAGTCGGACGAGGTCTTTGGAATCGACTTTAGGAAGCGCGACGTGGCAGGGGCCGCTAGCGTCCGATTCGGGGGACGGCGGCGCTGAGTGATCTCTTGGAGTTCCTGCGCCGTAGAACTTATGGTGAGACGACGGTGGGGATCGGACGACGGCGGCGTATCCGACGAGGCGCTGCTGGCTGGAGTTGCGGTCGGCGACGACCAGGCTGGACTCATCTTCGTGCGCCGCTATCAGCGCCGTCTTTACGGTCTCGCCGTGGGGATCGTCGGTGACGTCGGTGACGCCGAGGACGTGGCCCAGGAGGCGTTCATCCGGATCTTCCGCCACGCCCAGGTGTTCGACGCTCGTCGCGGATCAGTGTCCACGTGGGCGCTGACAATCACCCACAATCTGGCGATCGACGCGACTCGTGTCCGACGCGGCGTACCGACTGATCCCGATGATCGGGTTTTTCTCGAGCTGATGAGCACCGAGCACCAACCCGACACCGCCGCCGTCGCCTCAGAGGCGGTCGCGCGCGCCAGGTCCGCGCTCTTGGACTTACCCATCGACCAACGCCGCGCGGTCGTGCTCGCTGCGTTGTACGGGCGCACCGCCGAAGAGATCTCCGAGAGCGAAGCCATTCCGCTCGGCACGGCGAAGAGCCGGATCCGTCTGGGAATGGCCAAGCTTCGCCAGGCCGTCATCAATGAGGAAGCGTAATGAGCGAGAGCACCCAAGAGCAGCGAGAGTGCGAAGCATTCAAAGAGGACCTCGCGGCGATCGCGCTCGGAATCGTGTCAGGTCGGCGCCGCGCGCAGGTACTGGAACACGTCGCGCACTGCCCGTCGTGCAATTCGGAGCTGGAAGAGCTCTCGATCGTGGCCGACACCATGCTCGAGTTCGCCCCGGAGATCGAGCCACCGCTGGGTTTCGAACTTCGTCTTGCTCGACGATTGGAGTCGGGCGCTCAACCGAACCAGGCGGCGCATCCTCGCCGCGCGGGCGTGTTGGCGCTCGCGGCTGCGGTCTTGGTGGTGCTCGGCTTCGGCGTAGGGATGTTGGTCACGAACGGGTCCAGCAACAGCCAGCATCAGCCAGCGACGACCCAACTCGCCGAGGCGAATCTCAGTTCACACGGGCACGTTGTCGGCAGCGTCATCCTCTCGCCGGGCACACCCTCGTGGATGCTTATGACGATTAACAGTAGTTCGTGGTTAGGTGCCGTGACCTGCGAAGTGATCCTCGCCGGAGGAAAGGTGGAGACACTGGGAAAGTACAACCTCTCGGACGGATACGGCGCGTGGGGCGCACCTCTGACGTCACCGGCGGGACGGGTGCGTGGCGCCCGGCTCATCGCCCCTAACGGCACCGTGCTCGCGAGTGCGAGCCTTCGAGGCTGACAGTGCGAGCGCTCGTTCGGGCTTCGCGTCGCGGTCTCCATGGCGCGAAAGCCGAATCGGCAGGGGGTCAAGCCAACAAGCTGCGCGCGCCAGTTCCGGGCAACGGCGACGTCGATGAGGAACCTCGGTAGTGATCCCTATTCACGGACCATCCGTAGTACTGAGCAGCGGGAAACGAATAGTGGGTGAAGGGGTCCTCGACCAAGAGGCTCGAGAGATGGGGGAGCGGATGTTAGACCTGACAGAGCATGAGGAGAGTATCGACATGGAACCAGCGAAGCACTACCCAGCGGTCACTCGACGGGTCGCGGTGAGACGCATTGCGGCGGCAGTTCTGACCGCGTTCGGGCTACTCGCGATGCTCCTCGCCCCGGATACGGCGGGGGCCGTGTCCAGCCACTCGACCAAGGGCCTCGTGATCTCGAGCGCGAAGAACTCCAAGCTCGGCACGATCCTCGTGAGCGGCACCACGGTCTACACCTTGCAGTCGAGCGGCACGGCCTGTACGGCCAAGTGCTTGAAGTACTGGCCCGAGGTAGTGCTGGCGAAGGGAGTGGCGAAGGCAGTCGCCGGGGGCGGCGTGAGCGCCGCGAAGCTCGGCACGATCAGGCGCGCCGACGGGGTGCTCCAGGTGACCTACGCGGGCAAGCCGCTCTACTGGTTCGTGAAGGACAAGGCACCCGGCGAGGCGAACGGCAATATCACCGATGCCTGGGGCAAGTGGTCGGCGGTCGTGACGAAGAAGGCGAGCTCGAGCGGCGCCACCACGACGACAACCTCGGGTGGCACCACGACCACTACGAGCCCGGGTGGTGGCGGAGTCGGGTTCTAGTGTCGACGTCACGCAGAAGGGGGTCGCTGTGTCGTCGTTCGTAGAGTCGCCCGCGCGAGGCTTCGCACTTGTCCCCGTGGCACGAACGACGCGCGAAGTGCGAGCGGTACGACGAGCGCTGTCGTCACGCGTCTACGTGCCCGCGTTCTCGATTGTCGCGGTCGCCGCCATCCTCATCGCGATTGGTTGGTCGAGCCGATGGGGTGGCGCCAGTTTCACTGCCTCGATGACGAGCCTGCGCGTCGTCGTCGTCGGTCCGCTCACGCTTGGCGTCCTTGGCGTCCTGCTCGTCGTCGAGCGGCTGCGTCCCGCGCAGCGCCGGCCGTTCTTCGCCCGGGGTTACCGCCAGGACCTTCTCTATACGATGCTGAACGCGACGCTCGTCGTCCCGCTCGGTACCGCGCTCGCGCTCTCGTTCGCCGAGGTGGCGCGCCGGTCGTTGCCCTGGATTGTCGTGCCGAGAATCGGCGTCGTTCCGCGCTGGTTCGTCATCGCCGTGATCTTCGTGGCGATGGACGGGTGCAACTGGTTGGCGCACTTCGCGAATCACCGGGTCCGGGTGCTCTGGCGCTTCCACGAACTCCACCATTCGCAGGAGGACATGAGCGTGCTCACGGTCTTTCGCACGCATCCACTTATCCATGTCTCCTACATGCTGGCCCTGATCCCGGGGATCGTGCTGCTCGCCAACGGCGCGGTGCCGACGACGATGCTCGTCGTCTATGCCGGCGTCGTCGCCTTCGAGCATTCGAACACCAACCTGGGTTTCGGGCTGCTCGGGCGGATCTTCGTGAGCCCGAACTATCACCGGATCCACCACCAGCTGAACGGTCCCCAGGACGTGAACCTGGGCTTCGCGCTCACCATCTGGGACCAACTTTTCCACCGGGCGGTATTTCCGACCGAAGAGACGATTCGCACCGACACCGGGTTGCCGGGCCGGCCGCTCGCCGTCGAGCAGGCGTCGGCGAGGCCCCGCCACTTCTCGGTCCTGGTGACGCAACTCATCGCGCCGTTTCGCCCGATGAGCGAGGCCTCGCACCACATGCCTGTTTCGGACGGGACCCGACACCTTGCGAGAGAGACGCTTTCGAACGATCGAGTCGCTGGTGCGGAGCAGGCGGCCCACTCGTGACGTCGCGCGCATGTCGAGGTCGAGCAGTACTGGTGGCCCTTTTCAGTACGCGGACCGCGGCTTTGCCGGCTGACCTTGTTCTTGTCGCGGCGCGCACCGCGCTCGCGTGGATCTTCATCTACTACGGAGCCGGAAAGCTCTTCGGCTCGTTCAACGGACCGGGCTTGCATCAGACCGCACTATTCTTCTCGAACACCGCACACCTCCATCCAGGGGGTTTCTTCGCGGTGCTCGGCGGCGTGATCGAGTTTGGAGGCGGGATATCGCTCGTTCTTGGACTCGGCGCCCGTCTCGCCGGACTGGCCCTGTTCGCCGACATGGTGATGGCGATGATCACCGTCACCTGGGTGAATGGAATTAATTCAGAGTCGTTGACGCCGGGTTACGAACTGAACATGGCGCTCGGCGTGCTGGCACTGGTCGTCGCGGTTTTCGGTGCCGGTCGCTTCAGCATCGATGCCCTCGCCGAACGCCGAGTTGCGGTTACGCCATAGCCAGCTAACTGATCGTTACGACAATTGCTCAAGGTGGTCGGTTGAATCGTGAACTCTTCGAAGAGGACCATTTCGCTAAATCCTCCCTGAACACTCGATTTGCTTCGTACCTCAACTCAGTATAAAGTTGTTACTAAGAAAAACTGAGTGAACCTGAGGAGTTGGTCTGGAAAAGGTTGAGGTGCACCGAGTTTGTATCCGCTTTCACGCAGCCATCGAGTTGATCGGGTCCAAGTGGTCGGGCGCCGTTCTTCGCGCCCTCTTCACCGACTCGCACCGTTTCGTGGATATCAAAAACTCCATCCCGCTCATCAGTGACACGATGCTCACCCAACGTCTGCGCGACCTCGAAGGCGCCGGCCTGATTGTGCGTCACGTCGTGCCGACTTCGCCAGTGCGCGTGGAGTACGAGTTGACCGAGGCCGGTCGCGAACTTGGGCCGATTCTCGATGAGATCATCGCCTGGTCGCACCGGTGGATACCGCTGCAGTCGGGTGACGACGACTCGGAACATCACGTGCTTGAAGCGAGCGCGTGATGAGTGGCGACAGTGCATTGTTTCAATATCGTGCCGGGCGTTGATTTTCTATCAACCCGTCACTGACTAACCACCAACCAGAGAAGAAAGAAGTCATCATGCCCAAACTCGTCGTCATCATCGGCTCGACCCGGCCCGGACGCTCCGGACTCGCTATTGCAGAGTGGTTCGCCGGCAGGGCCCTCGCCCACGGTGCGTTCGACGTTCAAGTCGTCGACCTCGCGGAACTTAGTCTCCCGTTCTTCGATGAGCCCAAGCACCCACGCCTGCGCCAGTACGTCCACCAGCACACCAAAGACTGGAGTGAGATCGTCGATGCCGCGGACGCATTCGTGATCGTAACCCCTGAATACAACTACGGCTTGACGGCGCCAGTGAAGAACGCCATTGATTGCCTGCACCAGGAGTGGAAGAACAAGCCGATTGGATTCGTCTCCTACGGGGGCGTCGCTGCCGGCACTCGTGCCGTGCAGCAACTCAAGCAGGTTGTCACCACGCTCAAGATGCTGCCCGTATTCGAATCTGTGAACATCCCGTTCCACACACAGTTCATCGACGAGGAAGGCCAGGTACAGGCCAACGAAGTGATGGTGCAAGCCGCTGCGGCCATGCTGGACGAATTAGTGAGAACCGAAGATGCTTTGCGGCCGTTGCGAAACGCCTCGTAACCAGTGTCGCGGTAGATGACTCACCGAGTGGGACGAAGGTGACCGACCGCTAAGGCGACGTGGTGGGCCAGCAGTACCTAGTGCCCGAGTCGCGCCGCGGATCATCGCCCACGGCGTGAACCAGACCGTCCAGGCCTCTTTGGGCGTCCATGGACGTCGGCCTTCAATCGGCGGTTCGAAAAGTGTTCGTCGTCCGCCGTACACCCGTGGCTGTCGCGTGTGCCATCATGTCGCAATGCCTGACGTCCAACTCAAGGTGGGGACGTTCACGAAGTCCCTGTTGATTCACCTCGCTCGAGAGTCGGGGCTTCTTCAAACGGCGGGCCTCGACGTTCGCGAGTCATCGGTCACGTCATCCCCTGATCAATTCCGTTCGTTGGCAGATGGTGAGATTGACCTCGCCATCACGAGTCCGGACAACGTCCTGGCCTACCGGTTCTTGTCGAAGAATCCTTTGGGTCGGATACTCCCGGTGGAGATTGTGAGTGCCGTCGACAGAGGTCTGGGACTTTCACTGTGTTTGGCGCCTTCGATCAAGGGGACTGACGACCTTCGCGGCCAGATTGTCGGCGTCGACGTGGCGCAGTCGGGCTTCGCGTTTGTTGCTTTTGAGCTACTCAAGCGAGCAGGCTTGAACGACGGCGACTACGAGATCGCCGCTCTCGGATCGACTCCTCGTCGCGCGACCGCACTCATCAACAACGAGTGCGCCGCCACTATCTTGAACGCCGGCAACGAACTTCGTGCTCAGAGTGCTGGGTGCACGATCGTCAGTTCGGTGAGCGAAATAGGACCGTATCTGGGGACCGTCGTCGCCGCCTTTCACACCGAGGATTCCGAGAAGATGGCCGCTCGGCGGCGCTTCGCTGACGCACTTCTCGAGACCTCGAGGGAGATCGTCGCGGGAGAGAGAAATCCGGAGGTTGTTGAAGCCGCCATGTCCCTGTTGGGCCTGAGCGAAGCGGACGCGAGAGCCCACTGCGAATGCCTGCGCGACCAAACGAACGGTCTCGTGCCAAGTGGCCGAGTAGATCCTGCATCAATCACCACGTTGCTCGAACTGCGGCACACGCATCGTCCGTCGGCGGAGCTAGAGGGCGTCCTTGACCGGTTGCCCGAGTTCATTATCGAGCAAGCTCTCGAGTGAGCCGGCATCGCACATCTCGATTGGCAAACGAGATGGACAGCCAATCGATCAGGGTGCCATGCAGGGCGTGTCAACGTCATTCCCCTCGGGGCCCGACGACGAGCAGGTCTGGCGCCCGGTGGAACCGACTGGAACCCGTCCGCCCAGCGCCTTAAATGTTTTCAGTCGTACGGAGCTCTGGAGCATTCGTACACTGTGACCAATCCCGTGAACACCCCCGGGTGTTGGGGCCCCACGCCCAACTGAGTACAACGGAAGGCGGCACCTCGAATGACATTGCCAGAGAGACTGGACGCCGGAGTGAGCGCCTCGGATCGACTTCTCAGGAGTCGCCCAGTGTGGGGACCGTTCATCGGTGGCTCGTACGTGGACTTCGAAGGACTGGAGACCTTCGAAGTCCTCGAAGCCGTGAATGGCAAGCCCATGGCGCTGATGGTCGCGGCCGACGAGGCGATGGTCGACCGCGCGGTGACCGACGCGCGGCACGCGTATGAAGACGTGTGGAGTCGGGTTGGTCCGAAGGAGCGCGGTGCTCTCATGCGTCAAGTCGCCGTCAAGATCCGTGAACACGCTGATGAACTGGCCGAGCTCGTCGCACGCGAAGTCGGCAAGCCCAAGCGCGACGCGCTTCGAGTGGACGTCGTCTCGAGCCACTCGAGCTTCGATTACTACGCCGGGATCACCGAGAACATCCACGGAGAGATACTCGACCAGGGCCTCATCGAGGCTCGCGTGGCCTACGAGCCCTACGGCGTCGTTGCGGCGATACTTCCCTTCAACTGGCCGCCGATCCATTTTTCGAAGAAGTGCGCCCCAGCCCTCGCCGCCGGGAACACGGTCGTTATCAAGCCGGGGGAGCAGGCTCCCCTTACGGTGATGCGTCTGGTTGAGATCGCGAACGAGGTACTACCCCCGGGGGTGATCAACGCCGTTGGTGGCATTGGTGCGGGTGCGTCGCTGGTGGCACACCCACGGATAGAGCGTGTGTCGTTCACCGGGGCGACCGCGACCGGACGAAAGGTCATGGAGAGCGCGGCGAAGAATCTGACGTTCGTCACGCTCGAGCTGGGCGGGAAGAACGCCCTGATCGTGCTCGACGATGCGGACCTCGACGAGGCGATTCCCATGGCGATCGAAGGCATGTTCTACAACCAGGGTGCGGCGTGCACGTCGACGTCGCGCATTCTCGTACACCACACGCTCTACGACGAGTTCGCCCGACGCTTCGTCGAAGCGACATCGAAGCTGGTCGTCGGTGATCCCCTCGAAGCGACGACCGACATTGGGCCGCTGGTCGACGCCCGTCAACAGGAGCGCGTGAAGAACTATGCGACGCTGGGCGTCGAGCAGGGCGCGACACTGCTGTATCAAGGAGAGGTCCCCGACAGTCCGGGGTTCGCTGGGGGATTCTTCGTGGCCCCGGTGGTTCTCGGTGACGTGACGCCGGAGATGACGGTGGCCCAGGAGGAGATCTTCGGCCCGGTGGCGTCGCTCATGAAGTACGACACCGATGGCGAGGCGGTCGCGATCGCCAACGGTACCGAGTACGGACTTACGGCCGCGATCTGCACCCGTGACGAGTTGCGAGCGAGCCAGTTGGCCCGACGCCTCGAGGTTGGCATGGTGTTCGTGAACAACTACACGCGCCGCGCGTTCATCGGCTCTCCTTTCGGTGGCGTCAAGGGCAGTGGCTACGGGCGCGAATACGGGGCCGAGACGCTCCACGAGTTCGTGCGGGCCAAGAACGTGCGCTACCCCTCGGGTCGAGGTGCCATTCCGGGCTGGCCTCCCCGCGACTGAGCCTTTTCGAGACCTCGAATCGGGCACCAGAGAGCTGGCATCTTGGTGTCAAGCAGGGCCGAGCACGAGCCCGGGGCCGCAAGTGCGTGGCGTCGACGCGCACCGTAGAGCCGCCACTTCATTCGAAAAGTATTCAGGCGGCTCGTCCGCGACGCCGTCGAGTTGATGGCTATCTTTGACTTTGAACAGAACCATCTCTTTCGCGGCTGCTCGCGTCATGACTACGGATTTTGTTTTTTGGGGGGCATATGTTTTTCCAGGACCGGTATCTGACCGACGAGCAACGGATGATGCGCGACACGAGTCGGCGCTACGTGGATAACGTCGTCATCCCGTTCATCGAGGGTGACCGCACTCGTGAATGGAAGATGGACCCTCTCGATCGTCTGGCTCCCGAGATTCTCGAACAGGCTGACGCTGCGGGACTTCGCGCACTCGGAGTTCCTGACCGGTTCGGGGGCATCTCGCTCGACCCGGCGACGCAGTCACAGACGCTCTCGATCATCGCCACCGAGCTGGCTCGCGGGGACTCGGGACTGGCCGACAAATTGGTGCAGAACTGGAAGATCTCGGTGCTCATCGCAGAGTTCGCCACGGAGGAGTTGCAAGAGCGTTGGTTCACCCGTTACATGGCCGAGCCGCAGTTCCTCATGGCCCACTGTCTGACCGAGCCACATGGCGCGTCGGACCGGTGGCTTCCGTACAACGTGCCCGAGATCAACATGGACACGAAGGCCGTGCTCGAAGGCGGCGAATGGGTCATTAATGGCACCAAGCAGTTCATCAGCAACGGTTACGACGCGTCGCTCTACGTGGTCTACGCGAACACGAATAATAAAGTCGGCATGCAGAAGGGTACGTCGAGCTTCCTTGTCCCGCGCGAGACGCCGGGTCTGAACGTGACGCACTGCAACGAGACCATTGGCGGACGGTTCATGAATAACGGTGAGATCGTGTTCGACAACTGTCGAGTGCCGGCGGATCATTTGCTCGTGCGCGACGACGCCCTCGGCAAGGCCGGCATCTACTTTCGACCCGGGAAGATCCTCGTTGCGGCGAAGAGCCTCGGCATCGGACTCGGCGCCTACGAAGAGACCGTTTCCTTCGTCCACGAGCGCGTCCAGGGTGGCAAGGTGCTCATCAAGCACCAAGCGGTCGCGTTGCGGATCGCCGACATGGCCACCCGTCTCGAAGCGGTCGCCGCGCTGCTTCGCCACGCCGCCATGGCGGTCGACGAGCGTTCGCCGGACGCCGACGCGCTGTGCAACATGGTGAAGGTCTTTGCGTCCCAGGAGATAGTGCAGGTCTGTCGCCACGCCATGGAACTACACGGCGGGTATGGGGCCATGCTCGAGGTCGGGATCGAGAAGTACATGCGCGATGCCCTTATCAACTTGCATTCGGACGGCACGAGCGACGTGTCAAATTTCAAGATCGTTCGTGCGATGTTCCCGGAGACTGCGGGAAGTTATGCGGGTGCGGATTGAGCACGCCTGAGGATCCCTGCTGGTGCAGCACAATGGCATAACTCTCAACGACGGCTCGGGTGAACTCTCGGGGTCACTGCGCCCAAGTTGGCGACGCGGAATCCCTGTTCCCTACGTTGTCAAAATCTTGTCGATCCTTCGTTCTCGGTGGAGGACGTTTCGGTACTGATCACCGACCCGCTGAGATTCCAGGGGATGACCTTGTCGCCCAGGCATATCCGAAGGTCAAGACTGGTTTCCAATTGATCGCCGACCCGTGAAGCAACACGTTCTGCGACCTCGGTCCGACCGGCGGTGAGTTCGGCGTCAACGTCGTCGCGCGCGAGGAGGTGGACGAGGAGGTCAAGTGGTGATTGTCGTAGGATTGAGAGAGTGTGCCGTGACCGATAAGACCAAGTATTAACTCCGGCGCTGGACGTCAGCCGATTGGTCTCAGCGCCTCTGCCCTGGCTGCTGTTCTGTGGGGGTTCGGCGGCATCTTCGCGGCACTCACGTTCGCCCCGGGGCTGGTACTGGCCTTTTACCGGCTCTGGCTGGGCGCTGCGCTGCTCTCGATCGTCGTGTACGTGTCGGGTCGTCGATTGACCTGGGCTGTCATGCGCGCGACTTGGCTCGGCGGCATCTTTCTCGCCGGCGACATGGCGCTGTTCTACAGCGCTGTCAAACTCACCAGCATCGTTGACGTGACCGTAATCGGTGCCTTTCAGCCCGCGCTCGTGCTCATCGCCGCACGTCGTCTCTTCGGCGAGCGGATGGGACGATGGGACGTCGCGTGGATCGTGCTCGCCATGACGGGAGTCGCGGTCGCGGTGCTCGGTCCGGGCGTCGCGAGCCACCACCAGCTGATTGGCGACCTCCTGGCGGTAGGCACTCTCGTGAGTTTTTCGGCCTACTGGCTCGTGTCCAAACACGCTCGTCAACTGCATGACGCATTGGAGTACACCGCGGGCGTGACGATCATGGCGGCAGTGGCGATCACGCCAATCGTGCTGCTGTCGAGCGAGTCGCTCGGTCACGTCAAGGTCGGCGACTGGCTGTGGATCTTTCTGCTGACAGTCGTGCCCGGGAGTGGACATCTGGTAATGAACTGGGCCCACCGTTACGTCGACGCATCGGTCTCCTCAGCGATCAGCTGCCTGAGCCCGCTCGTTGCGGCCGTTGCCGCGATTCCCATTCTCGGTCAGCCCCTGAGCCTCGTTCAAGTCGGTGGCGTGTTGGTGGGACTCGCGGCGATTGCGGTGGTCGCCGCGCGACACCGACAACCCGCGCAGTCCCCGTTGGAGTAGTGGCAACGAGCGAGCCAGTTCGGTCTCTCGCAAGGGGAGCGACCTCAAGAGGTTGTACTGAGGGACCGGTCGATGGTCCGGCTGGACGCGGGTGGTCGCCTTCCTCAACTTCCCGCGGTCAGTCCGAAGTCGATCGACAGGTTCGCTCCCGTGATGGGCGCCGCATGGCGCTGGGCGAGGTACCAAATGAGTTCGGCCACCTCGGCGGGCTGCACAAATCTGGCGGCGTCCCCCTGGGGGTAGAGCGCGAGCAGATCTGCCAGGTAGGCACCAGGATCATCGCCGCCGAAATTGCGAGCCTGACCGGCCAGCATGGGCGTGTCCACGTCAGCCGGGCAGACCGCGTTGACGCGGACCCGTCGGGGCGCAAGTTCCAGGGCGAGTGCTCGGGTGAGGTTGGACACCGCGCCCTTGCTGGCGCAGTACACCGCGGCCCCAGTGTTGCCGTGCAGCCCGGCGTCACTGGACAGATTGACGATGCAACCGGACGTGGTGATCAGGTGCGGGATGGCCGCGGCGGTCGTGAAGAAGAGCCCCTTGAGGTTCACGTCGAGGCAGAGGTCGTAGGCCTCCTCCTCCGTCAACTCAACCGGACCTTCCGTCCACACCCCGGCCGAGTTAACGAGGCAGTCCAGACGACCTGCGGCGGCCACGGCCTCGGCGACGAGACGTCGACACTCCGCGACGCTGGTCAGGTCCGCGTCGATCGCGTGCTCGATGTCGGGCCCGACGGGAGCCGTCAGGTCCGTAGCCACGACGCGCCAGCCACCCGTGGCGAAGCGGCGCACGACAGCGGCACCGATACCGCCAGCTGCACCCGTCACCAGCACGACCGGGACTGCCTCGTCGGTCATGCCCGTTCCTCGGCGATCGAGTTACCGCCGTCAACGACGAGACACTGCCCGGTCACGTAGGACGCCCCAGGTGAGGCGAGCCAGCAGATGGTGGCCGCGACTTCTTCGGGCTGCGCGCTACGACCCATCGGCGTCGCCCGTCCCTGCTCGTATTCGTGGGGAGTCTGTGAACCGGTCTCGATCCAGCCGGGCGCGACCGCGTTCACCGTAACGCCGTGCGGGGCCGAATCGATGGCCAGTGCTCGGGCCAGGCCGACCATGCCGGACTTTGCTGCAGCGTAGGCAGGTTCACCTCGCATGGCCATTACCGGGCCCGACACACTCGACACCAACACCAGGCGACCCCAACCCGCGGCCGACATCACCGGCAGGCAAGCCTTGGCCATCAGGAACGTGGTGTCGAGATTGCGCGACAGACTCGCCCGCCACAGTGCGTAGTCCATTATTTCGATGGCCCCGGACTCGAGTTGGGGCTCGGAGACCGATGTCATGCCCGCGTTCTGCACCACCACGTCAAGTCGCCCCCAGCGCTCGATGGCGGCCGCGACCAATTGTGGTGCCGTCGCCGGATCGGTGAGATCACCGGGGACGCCCGTCGCCTCGGCGCCGTCCGCACGCAGTTCACGAACCCGATCGTGAATCCGGTCTGTGGTCGAGGAGATCACCACCGACGCACCCATCGCGGCGAGCAGCCGAGCGGTCGCGAAACCGATACCGGTGGGGCTGCCCGCGCCGGTCACCAGTGCCGTGCGGCCGGTCAGATCAAACGCTGAACTCATCGTCCGACCAGCTTCGGAACGGCGCCAGCATCGACCTCGGAATAACGATCGACGTCGGCCGTCATCGGCGTCGTGTCGCCCGCAGCGAGCACATACTCTTCATTGACGTGGACGGGCATCGCTCAACTCTACGTGCGGGCGTCGAGGCTCGTGAGTGGTGAGGGCCAGTGGAGGACACAGCGCACTCGCGCCCATGGTGAGCTCGGCGGCGTGCGCGAGTTCCAGCAACGCGAAGTCGCCGCAGGGTTGGCCCACGAGTTGCAGTCCGACCGGCAGCCCCTCGTCGGTGAAGCCCGCCGGCACCGAGATCGAGGGCAAGCCGGTGGCGCTCACCAGATAGCACGAACGCATCCAGTCGAGATAGGTGCGCTGGGGCTCGCCGTTGATGCTCGTGACCCAACGCTCCTCCGCAGGGAATGGCGGCACTTGGCTGACGGGCATGGCGAGCGCGTCCACGCGCTGCATGAAGGTCGCGACGCGCTCGTAGAGGGCCGTGCGGATTTCAATCGCCTCGGTGATCTGCTCGACGCGAAGGCGAAGCCCCGATTCGATGTTCCACGCGACGTCGTCGTTGAGTTCCTTGCGATGGTGCCGGTAGTCGTCGCCGAGGCTCATCGCGTAATGCCACGCCCGCAGCACGAGGAACGACTCCTCCGCGCCATCAAGGTCTGGTTGTTCGTCGACGAGCTCCACCCCCAACGACTCGAAGGCGGCGCGCGCCTTGGCGTCCAGCACGTCGCGCACGCGCGGGTCCACCGGCACTCCTGCGGGGGTCGGACACCATGCGATACGCCGGGCGCGTACGTCGGTCTCGAGGGATCCGCGAAAGCGCTCCGCGGATCCGGGCCACGCGATGGGACTTCGCGGATCGTGGCCCCCGATGACCGACAGCAGCAGCGCGGCGTCGCGCACGCTGCGCGCCATTGGTCCATCCACGGCCAGCGTGAACCAGCCGTCGGTGACGGGCCACGACGGCACGAGTCCCGCGCTCGGGCGCAGTCCCACGACGTTGCAGAAGCTCGCGGGGTTCCTCAGGGAACCACCCATGTCAGAACCGTCACAGAGCGGCACCATCCGCGCGGCGAGCGCTGCGGCGGCTCCGCCGCTGCTCCCTCCGGCCGAGTGATCCGTCGACCAAGGGTTTCTGGTGACGCCAAAGACCGCGTTGTAGGTGTGCGAACCCGTGCCGAACTCGGGCGTGTTGGTCTTGCCCACGCAGATCGCGCCCGCCTCTCTCGTGCGCTCCACCAAGAGCGAGTCGCGCGAGGGGACGTGGTCCTTGTAGATCGACGAGCCGTACGTCGTGCGCAACCCGGCGGTGTCCTGCAGGTCCTTGTGTGCGATTGGCAGTCCGTGCAGCGGCCCTACCGGTCCGGACTTCACGATCACGTCGTCGCACCACGCCGCGCTCGCGAGCGCCCGCTCCGCGTCCAACGTCACGATGGCGTTCACCAGCGGGTTCGTGGCTTCGATCTGGGCCAAGTGATCAGTGACCACTTCGAGCGCCGATACCTGTCGGGTCGCCAGCAGGCGGGCGAGGCGCGTGGCGCTCAACTGGTGCAGCGTGGCGTCGCTCACCCCACCTCGGGCGCGGCGTTCGCGTCGAGGAACCGGGGGAAGCGTCCGTGCTGGTAGCCCCAGGGACGGATCGCCTCGAGCGCCGTGCCGATTCGAAAGACCGTCGCGTCGTCGTAGGTCCGGCCCACGATCTGTACGCCGGTGGGTACCTCGTTCGAGGCCCAACCCGACGGCACCGCGAGCACCGGGCAGCGGCTCAGGATGTTGAAGGCGATGGTCATGATCGTGTCGTGGATTGGATCGATCTCGACGCCCAGATCGTCGAGACTGCGGCTCAGGTCGACGTAGTCGTCGCCCGCGAGCAGTGAAGGGATGCCCGAGGTGGGACAGATCAGCGCGTCGTAGCGCTCGAGCAGCGGTCCGACGACGTTGTAGACGCCCGCCTCCAGCTCAAGTCCCTCGAGAAAGAGGCCGGGCTCGGAGTACCGTCGACCCATGGCGGCGAACTTGCGCGCGTAGGGGGTCAGCAACTCGGCGAACTCGTCGTCGATATGGCCCACGATTGACCCGAAGATCGCGCTGAAGTGGATTTCCGCGGCGCGTGCGACGTCCTCTCGGCGAAGGTCCAGCGCGACTTCCTCGACGATCGCGCCACCAGCGCGCAGCGCGTCGGTGACGCCACGTGTGTTGGCTTCCACCTCGGGGTCCACGTACCAGTTCCCTAAGTTGACGCAGTAGGCGACGCGCATTCCTTCGAGCCCTTCGAAGGAGGAGGGGATGGTCACCTTGGGTCGCAGGGACACGACGTCGAGCGCGTGCGGTCCCACGATGACGTTCTGCAACAACGCGCAGTCCGCGACCGTGCGCGCCAAGGGCCCGTCGTGGCAGAAGGTGTCGAGATTGTAGGGAGCCATGGACGGCACCCGTCCGTACGGGGGCTTGTAGCCAACGACACCGGTGAACGACGCGGGAATACGAATCGACCCGCCGATGTCCGAGCCGGTGGCGAGCGGGGTCGTCCCCGCCGCCAGCGCCGCCGCGGATCCGCCGGACGACCCGCCGGGGCTGAAGGCGAGATTCCAGGGGTTTCGAGTTACGCCCCAGAGGTTCGAATGCGTAAAGGGGGCGCAACTGAACTCGGGGGTGGTGGTGCGCTGGTGGATGATGCCGCCAGCGTCAACGATGCGCTCGATGATGGGGTGCGTGACCTCAGCAGTGCGGTCCTTGAATGCGAGCGATCCGTCGGTGAAGAGTTTTCCCTTGATGGGGTGCTCGGCCTTGGCGGCGACGGGAAGTCCCTCGAGCGTGCGCACCTCACCCGGGCGCGACGCGTAGAGCGCTTCGGCGGTTTTCGCCGCGACGCGCGCCTCATCGAAGAGCCTCTCGGCGACGGCGTTGATGAAGGGCTCGGTTTCGTCGACGCGCTCTTCGAGCGCGTCCAGATACTCGACGGGTGACAAGGTTCTGTTGCGAAAGCGCTCCAGCACTTGCGCGGCGGAAAGGTAGTGAAGCTCGCTCATTGTTCCCCCATGGTTGAATCCTCAGACTTCTCTCGGTGTTGCTCAGTCAACGCTGACGCGCCGCGGCTTCCAGCCCGGCTCGGGCACCGAGGCCAGCAGCAGCTTGGTGTAGTCGTCTTCGGGCGCGTCGAGGATCTTCTCAGTGGCGCCCTGTTCGACGACGACGCCCTTCTTGAGCACGAGCGTCTGATCGGTGACCTGGCGAACAACGGCGAGGTTGTGGCTGATGAAAATGAAGGCCATGTTGGTCCGCTCACGAATGTCATTCAGCAGATTGATGATCTGCGCCTGGATCGAGACGTCCAACGCCGAGACTGCTTCATCGAGCACCAAGACGGCCGGCTCGGCGGCGAGGGCGCGAGCAATCGCCACGCGCTGGCGCTGGCCACCCGAAAGATTCTTCGGCAGGACAAGCCCCTGTCGCTCCGTGAGCCCGACCTGGTCGAGCAGCTCGATGATTCGTTGGCGCCGTTCGGACTCGGTCATCGTGAGGTGCAGCTTCAGGACCTCGTTGATGCAGCCGTTGATGCTCTGGCGGGGATCGAGCGAGGTGTAGGGGTCTTGGAAGACGATCTGCATCTCGCTGCCGCGCCGGCGGCGCTCGGCGGTGCGCTTCGTCGACGCGGACCGGTCACGACCGGCCACGATGATGGTACCGCCGCTCGCCGGTTCGATGCCGACGAGCATCCGGGCGATGGTGGTCTTGCCGGATCCGGACTCGCCCACGATACCGAGCGAATGGCCCTGCTCGAGTGAGAAGCTGGCGTCCTCGACGGCGACGAAGAGATGGTGACGTCGTCCACCGGAACCCCCGCTCACGCGAAAGACCTTGCGCAGTCCCTTCACTTCGACGGCGAGACCATCGAGGTGACGGGACTTCTGGGCTGCTGGCACGCTGGGTGTGGAGTCACTCACGAGACTGACCACCTTCGGTGCCGGCGTCGGCGGAGGCCGTTGACGCCAATTCGAGTTCGTTGGCCCGGTGACAGCGCACGATGCTGCCGTTGATCAGTTGCGTCGGCGGCAGTGATTCGCTGCATTGAGCCTGGACGTAGGGGCAACGGTCCTGGAACGGGCACCCCGGGGGTGCTTCGAACGCCGACAGGGGTCGTCCCGAGATCTGGGGAAGACGCTCGGTTCGTTCGTGCAGCAGGGGCCGCGAGCGAAGGAGCGCCGCCGTGTAGGGGTGCAGGGGACGAGCGTGGAGTTGGGCGGGCGTCGAGACCTCGACGATGTAGCCGGCGTACATCACGGCGATCCGGTCGCTGAAGGCGGCGGCCAGCTCGAGGTCGTGCGTGATGAACAACATCGCCATCTCGCGCTGCGCGCGCTGGTCGTCGAGGATCGCGATCACGTCGGCCTGGGTCGTGACGTCGAGCGCGGTCGTGGGCTCGTCGGCGAGGATGAGCTGGGGTTCGATGAGCAGCACCGAGGCGATCATGACGCGCTGCAGCATGCCCCCCGACAACTCGTGGGGAAACTGACGGAGCCGGCGCTTGGCGTCATCGATGCCCACCTGTTCGAGAATCGTGGCCGCGCGCTCGAGCGCCTCGTGGCGGTCCATGTCGCGATTGTGCACGAGGGCCTCGGTCAGGAAATCACCAATACGGTGCACGGGATTGATCGACGCTCGCGGGTCCTGGAAGATCATCGCGGCCTTGGTGGCCCGGAACCGCTGCCAGTCCTTGTTGGTGTTGTCCATCAATGACTGGCCCTCGAACGCGATGTTCCCCGACATCTTGCCCTGGGCCGGCAACAGGTTGAGGACCGAGCGCGCCGTCATGGATTTGCCCGAGCCGCTCTCGCCGACGAGCGAGACCACTTCGGCCTTTTCCACCGTGATCGAGACGTCCTGGAGGACCTTGCGGTAGCGGCGGTGCGTCACCAGGTCAACGGACAGGTGGTCGATTTCGAGCAGGTGGGTCACTTGAGCAGCCTCGTGTTCTCGTCGGAAAGGCGCTTGCCCACGTAGGTGACCGAAGTGACGCAGAGAATGATCAAGAGACACGGGTAGAGGACTTGGCTGAAATCACCCTGCAGGATGGCGTTCTCGTTGTTGGTCATCACACCCCAGTCCGCGCCGGGGGGCAGGATGTTGAGCCCGAGGAACGAGAGGGCCGCGAGGTCGATGAGGGCGTAGCCGAAGGAGATCGTCACCTGCGACCAGATTGTCGCCGAGACGTTGGGAATGAGGTGGCGCACGCAGATGGCGAAACCGGAGAGCCCCTGGACTTCGAGCGCCTTGACATAGGGCTTGTTACGTTCGCGCAGGATCTCAGAACGCGTGACGCGCGCTATCCACGGCATGTACGACAGGGCGAGTGCCATCGAGCAGGGGTACAGACCGGGCCCGTAGAGGGTGACCGCCAGGATGGCCAAGAGGATGCCGGGGAAGGCGAAGACCAGGTCGAGGAATCGGCTCACTATCTGGTCGACGACGCCGCCCGACCAACCGGCGAGCGCCGCCAGGGGCACGGCGATGATCGTCGCCACCGATATGACGAGCGTCGGACCGAGCAGGCTCGGCCGCGCTCCCCACAGCAGGCGCGAGAGGATGTCGCGACCGAGGTTGTCCGTTCCGAGCGGGTGCGTCCACGACGAGCCGCTCGACACGTTCAAGAGGTCAATGGCGTTGGGCGAAGTGGGCGATATCCATGGGGCCAGAATCGCGGCGACGATGAGGAGCAGCATGAAACCGGCGGCGACCATTCCACCCGTGCCGATGCGGTCGTGGATCCGGCGCAGCAGATGACGGTCCTCGTGTGCGATGAGGTTGGAGAGGATGCTCATGACTGGTTCGCCCCGAGTCGGATCCGCGGGTCGAGCATCGTGTAGGTGATGTCCACGAGGGTGTTCACGACGATGAAAGCGGCGACGAGAATGAGCGACACCGCTTGGACGGTGGCGAAGTCCTTGTCCTGCACGGACGTGAGCAGCAACTCGCCGAGGCCGTTCAGTCCGAAGACCTGCTCGACGATCACGGTGCCCGCGATGAGGCCCGCCACCTGGAGGCCCGCAACGGTGACGATGGGGATGAGCGCGTTGCGAAACGCGTGGCGCTGGACGACAACGCGTCGGCTCAGGCCCCGTGACCGAGCGGTCATCACCGGGTCGCCCTGCAGTTCTTCACGCATGCTGGTTCGCGTCACTCGCGTCAGGTACGCCACGGCCCAGAAAGCGAGGGCGACCGCGGGCAAGGTGAGATGGCGCAATCGATCGAAGAACCCGGCACCGGCCCCGTAGACCGGGAACCAGTTCAGCTTCACGCCGAAGATCGCGAGCAGGATCAAGCCGGCGACGAAGGTGGGCACCGCGGTACCGATGTTCGTCGCGGTCATGATCAACGTGTCGAGCTTGCCCGGTCGAAGCGCGGACAGCACGCCGAGGGCGACGCCCGACACGATGATGAGTATCGCCGAGTAGATGACGAGGAACGCCGTCACGGGCGCCGCAGCGCTTAGGCGCAGCGCCACCGGGGTGCGGTAGGTGATCGAGGTGCCGAAGTTTCCGTGCAGCACGTTGACGAGCCAGTACCAGTACTGCTGGAGGAAAGGATCGTTGAGGTGATACTGGCGGTTGACGGCGGCGCGAAGTGCGGGTGACACGGTGTGCGCGCCGAAGAGCAGCGCGTCCGGGCTGCCCGGCGCGAGGAACAGGCTGGCGTAGATGACGAAACTCGTGACGAGCAGCAGCACGATCATGCCGAGCAGTTGTCGCAGGAGATAGCGGCTCATGAGGTGGCTAGTACTCGCGCGCCAAAGTGGCCGCTGCGCCGGTGCGGGGCGTCGTGACCGTGCTCAACGTGAGCCCTCGAACAGTTCTTGGAAGTTGAGTTCCCGATACGGCATTGCACAGGGTAGACCGTCCGCCAACCACATGGTGTCATTTTCGAGGTTCATCAGGACCGAGGCAATCGTGGCGCCTTGATCAATCGGGTCGTCGGTCGGATTCGGATGACAGCAGATCGAGAAGGGGTAGTTGGCGTGGTCGCGCAGCAACTCTCGGACTCTGGCGACGGTGGGCTTGTCATTGCTCAGGCCCGCGCGTAGTCGCGCGAGGCGAACCGGACTGTCGGGCATGGCCCAGAGCGACACGTCAACATCGTCAAAGGTGGGCGAGAGGAAATGATTCGTGTGCAGCAGCACGTTGTCCTTCGCTTCGTGCAGGTGCGCGCGCGAGAAATCACCCGGCGTCGCCTCGATGTCGAGCGCGGAGCCGTCACGGTGGGCGACGAGGTAGTTGGCGGACGAGGAGCGATGGGCTCCTTGAATCAACGCGAACGCCTCGGAGACCCGCTCGCAGTCCAGAATCGCTCGCAGCATCACGTGATACGGCACGCCCGGTTTACCCACGTCGCGCCCGCTCGCGAGCGCGTTGGTGGCGAGGCCGAGCCCCGCGGAGTTCATGCCCATCTTGGCGAGCAGACCCGCCTCGACGACGGTGACGTAGGCGGGGCCGGTGTCCTGGGTCGCTTCGAGCACGACCAGCGTGTCAAAGGCAAATGTGAGCCAGTCCCAGTTCTCACCCAGCACCATTGGCTCGGAGGAGCCGGGGGCTGGAATCAACGCGAAGGCGCTGCACTCACCGGGCAGGGACCGGGCGGCGTCGCGGGCCTTGGCCGAGTACATGATCTCGGTACGCACGTTGATCGCCACGATGTCGAGCGCGTCGACGCCGGCTCCTTCTGCGATCGCGTGCAGCTCTTCGAGATATTTTGCACCGAAGGCCTTGATGGGTGCTTCGAATCCGGCCGCGAACTCGCGAACGGTGGACCAGTCCCAGCCCGCGTAGTAGTTGAAGACGTCGCGGTAGGCATTGATCGACTTCTCGATGCGCGCGCGTGCTTGACGACCGTACTCGCGTCCGCGCTCGGTCGCGTCGCCATCGACTCGCACGTGAGGGTACGTTCGCAGTGGCTGTTCGTGACTCACAATGCAGCGCCTGCACCGACGAGATGGGGCGTCGCACCGAGCGCCTGAGCAGTCGGGATGGAGATGAGTATTGGAGCAAACATGGTTAATCGCAATCTCTATCAGGAAGATGATTCGGCCCACGAACCACCAGCGACGTTCTCACCGCAACAGTCTGCGGTCAACGTAGTTGGTTGATTTTTAGACGACTTTGATAAAAAAGTCAAACTCACGAGGCTTGAAGGCGCATTCGTCCAACGGACGGCTGTTTGGGCCGCTGCGAGCCAGAGTGCGAGAATCCGCGACGGTGAATGTCGTGAGGATGGTCTATCGCCATACGTCGAAGGGAGCATTGGCCCTTTGCGCTGGGTTGAGCGACGGGCCAGCACGATCAAGGCAGTGGCGACAGTGGTGAGGAGACTGCGAACCACAGGGAATCTGGTTGCCCACCAACTGCCGACGCCGCTTCGCGCCACGACACTGCTTGGTTGGCCCACGACGGCGTCAATCGCGGCCTCGACGGCCTCGACGACTCCCTTGCGAAGCGTTGCGACGACGGTGACGTTCTTCGAGACCTCCACTTTTTTTTTGCGCCTTGCGCGCAGATCGAGTGTGAACTCGACCACCGACGTGGAAGACCCGGTCAAGCCCCTCACCGAGGCGTACCCGATGTCCACCTCGAACTTGCCCGTGCACAATGTCCGCCCGAGTCCAGCGGGACTCGGGCGGACGCGTGAAGGCCCCAGAGCTTCGAATCCAGGCTTGGGTACGCCAGTTCTCGCACCCTGAGCGCGGGTGCGTTCAGGGCCCTTCACGTGCGTGATCGTGACGGGCGAGCTGATCCGCACCATCTTGAACGGTAAAGCATTCCCGATCAGCCTCAGCACGAGACAGGGGCTGGCAGCCGTTTGGTCGCTCGAGCCCGGTGAGGCGGAAGCCAACCCTCGGGGATTTGACACCGCGTGCAATGTGACCTAAACCTCATAGAAATATTTGCCAAACTTGATGCTCGTGTTGTGCGGGAAGAAAGTTTTTACAAGGGGAGTTCACAGTGAAAATGTCAAATGGAGCGCGAGTTCGAACGGCTGGAATGGCCTTTGCGCTTGCGGTGTCCGCGACGTTCGTCAGTCTTGGAACCGGGGCACTCGCGACGAGTGCCGGCGCGGCTTCTTCGAACGGCGGCAGCAACACGACGATGGTGCAGACCGCCGCGGCGACCAAGGACCTTTCCGCCGCGACGTGGTGGATCTGGTACCGCCCCATCGCTTCGGTCGACCCGGTCAAGTACAACGACTACCCCGAAGACCTGATCATTCCCAACATGTGCGAGTCACTGTTCAAGGAACTTCCCGGCCAGAAGACCGTGGGCAACCTCGCGTCCTCCTACACCCAGCCGAATCCGTTGACCGTGGTCCTTAACCTCCAGAAGAACGTCAAGTTCTGGGACGGCACGCCCATGACGTCGGCGGACGTGGTCTACAGCCTCAAGAGGAACTTCGTGACCGCGAACGCCTCTATCTACGCCTACACGACCGCCTTCGAGGACGTGAAGACGATTACCGCGAACGGACCCTACACGGTGACCGTCACCTTCAAGACGCCCAACCTGACGTTCATCCCGGAGCTCGCTTCGCTGGGTGGCGCCGTCGTCGAGCAGGCCTCGACCGTGAAGTCCGGCGCCAACTTCGGCACCCCACAGGGAACACTCGAGTGCACCGGACCCTTCAAGTTGTCTTCTTGGAACGGCAGCAGTTCGCTGGTGATGGCGAAGAACACCAATTACTGGAACACCGCGGACGCCGCGAAGATCAAGAAGCTGACGTTTGTCTGGCCACAGGACCCGGGCCAGGTCGCGAGCGCCTTCGAAGCGGGAACCTTCGCTGGAGGCTTTGACATCTTGCCGAGCGACATCCTGCCACTGGGCAAGACCAGCGCCGGCAAGCTCTACGTCGGACCCAACTCACAGGCCATGGAGATCTCGGCGATGATCGTCGTCGGCACCAAGGGCGCCATCGCGAACCAAGATGTTCGCCAGGCTCTCTCTTTGTCGATCAACCGATCGCAGTTGATCAAGGCTGTCCAATACGGCGTCGGCACACCGGCCTACACGTTCGCGGCTCCGGGCTACTTCTCCTACGACAAGGGTATTTACACCACTGCGTACAACAAGATCGCCGCCGCCTACACGAATCAGACGAAGGCGCACGCGCAGGCTGTCAAGTTGGTGAAGGCCGCCGGAGCAGTTGCGAAGTTGCCCATTGTGCTCTCCGTCATGGGCGGCGACCCAGACGCGGCCAACCAGGCCGCCGTGGTCCAGCAGAGTGCTGCAGCGGTTGGGCTCAACGTGAAGTTGAAGGTCGTGACCGCCGCTCAGTACGGTGCGCTGTTCAGTGACCCCGCCTCACGCAAGGGGATTGACCTCGTGCAGACGACGAACTACGACCAGGACCCGGACCCCTTGGCCCTGTACAACGACATCGCCTTGCCCAACGCCATCTCCAACTTTGACTCGTACGACAACCCCGCGATCGTGAAGTTGTTGACCGAGGCAAATGGTGAGACGAACCTGGCCAAGCGCGCCGCGCTCGTCGTCCAGGCGCAGGCGCTGGTCATGAAGTACATGCCGTGGATCCCACTGACGTTCGACCCAGGCACGGCCTTCGTCGCCAAGGGAATCTGCGGTGTGACCCTCGACTTCAGTCAGATGATGGGTCCTTGGGCCGCATCAGTCGGTGGCTGCAAGTAGCGACCACGTCATTTAGTGAGCGGAGGGGAGCGGCGTCGGGAAACCGGTGGCGCTCCCCTCCGCTGATTTCGCAGTGAACTACTCACCAGTCAGCACTCGAGGCGCGGGACCTTGCTTCGCATTGTTTTCCTTGCCGCTCCTCGCCCGTCCGCTTATCTGAAAGGCCCGCAGGTATCATGCGTAACGCCAACACCACTCTCGCCAACTGGCAAGAGCCCGATGAGAACAAGTGGGCCTTCAGCCACGTTCGAGAACTGATCCCCACCGAGCGCATCAGTCGCGGTGAAGGCCCGCCCGTTCCTTTCGAGCTCGGCGAACCACTCGACCTTGATCGCATCAGCTTTGACGCGCAGGGACGCACCTTCAGCGTCCGTGAGGCCCTGGACGCGACGCACACTGACGCCGTCGTGGTGCTGCACCACGGACGGATCGTCTTCGAAGAGTACGGCCCCGAGATGTCGCGGAGCCAAACACACATCCTCATGTCGGTGTCCAAGTCGGTGACCTCGACCCTCACCGGGATACTCGTCGGCGAAGGACTGCTTCGCACGAGTGATCTGGTGACCGACCATATTGCGACGCTCGTCGGCACCAGCCTCGAGGGCTGCACCGTGCAGAACCTTCTCGACATGCGTGGCGGCGTGCGCTTCTCCGAGGACTACGCCGACCTGCACGCCGACGTGCGCATCTACGAACAGGTGGCGGGACACCGGCCGCGCACCGACGTGGGTCCCACCGAGAACCTGTACGACTACATGGCGACACTTGCTCCTCGGGGCGAACACGGTGGCACCTTCGACTACCAGTCGATCCTGACCGACATCCTCGGCTGGGTCCTCGAGAGCTGCGCGGGCATGACCTTCGCGCAGTTGGTGTCGGACCGCATCTGGTCGAAGATGGGCGCGCAGTACGACGCGGAGGTGACGGTCGACGTCGGGGGCTGCGCGCTCGCCGACGGCGGCGTCTGCGCCACCGCCCTCGACCTCGCGCGGTTCGGCTTGCTGCACCTGCGCGGTGGCCGGGCGAACGGCGTCCAGGTGGTGCCGGCCCAGTGGGTGCGCGACTGCACGACGACGAGCGACGACCTCGTGAACGCGTTTCCCACGACGATCTCGGAAGGTACGAATCGCTTCACGATGTATCACAACTGCTGGTGGGTGGTGGACCCTGAAGCGCCGGTCTCGGCGGGGCTCGGCATCTACGGCCAGTTCCTGCACCTGGACGCGGTGAACGACACGGTAGTGGCGAAGTTCTCGAGCTGGCCCCACGCCCTCGAGACGGATCTCGGCGACCTGCATTTTGAACTGGCCAACGCACTAGGAAAGGCGGCACACGATGCCCGCTGAACTCGCGCTCTTCGGAGCGGACATTCGAACCATGGACCCGTCGCGTCCCCACGCCACCGCCATGGCCGTGAGCGATGGCGTCATCGTGGCGGTGGGCAGTGACGACGAGGTACGCGACGTCTGTGACGCCACGACCCAGGTGCTCGGCGAACCGGGCTGGGCAGTCACGCCCGGCCTCACCGACGGCCACCAGCACCTCTTCATGGGCGCCGAGATCGGACGGGGCATCGATTTCGACAGGGTCGATTCGCTCGACGAGATCAGAGCCATGCTCGCCGCGGAGCGACGCCGCGTCGGACCCGGTGGTTGGATCCTCGGATTCGCCATGGAGTACGCGGCCCTCGGCGGACTGCGCTACCACCACGAGCTGATCGACGCCGCCGCCGGCGAGGGCCCCATGCTCGTGCTCGCGCTGGACCTGCACACCGGCTTCACCAACGCGGCGGGGCTGGCCCTCGCGGGCGTCGTTGGGGCACGCCAGTTCGCCGACGCCGCGTCGATTGTCTGCGACGACCAGGGACAGCCAACAGGCGAACTCCACGAACGCTCGGCCATTGACGCGGTGCGCGTGGCGATGCCCGTCGCCGGTCATGACGAGCGCGTCGGCTGGTACCGCGACGCCATTGCCCGCCAGAACGCCGTGGGCATCACGGGCGTGCACCTCATGGACGGGGGTCCCGCAACGGCGGACCTGCTCGAGGAGTTGGAAGGCGACGGTGGACTCAACATGCGCGTCGCGCTGCACTACTGGGTGGACCCCGCCACCGACGAGTCGGTGCTCGACGCGATCACCCGCGGGCCCGTGAGGTCGGGCCGCCAATGGCGCGCCGACGGCGTGAAGTTCATGCTCGACGGGGTCATCGACACCGGCACCGCGTGGCTCGAAGAGCCCGACGTCGACGGTGACGGCACGAGCCCCATGTGGCCCGACATCGAGCAGTACTGGCGCACCGTGCGAAGGATCCACGACGCGAAGCTGCGCATCGCGACCCACGCCATTGGCGACCGCGCCATCCGTGAAGTGCTCGACGTCTACGCGAGTCTTCCCAAGGGCCCGGCGCGCCACCGCATCGAGCACATCGAAACCGCCCCCGACGCCACCATCGCCCGCTTCGCGCCCGAAGGCGTCACCGCCTCGATGCAGCCCATCCACGTTCGCTGGATGAAGCCGGACATGTCGGACCCTTGGTCCCAGCGCCTCGGCATCAACCGCTGCGCGCACGGCATGCGCTCGGGCGACCTGGCGGTCTCGGGGGCACTCATGGTGCTGGGATCGGACTGGCCAGTCGCTCCGTTCGACCCGCGGCTCGGGCTCTTCGCCGCCCAACTGCGTCGCGCGCCGGACCTCGCCGACGGCGGGATGATCGGCTCACGCACCGCGCTCGATTCGTACGAGGCGCTCGCGGGTTACACGACCAATGCCGCACGAGCCGTTGGCGAGGATGGCGTGGCGGGGATGCTGCGAGCGGGCTACCGGGCGGACTTCGTCGCCTGGGGCGAGGACCCCGTGAAGTGCCGCGCGCTGGACGTGACCGAGCTGCCGATCCTGGCGACCGTGGTCGACGGCAAGGTCGTCTACCGCGCCGAGTAGCCGCGACTTCTTGGAGCGGTCACCTCGGTATCGGCTTCGTTCATCCGGTTAGTCCCGCGCTTTACGAACGGTTCACGATGACGACGGCGGACGAACTCGAACGGGTCGCAGGAAATTGCGTGGTGGCGGCGATTCGCATTACCGTGACGGGGCGGACTCAGTGTGCGCATCCGAGGGGGCAGGCATGACAAAGGCGTCGTTGATTCTTCGTGGGGGCAAGGTCGCCTCCCCGTCCGCACCCGGAGGCTTCGCTGAAGCAGTCGCGATCGCCGATGGGACCATCCTCGCGGTCGGGACCAACGACGAGATTGACGCCCTCTCGGGCTCGTCGACACGCGTGGTGAATCTCGCGGGGCGACTCGCGCTTCCGGCGTTCGGCGACGCCCACGTGCACGCCATCTCGGCCGGTCTCGAGAGCCTGCGCTGCAACCTCCTGGGTCTGCGCACCCGCCAAGAATGTCTCGATCGCATCGCGCTCTACGCCGCAGGTCTACCCGACGACGCTTGGGTGCTCGGCGGCGGCTGGGCGTTGGAGGCGTTCCCGGGCGGCGTGCCGAGCGCCACGGACCTGGACTCGGTGTGCGGTGGACGACCGGCGTTCTTGCCCAACAAGGATCACCACTCCGCGTGGGTGAACACCATCGCGCTCGAGCGCGCCGGGGTCGACGCCAACACCCCCGATCCCTTCGCCGGACGCATCGAACGCGACGAGCGGGGCAATCCCACCGGTGCCTTGCACGACGGCGCGATGGGCTTGATCGCGAGGGTCCTGCCCCCGACGTCGCCGCAGGACTTGACCAAGGGACTGCGCGCCGCGCTCGCGCGGCTGCATGGCCACGGCATCACCCACTGGCAGGACGCCTGCGTCGGCGACGCCGGGGAGCTCGGCATCTCCGACACCTTCGACGCCTACGTCACGGCCGAGCGAGAGGGCTGGCTGACCGGGCGCGTTCGAGCCGCGTTGTGGTGGGACCGCGCGCGAGGGATCGAACAGCTCGCGCACTTCCAGACCCGCCGCGAGCTCGCCTCGAAGGGCAAGTTTCGCGCGACCAGCGTCAAGATGATGGTCGACGGGGTGTGCGAGACCTTCACCGCCGCGATGTCGAGGGCCTACCTCGGTGACCCCGGTCACCAGGGAACCCACCGCGGCGACCTCTTCATCGAATCCGAGCAGCTCTGCGACGCCACGCGCACCCTCGATGCCGAGGGGTTCCAGGTTCACTTCCACGCCATTGGCGACCGCGCGATCACGACCGCCCTCGACGCGATTGAGGGCGTCGGCGAACGGCGCTGGGGTCTCAACCGTCACCACATTGCCCACCTGCAGTTCATCGCGCCGAGCGACCTCGACCGCTTCGCCCGGATCGGGGCCATCGGGAACTTCCAACCGCTGTGGGCGTGCAACGACCCGCAGATGGAGAACCTCACGATTCCCTTCGTCGGCGAGGAGCGCAGTGGATGGCAGTACTCCATCCAGTCGCTGCTGGAGCGCAACGCGCGCATTGCCTTCGGATCAGACTGGCCGGTGTCGAGCCCCGATCCCCTCCAGGAGATGCACGTGGCGGTGAACCGCATGCTGTCGACCGCACTCGGAAATCCGGGCACTGACGAGACCACCAAGCCGTTCCGTCCCGACCAGGGCCTCTCGGTGCAGCACGCGGTCGAAGCGTTCACCAAGGGTGTCGCCTACGTCAACGGCGACGAGGATATCCTCGGCGTCCTCGAGGTCGGGCGCCAAGGCGACGTGGCCGTGTTGAGTCACGACATCTTCTCGATTCCTACGACCGAGATTGGTGACACCACCGTTGATCTGACCGTCGCCGCAGGCGCCGTTGTCCACGGCGACGAGTGACCACGTGGACGTGGGCCCGCAGGAACAGTGAACGGTCCCGGGTCTGAGCAATGAGGCTGACGCCCGCAGAACGTGACCGACTTCTGGTGTTCACCGCCGCGGAACTCGCGAGAGCACGTCGCGCCCGCGGGCTGCGGCTCAACGTCCCAGAAGCCATCGCGCTGATAAGTGACACCGCCGCCGAGGCGGCGCGCGATGGGCTTCGACTGCACGAGGTGATCATGCGGGGTCGCACCGTCCTGGCCCCCGACGACGTACTCGACGGCGTGGTCGAGATCGTCTCCGAGGTTCGCATCGAAGCCACCTTCGACGATGGCACCCGGCTCATTGTCGTCGATGATCCATTCCGAGTGCTCGACGGTGACGTGGCCTACGAATCGTCGGATCAGGTACCGGGCGCGGTCATCGAAGCGCCCGTGGCGTTCGAGCGGCGCGTCGACGCGTTCGTCGACGTGGTGAACGAGAGCGACGTCGCGATCGGCGTCACCAGTCATTTCCACTTCTTCGAGGTCAATCCCCGGCTGCGATTCGATCGCGCCGCGGCCTTCGGGCGCCACCTGGCGATCGACGCGGGGACCACGGTGCGATTCGATCCGCAGATCCCGGTTCGCGTGGCACTCGCCGACATCCGCGGGGCGCGCGTGGTCATTGGATTCGCGGGGCTCGTCGACGGACCGCTGGACGAGCCGGGCGCGAAGGAAGCGGCGTTGGAAAAGGCTCATCGCTGCGGCTACCTGGACGTGGGACGATGAGCCCGACTCGCGCGAGCATCTACGGTCCCACCACGGGAGACCTGGTCCACCTGGGTGACACGCGCCTGCACCTGCGGGTGGAGTCCGACGCCGAGGTGCGCGGCGACGAGTTCGTGGTCGGCTTCGCGAAGACCGCCCGTGACGGCATGCATCTGCGAGCGGCGTCAGTGGCCGAGACCTGCGACCTGGTGGTCACCAACGTCGTCATGCTCGACGCGGTCCAGGGCTGTCACAAGGTGAGCATCGGGATTCGCAACGGCCGCATCGCCGGCATCGGCCGAGCGGGAAATCCCGACACCATGGACAACGTGGCGGTCGTCGTGGGAACGGGTACCACGATCATCGCCGGCGACGGCCTCATCGTCACCGCCGGGGCCATCGACACCCACGTGCATCTGATGTCGCCGCGGATCATGGAGGCCTCCCTGGCTTCAGGGGTCACCACCATCATTGGCCAGGAGTTCGGTCCGGTCTGGGGGGTGGGGGTCAACTCGCCGTGGGCCCTGTCGCACGCCTTCTCCGCGTTTGACGCGTGGCCCGTCAACATCGGATTTCTCGCGCGCGGGTCGTCGTCGAATCCCGCGCCGCTGCTCGAGGCCATCGAGCAGGGAGGCGCCTGCGGGTTCAAGGTGCACGAGGACCTCGGCGCCCACCCACGCTCCATCGATACCGCGCTTCGCGTCGCCGACGACTACGACGTCCAGGTCGCACTGCACTCGGACGGTCTGAACGAGGCGATGAGCGTGGCCGACACCATCGCCGTCCTCGAGGGCCGCACCATCCACGCTTTTCACATCGAGGGCTGCGGCGGCGGTCACGCGCCCGACGTGATGCGACTGGCGGGTCGGGCCAACGTGATCGGGTCCTCCACCAACCCGACCCTGCCGTATGGACGCGACGCGATCGCGGAACACTTCGACATGATCTGCGCGTCGCACGGTCTGCACAAGGACGTCGCCTCGGATGCTCGCATCGCGCGCGACCGGGTGCGCGGAACAACCATGGGGGCTGAAGACGTCCTGCACGACCTCGGGATGATCTCGATCACGTCGTCGGACGCGCAAGGGATGGGACGTGCGGGCGAGACGTTTCGCCGGACGTTCGCAATGGCGTCGAAGATGAAGGTTGACCGTGGGCCACTCGACATCGACGAAACCGACGACAACGAGCGAATCCTGCGCTACCTGGCGAAATTGACTATCAATCCGGCGATCGCCCACGGAATGAGCCACGAGATCGGATCGATAGAAGTCGGGAAGTTGGCTGACCTCGTTCTGTGGGATCCCAAGTACTTCGGGGCCAAACCCTCGCTCGTTCTGAAGGCCGGCTTTCCCGCCTGGGGAGTGACCGGAGACCCCAACGCATCGATTGATTCCTCCGAACCATTGGTCTTTGGACCCCAGTTTGGCGGCATGGGGGCCACCGCTGCCGAACTGTCCGTGGCCTTTGTGGCGGGCGCGTCACTGGGTGGCGCGGTCGATCAGATGCCGACGTCACGACGGCGAGTCGCGGTGAAGGGAACTCGGGGAATCGGACCGAAGGCGATGGTCCGCAACACCATGCTCGGCGACGTGGAGGTTGATCCCTCTACCGGAGCGGTTGTTCTGAATGGCGAGCCAGTGGCGTCAGAACCGGCCGAATCTATTTCGCTGTCGCGGCTCTACTTCTTCTAGAGAATCACTGCCTTCTGACGCCCCAGCTGGGCCACGGCCATGGCAGATTCGCTCGAGGATCACCAACTTCTTGAGTTGGTCGGCGGCTCCTCGCTCGGGTGAGCACAGCTGCACTTCAGAAACTATGGTATGAATACACTCACTGAAGTCTCTGTATAGAGAACTGAAGTGACTGCATATAAACCTGAAGTGGCTGTACATCGATCTGGGGGGGACGATGAAGAGGCAGGAAACTACAGACTCAAAGATTCCGGTTACGCGGAACGTTGACGAGGGTGACGTTGACAGTCGAGGGCGCGAGGCTCGTCGGAGCCACCATCGACCAGTACGCGAAGCTGCCGCCACGGCTGAGGTTCATGAGAGCTTCGCGCGTCAGGATGTTAGGCGCACGTCCGTGACGTCACCCTTCACCCACTCGATTCAATGGCCCGACGCGCGCTGCGCGGCGTCGAACCCATGGTCCGCTGCGCACTCGTTGGTGCCGAACGTCGTCGTACCGCTTCAACCAAACCAGGAGGCATCGCGTCATGTTTGAGGAAATACAACCCAGCCTCATCGAACCATTCAATCGTGAGCAGGGCGCGTTCAAGCGAACGCTCAGCGCGCGAGGCGGGGTGATTCTGGCGCTGGTCATTCCGATGAGCGGTTTCACGCTCATTGGCTACGAGATCGGGGCGCTCGGGGCATGGGGGGCACTCCTCGTCTGGGGTGGGACGAGCATCATCGCGCTCTTGCAGAACTTCATCTACGCCGAGATGGCCGAGATGTTCCCCAATGCATCGGGCGGGATTGCGATGTACGCCAGCAAGGCCTGGCAGCGCTACGTCAAGCCGCTCGGTTCCATTCTCGGGATCGGCTACTGGGCTGGATGGTCACTGACACTCGCGGTGGTGTCGCTCGTCATTGGCGATCTCATCCAGGCCGAGTGGTTCTCCCATTCGACGTGGGCCTTCGTCATCCTTGGCAACCACGTCGGTCTCCCGACGTTCATCGCCGCGGCGACGGTGATCCTCGTCTACGTGATGAATATCTCTGGTCTACGAGTGGTGATCAACGCCAACCTGGCGATCGGAATCACCCTCGCGATTCTCGCGGCCGTCTGCCTCATCGGACCACTGGTGACTGGAAAATTTCACAGTTCACTCCTGACGTTCGCCGCGGGCAACGGGGATTGGTCGACCTGGAAGCTACTGCTCACCTGGGCGTTCGTGGCGTCGTGGACCTCGTACGGCACCGAGATCTGTGCGATGTTCGCTCCCGAGTTCAAGCGTCCAGGCGACGTGACCCGAGCGCTGTTGAGTTCGTCGCTCATCATGATCGTGGTGGTCGCCGCCAGCACGACGGTCATGACGGGAACCGTTGGCATCGGCGAGATCCAGCGCAGCCCGATCGGGTATCTCGTCGCCGTCGTCTCGAAGGTCCTCCCGTTCCACCTCGGCGGCCTCATCATCGCTATCATCTGCGCCGCCCAGTTCATCGCGCTCGGCTCGGCAACCAGCGACTCGGGGCGCGCGCTGTACGGCATGGCCGAGCACGGGCTCACCATTCGCCAACTCGAGAAGTTGAACCGGCACAATCAACCGGCCCGGGGCATGACGGTGGACCTGGTCTTCAACCTCCTCGTGCTCTTTCTCGTGAGCAACGTCGCCGGGATCATCTTCGCGAGCAATCTCGGCTACCTGCTGTCGGTCTTCTTCGCGCTCACCGGCTTCTTGCTGCTGCGCCACACGCACCCCGATCTTGCTCGCCCCCTGCGGTTGCAGCGGTCCTGGTTGTTCGTCGCCGGCGTACTCGCGATCTTCAACGCCGTTATGATCGTGGTCGGCTTCTCGAACCCGGGACTCGTCGGGTACGGCGGAAGGACCGAGCAGATGATATCGCTGAGCGTGATCGTGATCGGGCTAATTTCATACGTGTGGCGCCAGACAATCCAAGAGAAGGCGGGGTTCCCCATGCGCGACTTCAGTCCGCTCGACACACCAGTGGACGGGCTCGAACCGGCGCTCCCAGTGCAGGGCGAGTGAGGTAATGACCGGGTATCCGCATCTCTTCAGCCCATTGGCAATCGGTTCTTGCACCATCAAGAATCGGATTGTCTCCTCGGGTCACGACACGGTGATGGTGGATGACGGACGGATCACCGATCAGTTGATCGCGTATCACGCCGCGCGCGCCCAGGGCGGGGTGGGTCTCATCGTCGCCCAGGTGGCCGGGGTGCACGAGAGCGCCCACTACACCGCGCACGTGCTCATGGCGATTGACGATTCCTGTATCGACGGTTATCAGAAGCTGGCCTCGACGGTGCACGCGAGCGGGACGAAGATCTTCGGTCAGTTGTTCCATCCCGGCCGCGAAGTCATGGAGTCCCAGGACGGATCGAGCCCGGTGGCGCTCGCCCCTTCCGCGGTGCCCAACGAACGCTTCCACGTGATGCCGCGCGCCCTGCGAATCAGCGAGATCGACGAGATCATCGAGGGCTACGCGCAGGCCGCGTCTCGATTGCAGCGAGCTGGACTCGACGGGGTGGAGATCGTGGCGAGCCACGGTTACCTGCCCGCCCAGTTCCTCAATCCCCACGTGAACCTGCGCGACGACGACTACGGCGGCAACCCTGAGAACCGCCTGCGGTTTCTGGAGCGGGTCCTTCGCGCGGTACGCGAACGCGTGGGAGCCGAGTTCGTCGTGGGTATGCGTATCTCCATTGACGAGCACGAACCGCAGGGCCTGGACGCGCAGATCGCGCTCGACGCGTCGGTGCAACTCTCCGAACAAGGTCTGGTGGACTATCTCAGCATCACGACCGGCACATCGGCCGCGTTCGCCGGTTCGGACCACATCGCGCCCGAGATGCACTTTGCGAACGGCTACACCGCGCCGCTGTCGGCGCGCGTGAAGGCGCTCGTGAGCGTGCCGGTGCTCGTGGCGGGCAGGATCAACCAGCCCCAGGAAGCCGAGCGGATCTTGTCCGAGGGCCGGGCCGACGCGTGTGTCATGACCCGCGCGCTGATCTGCGATCCGGAGTTGCCGCGCCTCGCCGCTGCGGGCCAGGACGACGATATCCGTGCGTGCATCGCCTGCAATCAGGCGTGCATTGGTCACTTCCACGCGGGCTATCCGATCTCGTGCATCCAGCACCCCGAAACCGGCCGGGAGATCCGTTACGGCCAGCGGGTGCGGGCGTCGAAGAGCCGCCGCGTCATTGTGGTGGGCGGGGGTCCGGCGGGGATGAAGGCCGCCGCCGTTGCCGCCGAGCGGGGCCACGTGGTCACACTGCACGAAGCCACCGGGCAGCTGGGCGGGCAGATACTGCTGGCTCAGGCGCTGCCGGGGCGCGAGGAGTTCGGCGGGGCCGCCATGAACTTGCACCGTGAGGCGGTGCGCGCGGGCGTGCGGATCGTAACGCGGAGCATGGTCGACCTCGATTTTCTGGTCGACGCTGACGCCGACGTGGTGGTCGTAGCGACCGGGGCGACGCCGTACCGCCCGACGATCGAGCTGATGGGCGAGCCGGTGGTGCTCGACGCCTGGCAGGTGCTGCGCGGCGAGACGCCCCCCGGGGGTCACGTCGTCGTCGTCGATTGGCGCGGGGACTGGATCGGAATCGGTGTGGCGAGAGTGCTCGCCGCAAAGGGTCACCGGGTGACCCTCTGCGTGAACGGCTACGGCGCCGGGGGAGCCCTGCAGCAGTACGTGCGCGACGCCCAACTCGCCGCGCTGGCGCGCGAGCGGATAACCGTGGTGCCACTCGTGCGTCTCTTCGGTGTCGACAGCGATACCGCGTACCTGCAGCACGTCCTGACTGAAGAGCCGATATTGATCGAGGGGATCTCGGGGGTGGTGCTCTCGTGCGGCCACCAGTCGGTATCGGGCCTGCTCACGGGCCTGCAGGATCTCGGTATGCACGCGCTGGGAGTGGGCGACTGCATGGCGCCGCGGACCGTCGAAGAAGCCGTCTTGGAAGGACTGGTCACGGGGAGCGCTCTCTAAGAGGGCGGCTTCAACGGTGAGCTAGAACGTCGTCGGTGGTCGAACTGGTCGAAGAGTCCCCTCGTCTATCGCCAAGGCTCGCTATCCGTCGAGGACGGCCACTTGCGTGGAATCTCCCTGCCCGGCGAGTACGCCCGGACGGAACAACATTGCGCAAATGATTGCGCCGGCTACGAAGATACCGGCTGCCCACCAGAATGCGGTGATGTAACCGTCCACTGCCGCGAGGCGAACAAGTTTTGCGTAGAGGGGCCGAGTGGCCAGTCTCTCGTTTGAAATGAGGTAGTGCGTCGTGGCGCTCACCGCCATGGTGTTGAGTAGGGCGGTCCCGAGGGATAGTCCGATTTGCTGTTGGGTGTTGGCCATTGCTGAGCCGACACCTGCGTCTGCCGGCGGCAGTCGGAACGTTGCGGTGTTGTTCGCGGGTGCGATGACTAAGCCGAGACCCAGGCCCATGAGAACAAGGGGCCCGAGCAGCGCGGAAGCGAAGCTCGAGTGCAGCCCGATTCGAGTGAGCCAGATCATGCCGGTCGCCGCGAGCAGCATGCCAACGACGACCGGAAGTCTCGGCCCAGTTCGTGGCAGGAGCACGACGTTCGAGGCAATACCCGCGACCATCGCCGCCGCCATAAGAGGCATGTACGCAAAACCAGTGGTGACCGGTGAGTAGCCGAGCGTGGCTTGCAAGTAGTAGGTGAGGAAGAGGTATGCCCCTGAGACGGCGGCCATGGCGAGGAATACCGCCAGGTATGAACCGGCTCGATTGCGATCGCGAATGATTCGTAGCGGCAGCAGGGGGTTTGCGACCCGCGACTGAAGGACGACAAACGTCGCGAGCAGCCCCAGACCGGCCACGATGAAGCCCCACGTGGACGGAGCCGTCCAGCCGTGCGTCTCGGCGTTCGAGAATCCGTAGACCACGCAGAACATCGCAGCGCAGATGGTCACCGCACTCGGCAGGTCCACCCGGGGGTGCTGCCTCGATGGATTATGACGAAGCAGCAACAGGGCTCCGATGGTGCCGATCGCGGCGAAGAGAAGATTGATGTAGAGGCACCAGCGCCACGACAGGTACTGGGTTAAGACGCCACCTAATAGGAGCCCGAGCGCACCACCCGAGCCGACAATTGCTCCGTACACGCCGAACGCGGTGCCGCGGTCCTTCTGGTCGGGAAAGGTCGTTGTCAGCAGTGACAGCCCCGCGGGGGCGAGCAGCGCCCCGAACGCTCCCTGGCAGGTTCGCGCCACCACCAACATGAGAAAGCTCGTTGCCGCGCCACCAACGGCTGAAGCGACGGCGAATCCAACTAATCCGGTAATGAAGATCAACTTGCGACCGAAACGGTCGGCGAGCCTGCCCCCGAGTAGCAGCAGGCTTCCAAAGGCGAGCGCGTACGCGGTGACGATCCATTGGCGGTCGCCATTCGTGAAGTGCAGTGCCTTCTGCGCTGACGGTAACGCGATGTTGACCACCGTGCTGTCGAGGACCACCATGAGCTGGGCGACGGCGATAACCCCGAGGACCAGCCAACGATGTTGCATCCCGTTGGTTGAAAGATGGCTCGAAGGTGTCATGGCTTCCCTACGAGGTGCAACGGCTTTGTCACGAGGGGCCATTCGGAGATTCTGGCATAATCTGTAGATAGGCGCAAACCAGTACTATTCATAGAGTGCCAACAGGCAGATTCTGTTATAATTTGAACATGTCAGGGACTGTCGCTTCCAAGCCTTCGAAGAATCTGGTCGCGCGCCGCACGGAGCGTGTGCGTCGTGAGTTGGCGGAAGCCGCGGCCCAACTCTTCGAAGACAATGGCTACGACGCAACGACCGTCGAGGACATCGCCGCCGCTGTTGAGGTTTCGCCAAGAACCTTCTATCGCCTCTTTCCGACCAAAGGTGACGTGATCATCGGGATGGTCCGGACCACTTGGTCCGACGTTGTCGCGGACCTTGATGAGCGCCCAGCGGATGAGTCACTCATCACTTCACTGGATGCAGTTCTGGTCGCCAAGGTTGAAGAAGTGGATCCGAAGGCACTGCGGTCGTTCGAAGAGCTCTTGGCGCGCAACACTCAGTTGCGGGCGCGATGGCTCGAAGAGACACGCCGCAATCAAGATCTGCTCGCCGAGGTGCTCGCGCGCCGGATGAGTCTGGTACCCGAGAGCCTGCGGATTCAATTGGTCGCGGCAGCGATCCTCACGACGCTGCGCACATCGCTCGAGGTGTGGAGCGCGAGTTCTTCAGACCTTGGAGCGGCCTCGACGTTGCGCGAGGCAATGGCCATGCTGGCCCCGATGTTCGACGAGCCGTTTGGAAATACAGCCGCTGCAGCGCAGGGCAGCACGAGCGAATAAGCCGGTGTCCATTTCCCTACAGGTGAGTCCACCTGCGGAGCATCGCACTGAGAGAGGAAGTTTCCATGGCTGAACGGGTCATTGTCATCACCGGCGCCAGTGACGGCATCGGAGCAGCAGCCGCACGGCTGTTGAGGGGTCAAGGCGCCAGCGTGGTCATTGTCGGCCGATCCCCCGAGAAGACGCAGAAGCTGGCGCGCGAAATCGGCGCTCCCCACTACCTTGCTGACTTCGCGAAATTAGAGGACGTGAGGACCTTGGCTACGCAACTTCAAGCGGAGCTTCCACGGATTGATGTGCTGATAAACAACGCCGGCGGCGTGATGGGAGCTCGCCAGCTTACGGTCGATGGGAACGAACTCACGACGCAGGTGAACTACCTCGCACCGTTCCTTCTCACGAATCTCTTGCTCGACACACTGATCGCTTCGAAGGCTTCCGTCATTGCCACCTCGAGCCTCGCGAGCAGGGGAGCTGGAACGCTTGATCTGGGCGACCTGACGCTCGAGCATGGTTACACGGCCCAGCGCGCCTACGGTAGGGCCAAACTCATGGACATCCTCTTTACCAAGGAACTGCATGCGCGACACCATGCAGCAGGGCTTAGCGCAGCCGCATTTCAGCCGGGCGTGGTGCGAACCAGTTTCTACTCTGAGTTTGGTGGAAGTTTCAGCTTTGTCTACACCAGCTTCATCAAGCATCTTCTCCGTTCTCCCGCGAAGGGTGCCGAGACCATGGTGTGGCTCGCCACCGCCAAGCCGGATCAGGACTGGACGTCCGGGGAGTACTACAAGGACAAGAAGATCTCGAAGGGAACCAACCAAGCACGCGACGCAACGTTGGCTCATGATCTTTGGGAGGTCGCATCTCGCACCGTTGGCCTACCCGGGTCTTGATCCCGGCAGCGTCGATCAAGAGAGGGATGCTGGTAGTCCCATTCACTGCCGGCGCACCACATTGAACGCTTCGACGGATGAGAAACGCTGAGCTGTAAGGATCATCTCTTCCTAGACTCACATCGACGAAAGTGTCCGCGATCTGTGGAACCAGGAGATTTCTATGAAGTCGTTTCTCGTTGACGTCCGAAATACGCTGGTGCCTGGCCACGACGCCACACACGGTCCCCTTCCTCCTCTGCTGGTGATTATGACCCTGACGACAGGACTCGTTGACGCCTTTAGCTACCTCACCCTCGGGCACGTCTTCGTTGCCAACATGACGGGCAACATCGTATTCTTGGGATTCGCTCTTGCCGGTGCCCAGGGGTTCTCGATCACCGCATCGTTGGGAGCCATTGGCGCCTTCATTGTGGGTGCTGCGTTTGGCGGGAGGCTCAACTCCCTGTTCGCTCATCACCGTGGCCAGCTTCTCAGTCTCGCCACATTCATCCAAGCGTGGTTCTTTGGCGCCTCGGTCGTGCTCGCAGTCCTGTCGCCACGGTTGGTCTCAGGGGGCTACCGCTACGCGCTTATTGGGGTACTCGGTATTGCGATGGGCCTACAGAACGCGGTCGCACGTAAGTTGGCCGTGCCCGATCTCACCACCACCGTGTTGACTCTCACGATCACGGGCATTGCGGCGGATCAGACCGTGGTGGGCGGAGTGGGATCGAAGTTCGGACGTCGCATTGTAGCTATTTCGGGCATGTTCGTTGGTGGTCTCATTGGTGCAGTTCTGGTGCTCCACGTCGCGATCTACTATCCCCTTCTCGTTGCCCTCGTCGCAGTTGTGATTGTTGCTATCGCCATTGCGCCCTTCAGGAACTCCAATGCCGAGTGGACGAAGGCTTGACGGCTCGGCGGGTAGCGGCCATGTTGGATTGGTTACAGCCCTCATCACCGGACTTCAGCGGATATTGACTGACCCGCGTATTCAGATTCAGCGTTGCTATCAGAGTTGCAATCGCGATACGGCAAGGACAACCGTCACCGGATCGGGGAGCCCTGACACTCCGGTCGTAGACCGTCCGGACAAGCCCTCATGTTGCTTGACGACAAGTCACGCAGGGCCAATTCAGTGAGCTGAAGTTAGTTTCGACCAGAATCTCCACTACGCGCCGAAAGCTATTGGCATAGAAGTAACAAGTTGCGCCAACACCGACGTACGAGTTACTCATGGTAAAAACAAACATGAATCACGCAATGAAGGAGCGCACGAGCATCCAAACGTCTTGTTCGAGTTGCGAGGAAGTTCGGCTGCACTCGTGTCTGATTATTCAATTGGCCCGGTAGTTGCGTTTCTGTCCACGGGGTTTTACCATTGGTAGTGGGGCGAATTGCTGCCGTCCTATCGAGGAGAGGGGTCCTTGTGACTATTCATGCGCCGACGTTGGAGTTATACCGTGCCCATTAATGGTGAGTACGAACCGAGTCCCTCGCAGTGGGTGCGCGATCAGGTCGCTGAGTACGAAGAGTCTGGTGGCGCGCGCGCGAACACCCTGCTTGATACGGGTCTGCCGATCGTCATCTTCACCACTCGCGGTAATCGCAGCGGCAAGGTTCGAAAGACCCCTGTCATGCGCGTCGAACACGACGGCGAGTACGCCCTCGTCGCCTCCAAGGGCGGAGCACCTGAGAACCCAGTCTGGTATTACAACCTTCTTGCACATCCTGGTGACATCATGCTCCAAGATGGGACTGAGCCCTTCGACGTCGAGGTCCGGCAAGTGAGCGGGGACGAGCGAACGCTGTGGTGGGGTCGCGCCGTGCAGGCGTACCCTTCGTACGCGGAGTATCAGGAGAAGACCTCACGCGAGATTCCGGTCTTTGTTGCGAGCCGCGCGTAAGTGAACCGACCCGCGCGTTGAGGACGCGTCAATCGACGTCTAGGCGCCTGCGTCCTGGTTACGCGTTGCGGGTATCGATCCCGGTACATTAGGAACCGATCTGGGCCGTCCGAGGGCGTCCCTGGAGGTCCATCTCTCCTGGTCAGAGACATCTGCTCGTCCACCGACGTCCGAGGAAGTTCTCTCGAATCTGGGACTTAGGCTACAAAATTGCCTACATGAACTCGGTTCCGGCGTCGTCGGGGTTATGCGGTTTGAGAACGCGGATGGAAAGTCATTCGAACTTCGAATTGAATGTTGAACCGCCCCAGTAATGTTTCGCATGTCCGGAGGGATTCCGACGGGCACCGTTCAGAACGAAGAGCCATTGATTCGAGGTCGTAGAAGCCTGAACAGCGTCAAGAAGTGTCATTCGACGAGTGCCCTGTGGCTCGATATTGAAGTATCAACTCTCTAGAAGAAGATCGAGAGCTCGCCCGGGTTCTCGGCTCAAGTTACGCTTTCCATTGCAGCCGGTAGAAACGCATCTCAGCCACCATCCGTGAATCGAATGTGCGAGAACCATTGGCTTTTCGCAGGATGAACATGGCTCAGCGCGCCGGACCCGTTCAATTCTGGCCAAGAGAGCATCAGAATCGATGAGTTCGATACCCAAAACATTTGCTTCAGCGCGCGCTTGCTTTCCAAAACTCGAAAGCGTCACATAGATACCAGACTTGGCCGACAGTTTTTCCCGCATAAGGGTGCCGGCAAAGTTTCTAATTTCATCCACGCCGACGACCCAGGAATTCCATCTCTTGCACTGAACCACGGAGCGTTGACCATCACGCACAAGCACCAAGTCAATGTTCCCATCGGGTCCATCGCTTCGTCCCGTTTCCTGGACCGTCCAGCCTTCTCTTCGGAACATCTCGCCTACCAGCCATTCGAATTCGGTCGAATCCAGCAGTCGAAGGTTGCTCGTCCACTCAAGAAGTCTCCGTCGTTCGCTTGCTATGAGCTGAGCGTCGAGCCAACCCATCCCCAGTACCATCGCCAGCACGACACCAACAGTGTTGAATTCAATCAGGAACACTTTCGACATGCCCAGCAAGACCGGGAGAAGAAGTCCAACGCCGGGATAAAGAATCAGCGCGATTGCAAGAACCGTCCATCCCGAGGTTCGCGCAACGAGATTCTTGATTAACTTCCCGAGAAGATCTTCTGGACCGGACACTGTTTCTCACTCTAGAGCGGTATATGCACATACTCTCGGGATACACCTGCGGTCGGATTCGAGCAAATGCCTTGACATCCCTCTTCGATTGAAATAGCGATTCTGAGGAAGTCGTTAGTTCTTCTCCAGTAGATGCCAGGCGTTTCGGTACTCTTCCATCCAACCGTGAGGGGCGCAAGGAATTTCAAGGCTCTTGTACTCGTAGTGGAGCATCCGCATCTTGTTGTCGTTGTGCTGCTGGCCCATCTTGCCCGGGGTCAAGAGCCAAATCCGATGAGCCTCTCGAACCACCTCTCCCACCTTCAATCCGGGGATGAGAAGCTCTCATCAACTGGTGTTTCTGGTGACCAGTTCTTTGCTTTTTTGGTCGCGGGCACTCCACGGGCACTAAGGACGCGAAGCCTTCAAGGCAATGTGCCAATCAAACCGGGCAACAACAGTCGCCGATAAGAAGACGAACGATTAGAAGTCAGTGTTCAGCAGGCCTCATTCATTCGAGGGCTTGGGACTACGGGAGTTCGGGGAGTGATCCGCTGCTGACTTGATCTCGCAGAAGGTAGTTCTGGATCTTGCCCATGCTGTTGGCTGGAAGTGCCGATGCCAGATACCAATGTTGCGGTGTCTTGTGCGGAGCCAGATGTTGTCGGACAAATTGACGCAGGTCCTCCTGTGGCGGGGGCTTCGCAGGGTCGGCGGGTATCACTATGGCGACGATCGACTCTCCCCAGACTTCATCGGTGACGCCAATCACGGCAACTCCAGCGACGCCTGGATGAGCAATAAGGTTCGCCTCGATCTCGCGCGGGTAGATGTTCTCACCCCCGCGAATGATCATGTCTTTGAGGCGACCGGTTACGCGCAGATACCCACGAGAGTCCAGCGTGCCGATATCACCGGTGTGCAGCCAACCTTCGGCGTCGATGGTCTGGCGAGTTTCGTCCGGCATGTCGAAGTAGCCGAGCATCAACTGGTAGCCGCGTGCGCAGATTTCGCCCTGCTCGCCATTGCTGACGGTCAATCCGCTGCCTGCGTCTACGATCTTGATCTCGGCTTGCCAGAGCGGGCGACCGGTGGTCGTATACCTATCGTCGTCAGTGTCATGCGGACTCGTTTGGGCGAGGATGGGACTGAGTTCGGTCTGGCCGTAAACGGTGGTGAAGCGTGAGCCGAATCGTCGCTCAACTTCGCGGATCATGGCGGATGGCACCGCATCCCCTCCAGAGGCCGTCACCATTACAGAGGTCAGGTCATACTTGTCGAAGTCAGGGTTGGCCAAAAGTCCGGCGTACATGGCCGGTACGCCACCGAAGAGGTCGGCCTTCCAATCCTGAAGTGCCTCTAGCACGAGCTTGGGTTCAAATAGATGGATTAATACCAATGTGCCCCTACTGGCAGCGGTTCCCAGGACCGACATGCCCGATCCGGCAGTGTGGAAGAGCGGAAGTGCAGTAGCCCAGACACCAAAACGAGGGAACTCGGCGCGTCGATGTACAAAGGCTGCGTTCGTGATGAGCCCGCGATGGTGCAGCATGGCGCCCTTAGGGAATCCAGTGGTGCCTGATGTGTACTGCACTTGCGCAGCATCTGTTGGCAACACGGTCGGCAACGAGCGTTCCTGGCCGGTGAAGCCACGTACCTCAGAGTTCCAGGTGGCGAATCTGATCGCCTCGCGCACACGTGACGTTCGCGGGAGTACCGCGTCAATGATCGCGGCCATGTCGGTGCCGCGGAAAGTGTCGACGTAGACAATTCCAACGGACTTTGACTGGTTGAGGATGTACTCCAGCTCCGCGGAGCGCAGGGCCGGGTTGGCCGTAACCAAAACCAGCCCCGCCAAGGCTGCGCCGTACTGCAGGATGACCCATTCCGCGATGTTGGGCGCCCACACGCAGACGTGCTCGCCTGGTGCGAACTTCGTGAGGAGCCACTGAGCGGCCTGCTCTGCTTCGGCGAGCAGCTCTGCGTAGGTCCACCTTCTCGGGCTCGTGGGGACGCCCTCCACCATCGCGGGGCCGCCGAGCGGGGTGACTTCAATCAGTGCGGTCCGGGCGGGCTCCTCGGAACTGGCCTCTCGCAGCAGACCGCCTACGGTCAAGTCCAGAATCCCGACGGTGACATCCGCAGGGAGATATGAGGCGCTCGACGTGTTCATGATCGCTGCTGGTCATCATCGCTGAGCTGGTCGACAGTGGGGATTGGACCGCCACCATCAGGAATCCACTTGCCGGAGTCACGCCACTTGACCGCCGCGGGAAAGCCGTGTTCCTGCGCGAATTCCTGGAACCATCGTCCCTCGGGCGAGTGGCGCGTAATCCCGTCGAAGAGCGTGGCAAGGATTTGAGTTCCGTGGAGCCCCATATTGTCGAAGGCCTGGTTGATCATTAATTTCTGCATTGCCAACTGGTTGATCGGCACTCCGGCGATCCGATCCGCTAGTTTCTCGACCTGGTCGTCGAGGTTGGCTTGAGGAACTGCTTGGAGAACCAGGCCCCATTTTGCAGCGGTATGACCGTCGATGGTGTCCCCGGTAAGCAACATCCGCTTGGCGCGTTCGGCTCCGAGCCGGTACACCCACATTGCCGTCGTAGGACAGCCCCACACGCGAGCAGGCATGTAGCCGATCTTGGCTTCGTTGGCCATCACTACCAAGTCACAGGACAGCGCGATGTCGCTGCCACCAGCTACCGCGTAACCGTGTACCTTGGCGATGGTCGGTTTGAGCGATCGCCACAAACTAAAGAAGTCGTCGGTGTTGGCCTTCATCAGTCTGAAGTCCTTGATCGGATCCCATACCGGTGGCTGAAAGCTTTCGCCCTCTTCGGCGTAGACCGTCAGGTCGTAGCCGGAGCAGAAAGCTCGTCCAGCTCCTTGAAGCACGATGACGTGCACACGCGGGTCCTCGTTGGCGCGCTCAACCCCTTCACGAATGGCTCGCGCCATTTCGTGCGTGATCGCGTTCAGTCGTTCGGGACGGTTCAGCGTGAGGTACGCCTTACGATCTCGAACCTCGAAGATCACCGTTTCCTGGTCACTGGCGGACATAGAGTTCCTCCCCTTCAAACCGGCGCGAGTTGAGATGATTAACGTCATAGTAACCAGATTGTGAATCGCTTCAAATCGATAACAACACAAGAAAGAGGTTGCTGAATGTCCTCCGAGCGGGACTGACTGTCTAAGACTTTGCTGCCATCGCCAGCAGGCGACGTCATGAACTGATGCGTATCGATCGCTCGAAGATTCATGTGATCTCCTTAGCGCAAGGCAGCTGAATCTGCTCATCGCGCGATAATTGGCTCGACCGTGGGACAACGCGTGGGATTCATTCGAGGCGAATTGTCTGAGCCTTATCTGAGTCCTTGGCGTTACGGGTGGGCCGCCTGGGTCTCGATCCCGGTACCTTGGGAAGACTCCCTGCTGGGTGGACGTTTCGTCGCGTCGCACTCTGCCACTAGGTTCGCATTCGTTGAGCTGACTCCTCGGATGGAATTGATCCACTTGGACCTAAATCAGAGTGCTACCCTTCCTCGTGATGTCATCTGGCGATAACCTGACGAAGGCAGAAGTCGGTCAATTTGATGAGCTTGACCGGCAGATTGCGGTTGCGCTGCAGATCAATGGAAGAGCGTCTTGGCGGGCCATTGCCCGTTGTTTGGATATACCTGAACGCACCGTAACCAGGCGGGGTCAGGCAATGCTTGACGACGGTATCGTGAGGGTGTCAACGTATCTCGACACGACTCGAGTAGGGAATGTTCGCCCCTTGATTCTGGTGGCGTATACCGAGCCCGGACGGTCTCTTGAGATCGGAAGCCAAATCGCGGCTCGGGACGACGCATCGTCGGTATCGGTACTCGAGGGAACTGACCACCTTGTCTGCATGCTGATTCCGTCAGATGACAACTCGCGTCGAGAGCTGCTGTTCAGAGATCTTCCTTCTTTGGAGGGCCTGAAAGACACGACCATCTCGACGGTGCTTCGCTACTTCAGGACGGGCTATGACTGGTCTGCCGGGGGACTGTCGGAAGAAGCGTGTGAGTCGCTGATGGATCTTCCAGTTTCGGATCCAGAGCGGACAGATCCAGTTGTACTTGACAAGGAAGACTGGAGTTTGATCACTGAACTCGCAAAGGACGGTCGAGAGTCAATCGCATCATTGTCAAAGTCTGTGGGGCTGTCGACACAGACGGTGCAGCGTCGATTGAACCACCTCTTTGAAACCGGAGCCATCCATATTCGAACAGAAGCGAGCCCCAGCTTTTTTGGATTGACAGTGGAGGTTCTCGTCTGGATCCAAGCCGCGCCGGCAGAAGTTGAGCCCTTGGGACGGGCGCTTGCCACTCACTCCGCCGTCCGATTCTGCGTGGCGACCACCGGTCCGTCTCAATTACTTCTCAACTGCCTATTCGAGCACGAAAATGCCCTGTACGAATTCTTGACTGGCTATCTCGGTACGCATGGAGCCAGTCGCGTCGCGGACGTTGCTGTTGTCGTTGTGGCCCTACGGCGGGGACCACTTATTATGCCGATTCCTGTATTCTAGAGATAGTTAATGGCGAATTAACACAAATTAGATTGCATGAATGGCCGAGTATATGTATAGTGGCCGAAATCACTTACAACATTGAAGGAACTGAATCCATGACACGCGGCCTTTATTTTGATTTTGAAGACGGACCATCGGCATTTGCACCGTTGAAGGAGACGGACGCTCCCGTCAGTTCGCGCATGATCTGGGAGGCGCTCGCAACTCCAGTCACCGTGCTCGCTACCCACGCCATGTTTGCCGGTCCCGAGATCATGCTGGACCTTCCCGAAGAGGCGAGAACCTTCGTACCAACTGATGTTCCTCTAGAGAACCAGCAAGTGATTCCCAGCGCGGGCGATGTCATCTGGTACTACCAAGCGCCGAACCAAATGGCTGGTCTGACGAGCGAGGTGTGGGAGATCGGCCTCTTCTACGGTAGCGGCGGACGAATCTTTGGCCCCCTTGGCTGGACGCCTTGCAACATCATTGCTTCGGTGACCGAAGGCTTGGCACCCTTTGCCGAGGCCTGCGCTGGGATCCGTCTAAGTGGCGCACGCAAACTGACCCTTCGACGCAGCGACTGAGTCAATCACTTGCGTCGTTCAGCAATTTTCTTCTTCATCAACCACAATCCAACAGAAAGGCTATTAAATGAATAACCGCAAGAAGCAGTGGAGATTGACAGTAATGGCGGCGGCGGTGTGTGCAACGACTTTGGTTGGCGCCTCAGTAGCATCGGCGTCGCCGAGCGTGGCCTTGCCGAAGGCCTTTGTCCACCAGACTTTGGTGTCTCCGGCGGTGGTTGGCTACCCGCCTTACGCGTATCTGACCAGTTCGAACAAGATCGTTGGCATTGACCCAGATTTGAGCACGGCGCTCGGCGGACCACTCCACCACGGGGTTGAGCTCAAAGTGGCGTCGTTCGAGAACTCGCTCTTGGGCCTTCAGAATGGCACGTACTTCATGGTCACCGGTAGTGACATCACGGCCGTGCGAGAAAAGACCCTGGACATGGTGTCGTATCTCGCTGACCACTACGAGTTCCTGTCGCTCGCCTCGCAGCCGGCGATTGGTACAACTACCAACGACCTCTGCGGGCTAACCATTTCCACGGTGGCGGCCGATAGTTCGATTCCGATTCTCCAGGGCTATTCAACTGCTTGCACGACGGCGGGCCTCAAGCCAATCACCGTCACCACCTTCGCGGATCAGGGATCGGCAGTACTGGCGGTCGAGAGTGGTCAGGCAAATGCCACTACGGCGACGGTAACTAATCTGGGCTACGTGAACGTGCAAAGTCCTGGGAAGTTCCGACTGGATGGCCCGAGCTTTGACTACGTCTACATCGGCATCGCCACCAAGAAGGGCAACGGCTTGGCTCAGTCCCTGGCGAAGGCATTGAATGTGCTTATCGCGAACGGCAAGTACCACGCCATCCTCGCCAAGTACGGCGTACAGGCGGACGCGGTGACCAAGGCGCTCGTGAACCCCAACCCGAATATCACCAAGTAGTCAATGGTCTTCGAAGCCCCCAACCGAGAAGAAGCATGATGACTGCACCGTCAGGCGATAAGCCCTTCCCCAGCAGTTCGCCTGACGGTGCATCTTCAGCCACCGTCAATCTGGACAAGACCAGTCGGCGGATGCGACGACACGTCGGCTCGAACATCGCGGGTCTGGTCGCTGTCGCCATCCTGTTGTTCGTCGTGCAGGGTCTCGCACGAAATAGCGCGCTCCAGTGGTCGGTCGTTGGACAGTACCTGTTCTCTGCGACAGTCATGCAGGGACTAATGAGGACACTAACCATCACCGCCGTCGCGATTGCTATTGCCGTCGTGTTGGGAACGCTGTTGGCCAATATGCGACTCTCGAAGAACCGAGTCTTAAGGGCAGTCAACGCCGTCTACGTATGGTTCTTCCGGTCCATACCGTTGCTCGTGCTGTTGATACTCGCCTATAACTTCTCGCTCCTCTACTCGAATCTCTCAATTGGAATCCCGTTTGGTCCATCCTTTGTGACCTTTATGACGAGGGATTTCACCACCGCGATGACCGCGGCGTTTCTGACCTTCGGACTCCAGCAGGCGGCTTACACCTCCGAGGTAATCAGGGCCGCCATCATGTCGGTCCCCAAGGGCCAGACTGAAGCCGCCGAAGCGCTTGGAATGACTCAATGGCGCATAATGAAGCGGGTCGTTTTACCTCAAGCAGCCCGGATGGCCATTCCGCCGATCGCCAACGAGACCATCAACTTGTGCAAGTCCACCTCGCTCGTGGCTTTCATCTCCGTACCTGATTTGCTCTATTCAGTTCAAGAGATATATTCGCGTACTTTTCAGGTGGTACCGCTCCTCGTGGTGGCAACAATCTGGTACACGGTGATTGTCTCAGTACTCACGCTTATTCAGTGGTGGCTCGAGAAGGTGATGCAGGGACCAAGTCGAGGAAATAGAAGTGCACTCATTCCTGCGGAGGCGCTATGAGTGTTCCAGTTCTCGAGGCGTGGAGAGTCTCCAAGCATTTTGGTGCAGAAAAGGCGGTTGATCAGGTCAGTCTGACTGTCGAGCCAGGCACGGCCGTCTGTATTCTCGGGCCATCGGGCGCGGGAAAGTCGACGTTTATCCGCTGTTTGAATTTTCTCGAGCGTCCCGACGATGGCTACGTGTTCATTGACGGAGATCCACTTGGCTATGAGAGGGTCGGCGACACCTTTAACGAGGTCAGTGGACGAAAGTTATCGCGCCAGCGCCAACGCGTGGGCATGGTCTTTCAACAGTTCAATCTCTTCGAACACATGAGTGCCCTTGAAAATATTATTGAAGCTCCTTGTGGTGTCTTGGGTACCCCCCGCAAAGACGCAATTGAAAAGGGAATGTCGCTGCTCACTCGAGTTGGGTTGGCAAATAAGGCGGATAGTTATCCCCGGGAGCTTTCAGGCGGACAGCAACAGCGAGTGGCGATTGCTCGTGCCCTGGCGATGGAACCGCATCTCTTACTTTGTGATGAACCGACGTCGGCGCTCGATCCAGAGATGGTCCACGAGGTCCTCGCGGTCCTTAGCAATCTGGTGTCCGAGGGCATGACCATGATTGCGGTCACTCATGAAGTTGGATTCGCCCGAGAGGTTGCTCACCGTTTCGTCTTTATGGAGCGAGGGGTGGTTATTGAAGAGGGGCCTTCATCTGATCTTTCGACCGAAAGGGTCAAAGAAGAACGTACCCGATCGTTCCTCGCGAAGGTTCTGTGAGGAGACGGGACAAGTTGAATCCGTGGAGCGAATTACGACTGGATCCCAAGGTGGCACTACCTCACTCTCGTTGGTTGGCGCGCCGGACTGGTTAAAGAAACCGTATTCATTTCCATGAATTTGTGTTGTTCGATATCGATCTGGTCGAGTGGTGGAGAAATATGAGGTCTCCAATGAGGCCTGTCCGGATTCCGAAACGTCTCTCGCAACGAAATCGCCGGCGCTGGTCTGAGGACTTTCATGACGAAGAGGCCCGTCTCGATTGACGTCGTTACACTGAACTGAGGAGCGGTGCCACCATGCCCCTGGGTCCGTGGACGTGAGGTCCACGGTGTCGTGAATGAAGCAGATCGATAGTTTTACTGTTAGCAAGGTAGGAGGGTTCTTTGGCCCCCTGCCACAACTCAAAAAGGAAGTTCATCATGAGCCTGTACCAAGTCGTCAATCCCGCCACCGGCGAGACCGTGAGTGAATTCCCGACTGCGACAGATGCCACAATCGCCGACGTCCTCGCTCGCGTTCACGAGAGCTACCAATCATGGCGTACAACGGCGAAGAGCGAACGGGCGAAGATATTGCATCGAGTGGCCGATCTCTATCGTGACCGGGCCGACGCGCTCGCCGCAGTCATCACGCGTGAAATGGGTAAGACGACCGCCGAAGCACTGGGCGAGATTGAATTTGTGGTTGACATTTACCGGTACTACGCCGACCAGGGCCCGGCCCTGTTGGCCGACGCACCTCTCGCATCCCAGACGGGCGGCACCGCGTGGGTTCGCAAAGCTCCAGTCGGCGCGCTACTGGGCATCATGCCGTGGAACTACCCGTACTACCAGGTTGCCCGGTTCGCTGCGCCCAACATCATGATTGGTAACACCATCCTGCTCAAGCACGCGCCGCAGTGTCCCGAGTCGGCGCTCGCGATGGAGCAGATCTTCCACGATGCGGGACTTCCCGCCGATGTGTACATCAACATCTTCGCCACGAACGAACAAGTCGCCGAGATCATCGCCGACCCTCGTATTGCTGGCGTGTCCGTGACCGGAAGCGAACGCGCCGGAACGGCCGTCGCGGCCATTGCGGGAAAGAACTTGAAGAAGGTCGTCCTCGAGCTCGGTGGGTCAGATCCGTTCATTGTCCTCGACACTGACGATCTAGCAACAGTGGTTGGTGAGGCGGTCGGCGCGCGTATGGAGAACGGCGGTCAGGCCTGTAACGCATCAAAGCGCTTCATCGTCGCCGACGCCATCTATGACGAGTTCGTCGAACAGTTCACCGCCGCGATGGCGTCCTGCACGACCGGTGACCCGACTCACCCGGACACCTCGTACGGCCCACTGTCGTCCGAGCAGGCTGCGCGCAACTTGCAAGAGCAAGTCGACGACGCCGTCAGCAAGGGCGCGACCGTGCGCACCGGCGGACGTCGGGTGAGTGGACCGGGTGCGTTCTTCGAACCCAGTGTGCTCACTGACGTAGTACCTGAGATGCGCGCGTTCCGCGAGGAGCTTTTTGGACCGGTCGCCGTGGTTTACCGTGTCGCTAATGCCGATGAGGCCGTTGCCCTGGCGAACGACACGCCCTACGGCCTCGGCGCGAGTGTCTACAGCGCCAACGAGGAATTGGCGCTCGACGTGGCCGACCGCCTCGATACCGGCATGGTGTGGATCAACGCGCCCGAGGGCGGCGGCGCCGAACTGCCCTTCGGTGGCACGAAGCGGTCCGGCGTGGGCCGCGAACTCGGTCCCTACGGCATCGAAGAGTTCGTGAACAAGAAGTTGATCCATACTCCGAGTGCAACCAAGGATTAACACGGTCATCAACTTGGAAGTGGTCGCGAGCCAGGCGACCAGACGAAGTTCAGCAGCCTTAGCCCCGGTAAGTCGGCCGAAAACCAGTCTGCAATAAGTCACGACAATAGGCCCGTGTGGGGCTGATCACGGCTCGGTTTGGTTAGTCGTCTACTGTCGTATCGCTGCGGGCGTCGTAGGTCAGCCGACCGTCCATCATGGTCAACACGAGGGGCACCGTGTGAATGTCGCTGGGGTCCACGTCGAACAGATTCTGAGACCATACCGTGAGGTCGGCCCGCTTGCCGACCTCGAGGGAGCCGACTTCGTCGTCGAGACGCAGTTGGAATGCTCCATTGATTGTGTAGCTCCTCAGGGCGTCGTGGAGGTCGACCCGTTGGCGTTCCACTAGGGCTCGATCGTCGCGGTGTCCCGGTCGCTTTCGCGTGAGCGCGGCCTCGATCTGCATGAGCGGCGCGATTTCGTGAATTTGCGAACCCGGCAGATCGGCGCCGTACGTGACGACGGCGCCCGAGCGCACGAGGTCGCCGTAAGGGTAGAGACGCTCCTCCATCCTCGCGGGCCCGAGTCGCCTCTCGTACACGTCGTACTGGTGGCCCTCGTAGTCGGTGCCCCAAATTGGGGTGCAGTTGGCGATCACGCCCAACTCGGCGAATCGGCGAACATCGTCCGGGTGCACGAGCGTGTTGTGGCAGATCGTGTGGCGGCAACCCTCGTTCCCGATTTTTGATCGAACCGTCTCAAAGGCGTCAAGTACGGCGCGGACGGATCCGTCCCCGTCGACGTGAACGTGCATGTCAAAGCCGGCGAGTTGCGCCAACTCGGTCTGACGTTCGATCTGCTCCTTCGTGAAGGTCATGGTTCCGCGGTCCATTTGCGTGGGATCGTCGGTCAGCGGCTCGAGCAGCAGGGCGCCGCCGCTCATGAAGGTTCCGTCGGCCCAGACCTTCAGCGCGCTGATCTTGACGTGCTCGGAACGAATTCGATGGTTCCAGTCCTTGAGCGTCGCTACCACCGCGGCGGGGTCGTCGCTGGCTTCGCGGGACCAGACGGTGCCGACGATTCGTAGGGGGATCGTCCCGGCATTGTCCCGGTCCACCAGGTCCTGATAGACGAACTCCGCGTACTCGTTGGGCCCGAGGATGACGCCGGCCTCCATGTACGAGGTGACGCCCCAGGATGGGGCGGCGTCGATCGTGAGCCGCTGCGCGTCGCGAAGGCCCTCGTAGCTCACGGCACCGATCGCGGCGAGGATCGGGATCATCGCCTCGGGTTCCACTGCGTGTCCGGTTGGCCATCCTTCGTGGTCGCGAGGGTAGTACTGCACACCCGGATCCGGGTCTGGTGAGCCGGGCGTCAACTCCGCGGCGCGCATCGCCGCCGTGTTGAACCATCCGTCGTGCCCGTGCCAACTCAGAATTACGCAGGGGCGATCATTGACCGCCTGGTCGAGTAGAGCCCTGGTGGGCGAGCCACCATCGAAGGTGGCGTTGGCCCACCCAAAGCCTTGGATGAATGGCTTCTCGGGATGGTCAAGGCTGTACTTGCGAATGCGAGCGACGATGACGTCGGGGTCCGTGAGTCCGGTGATGTCAACGCCGACCTTCGTCATCGCCAGGTTCGCGTAGTGGTCGTGGGCGTCGATGAAGCCGGGCAGGCACAGACCACCGTCAAGGTCGATCACGTTGGTCGCGTTGTCGGTCATCGGCCCCGAACCAGCTTCGGGACCGACGTAGACGATCTCGTTCCCGCGCACGACGAGACACTGGGCCCAGGGTTGTCGAGGGTCCATCGTGTAGATGGAGCCACCCTTCACCAGAAACGATGTGGAGTTCATCTCTCTCCTTCGCTACACAGCCCGCCGGCGCGGATCAATTACTTCGCGACTTACCGGGAGCGGTGCTGGTCACCAGTAAAGCATGGCGTCCCGGAGCGAAGTGGTCGGGCGCCGGTCAAAACGGTCACCGTCGGGTCTACGAAGCTACGACTGCTTGGGCTTCCGGGAACCAGTGGACGACTATCGCAGTATCGTCCCACTTATGGAGATTGCCGTCGATCTCTACTTGAGTGATCTGGCAAGTGATTCCGCTCGGTGGCAGCGACTTGGTCGCTACGGCACCGCATCGTTCGTCGACGGCCTCTTGAATGGTTTGACCGGAGTCGGAGCAATCACCCGTGATGAGGCGACAACGTGGAGAGACGTGTTTCTTGCTCCCTTCAGTAATCCTTCCGCACGATTTCGCTCCGCTGAGGACGTTCCGACAACCGATCGAACGCCCACGCCTGGAGCCTTGTCTCAATTCATCGAACTTGTTCCAGCAAATCAACCAGCGAAGGAACTACCCGATGTCTGTAGTTTTCAGATTCTCGGCGTCGAGCGCTATGACGTAAAGGGGGCGATTATTTGGCGCATGGTTCCCCTTGCCGGACGTGCGAATGCTGAAGACGCTATCGATGTGGCTTCCTTCGGAACTGGTTCAGAGATTCGGTCAATTGAAGTATCTGACGACCGCGGAACCTCGTATCAAATGATGGGTGGCACCAGTGGAGGACGAATTGAAAGAGTCGGTCGATATGAGTTCCGCCCCGCCCCGGCGCATGATGCGACGATCCTGAAGGTCCAATGGAAAGGACTATTCTTCGAAATCAACATTGGCTCGAATTCTTGATTGCGTGAGAGTTCAAACTGAAGAATAGGGAGCGAGAACTCGCTAGCCTTGCCCATAATTCGTGGTGAGCCATTTGCCGGAAACTGGGCGCTCAAGAGAAACGCTCCAGAAGGTGTCGGGGTTATTTTCGCGTGGTGCATTCTTTTTGAATGTGCAAAGAATGGCTGCTGTGTTGGCCTTTTCTCTTGTCACCTGGGTGACGACTTCGTTCCCCTCATCGTGAGGTCCGCCCCGTCGAACGCGGCGCCGCTCACGAAGGATCAGCGCCATGAGATCAAGGACTGGCCGGCCCGCCGACGCGAGCTCTCGAGCGACGTGGCCCAATGGCTCGCGATTTTTACACTGCGGTTATCCTGAAGGCCTGATGTCAGAGAGCGTATTCGAAGGTTCGAGGCCGACTCGCGACGGCGAGTGGGCAGCGGAGTCCCAGGGGATGGCTCCCATCCCGGAAGATGCGCGCTATGGCGCATCGTGGCGTAATTTCACAGTGTGGTTCGCTCCGAACATGCAACTCTCCGGAGTATTCGTCGGAACGCTGGCGATAACGTTGGGCCTCGGATTCTGGTCCGGTTTCTTTGCGATCGTCATCGGCATCATCCTTGGGGCGCTTCCGGTTGCGTATCTGACGCTCTGGGGTCCCAAGACCGGGATGGGCCAGCTGCCGCTGGCTCGCCTGCCCTTCGGCAAGACCATTTCAGTCCCCGCTGCGGTGCAGTGGCTCAGTTCCGTCGCCTGGGACGGGCTGGTGGGCTTGTTTGGAGGTGAAGCCGCACAGCTCTTCTTCCATGTCCCGTTCTTCGTCGGCGTCCTCATCGTTCTCGCTCTCGAGGGTGCCATTGGCTTTCTCGGCTACGAAGTCATCCACCAGGCGCAGAAATGGGGAAGTCTCGTCCTCGGTGTGCTCTACGTCATTCTTTCGTGGAAAATTCTCGACAAGGGGAACCTCCCCATGCACGCAACAGTGCACGGGAATCTCGCAGTAGCAATGTTCGTGCTGATGTCAACCATCGCTTTCAGCGGTAGCTTCAGCTGGGCCAGCTACGCGGCCGACTACTCGCGTTACCAGAAGAAGGACACGCCTTCTGTTCCGATCTTCCTTTGGACCCTCGGGGGACTTGCGATTTCCTACATCTGGATGTACACCATCGGACTCGCGGGAGCAAAGTGGCTCACCAACCAGACGGCAGGTGGCGTGCAGAAACTGATGGGTGGCGGTTTCCTCGGAGTCCTGGCGCTTCTCGCCATCGTGTTCGGAGCCGTTGTCAGCAACGCGATGAACGACTACTCCGGCTCACTCGCCATCCAGGCGGGCGGAATACGGATCAAGCGAAACTGGACCGCGCTCTATTCAACGATTCTGGCGTTCTTCCTGATTCTCTGGCTGCATCAAGGTGATACATCAGGACGATTCGAGAACATCCTTCTCTTCGCCTCGTACTGGATCGCCCCATTCTGTGCAGTCCTCGTGATCGACTGGCTCCACGTGCGTACGTCGCTCACCCACGAGCGACTTACGCACCTCATGGACTTCTCCCGACTGGTCCAGGGGTGGTCGGCCCTGGTTGCATTGGTCGTCGGATTCTGCGCGATGATTCCGTTCATGGATACCTCTTTGGTGGTCGGACCAATCTCCAAGGCAATGGACGGCGCCGACATCTCGTTCTACGTTGGCTTCGTCGTCGCGGCCGTTGTCTACTGGCCCCTACGAAGGATTGAATCGCGTGGCACGCTCACGCCAGCCTTCGAGGCGTCCATGGAACTGGCGAATGTGAAGGCCACTTCCTTGGACAGGTCGTAATGGCTTCGGACAGGCTCTCGTCAAACGCTGCACCGGGACAATCGAAACGCGTCGATCGCATCGCGGCCGGTGGAGGGGCTATCACCGTTGATTCGTTACGTCGGATCTTCTGTCAGGGTTCTGCGCGATGAGCAGTACTACCGAAGAGCCATCGAGCGTTCTCAACGAGGGACTGACCCATCCGTCGCGACGGAGAGTGCTTGGTCGCCACGACCTCGTGTCCTTCATCTTCTTGACGATGGTCGGCGCCACCGTCACGTACTTCGCGGCCATGGGGGTGTCGGTGGTCGGGTGGTGGATCCTCGGGTGCGTGCTTTTCCTACTGCCCAGTTCGCTGATCATTCTCGAGTTGTCGACGGCCTACCCCTATCAAGGCGGGATCTACGACTGGGTGCATCGGGCCTTCGGTCGGCGCATGGCGGCGCGCACGAGCTACTGGTACTGGGTGAACGTGGCGCTGTGGTTGCCGTCGGGCTACTTACTGTGCACCGGGGGAGTCGTCGCCCTGGGCTGGTCGAGCGCCACGCTCTTCCAGCAGTCCCTGGTCTGCATCGTCCTCGTGTGGATCACCGTGGCCATCAGCCTCATGAACCTGAAGGTCGGAAAGCGGATCACCGATGTCAGCGCCGCCGCCGTGGCGATGCTCCTACTCGTCACGATCGTCGGCTCCTTCGTGATCTACTTTCATCGCGGCGTCGCCGCCAACCATTTTTCGCTTCACGCGATGATGCCGAACTTCGGCTCCGCCAAGGTCTACCTTCCGACCATCGTGTCGTCGTTCCTCGGCATGGAGCTCATCGCGTCACTCGCCGGTGAGAGTAAGAACCCCAAGAAGGACATGCTGTGGGCGGTCCCGGTGACCGGCGTGACGTTGTCGGTGGTTCAGCTGCTCGCCATCGTCGGGCTCTTGCTGGTGATCCCGCTGAAGGTGCTCGGGCTCACGACGGGCATGGTCGTCATGTACCGGTCGATCTTTGGCGGCGTGAGCTTCATCATCCCGTGGATACTGGGAATCATCCTGATCGGCACAATTTTTACCGCGATCCTTCCGTGGTCGCTCGGCACGAATCGCATGGCGGCGGAGGCTGCTCGCAACGGTGAACTCCCCGGGATCTTCATGAGGGAGAATTCGTCGGGCACGCCCGCGGGGGCCACGGTGATGATGGGCATCGTGACGACCGGCGTGCTGCTCTTCGCCGGCATCTTCTTGAAGACCGAGAACAACCTCTTCTACGCGCTGTTCGCCGCCGCTTCGGCGGTGACGATCTTGCCGCGCCTGCTGATGTATCCGGCCATCGTGCGTTTGCGCCGGTTCGATCCAATCCTTGAGCGGCCTTTTCGGATCCCCGGGGGGCGCATCGGGCTATGGACCTGCGTGGTTCTCTCCACGGGCGGGGTCCTCTCCTCCCTGGTCCTTTTCCTCTGGACGCCCGGCTCCCCGATCGTCTGGGGCTACACCGGTCCGCTCCTGGTCGTCTTCCTTGGAGCTGTTGGGGTTGGCGAAATCATCACTTCTTGGTGCGTGAGGAGAAGCGCTCTCTTGCCAGCTCCGACCGTAAGCGTCGACGAGGGATACGGAGCAAGGTGAGGATTGATTCCAAAGGCTGGGCACACTTGCATGCCATGCCATTCCGGTGGGTACAGACGAGGGGATCTTCGCTTTCGTCGAGCGTTCTAGGGTGACGAACGCGACGACCGAAGCGACCAGGGACGATCGGCACGATCCGGCACGATCCGGTGCTGAGGCGCCTCACGATCTACAACAGCGCCGACGACGCCATGCACGCTGCTCGTAGCGACGCGTCAAGGTGATGAGTCTCGAGTTGTTGGGCCGGGGCTAGTCAGAACGGGTGTTCTCGACGTCGACGACGAGAACACCTTCCGCCGCGGCGACGGCGTTGCGGTCACCGCCGCGTCCACGCAGCACGTAGGCGATGGCGACGGCGAGGATGGCGCCCACGATCGGACCGACCGCGTAGACCCAGAAATCGGTGAATTTGGTGGCCACGAGATCGGGTCCGAAGGTTCGCGCCGGGTTCATCGAGGCGCCCGACAGGGGGCTAGCCCACAGTCCGGCCAGGGCGATGTAGCTACCGACGCCGAAGGCGCCCAGGATGCCGACGTTCTGCGCGCCAGAGGCGGTGCCAAGAATCACGCTCACGAGGCCCATGGTCAAGATGATCTCCATCCACAGGGCTGCGCCTCCGGAGAAGCCGCTCGCCGGGTAGTTCGACCCATGGAGGGACGAGACCTTTAAGACGGCTTGCAAGAAGAGTGGGGCGAAGGTGGCGCCGGCGAGTTGGACGACGATATAGCCCGGCACACGACGCCACGGGAAGTCCCCGCGAAGGGCGAAGGCGATACTGACGGCCGGATTCAGGTGCGCACCGCTCACTTTGCCCATGAACAAGATGATTGCCATGACCATGAGCGCTGGTGCGACGACCGCCGCGGATCGGCTGATCGAGCTAGGAAAGGCGGCGTTCATCATGCCGGCACCGGCCGCGACCAACACGAGGAAGAACGTGCCGAGCAGTTCCGAGAAGAGACGGCGCCACTCCTGACGCGGGTCGTTGAAGTTCTCGATTCGCTCGTGGACGTCGCGCTCATAGCGAGCGATCACGCCCGACTTGGGAATTTCTTGCAGGGGGCTCATCGTCACGTCACCTCTCGACTCGATAGTCACCGCCGGCGAACCGGACGCTCGTGCCGTTACCGCCGGATCAGGCTACCAATCTTCCTTTGTCATGGCGACAGAAAGATGACGAAACCTGGTCAAGACGAGGGGATTCGAATCCCTGACCCCTTGCAAGCCATGCCAGTCCGGTCGGTTCATACGAATTCGCAGGAGTTCATGAAGTCCTGTTTTGCAGGACTTTCAGTTCATACGAGTTCACTACCGTTCGCTTCAATTCAAAATATTCGTTGACGGAATCGCTGACATTTTACGAGGCCTGAAATGAGG
>PLKM01000048.1 GCA_003141095.1 Acidimicrobiaceae bacterium | reverse complement strand
TGCGCAACCACGACCCCTGCATTTCGTGTGCCGCCCACTTCCTCGACCTCACGGTGGTGCGCTCGTGAGCGCGTCATCGTCGCCAGCGAAGGTTGTCATCGCGGGATTTGGCAGCGAGTACCGCGGGGATGACGGGGTCGGTCCGCTCGTGGCCGCGCGCGCNNTGGGGCCCTTCAGTGACCCGCTGGATCTGCTCGGCCATTGGAACGGGGCGGACCTCGTGATCGTCATCGACGCCGTGCGTTCGGGCTCGCAGCCGGGCATCGTTCGCGTGCTCGAGATCGACGCTGACGGCGCTGTGGGCGACGACGAGGGGAGCGGACTCGAGCAGGGCGTGACCAGCACCCATGGCATTGGCCTCGCGGGCGTGCTGCGCCTCGCGAGGGCCCTGGGCCAAGCACCGGCACGACTGGTGGTGGTGGGTATCGAGGGCGAGACGTTCGGTCTCGGCGACGGACTCAGCGTGGCGGTCGAGGCGGCCGTACCCGAAGCGGTCCTACGGGTGGTTCAACTTATCGAGGAGGTCCGCCCATGTGCATGAGTCGGCTGTACCGGGTTAGAGGGAACGTCGGGGCCAGCGCCGTCGACGTCGAGGACGTCGAGGGGACGCTCTCGCGTGCCTCGCTGCTCGCGCTCGATGGAGCGCCCCCCGCGCCGGGCGACTGGGTCGTGGTGCACAGCGGCTACGTCATCAACCGCGTGGATTCCCTCGAGGCCGAAGTCGTCGCGCAGGAGATTCGACGGGGTGCGGGCACGTCGCTCGCCAGTGAAGACAGTGAGGTGAGATCGTGAGTGTCGACACTACTTCGAGCACGCGTACGAAGCGGGCGGTGCCGGGCGTCTTCGTCGCCGGCGTCACGGCGCTGATTAGCGGGGTGTCGGTCTTTGTGAACAGTTACGGTGTCCGTGCAGTCTCCTCGCCGGCGGTCTACACCACGGCCAAGAACCTCGTGGCGACCGTGGTGCTGGCCATCGCGGCGTGGACCGGATGGTTGCTGCGTCGCCGCCACCGTTCCTCGGCGCCGGCGAACTTCGTCACCGCGACGCCGGGCTCGGACGTCGCTCGATTCGGCGTGCTGCAGTGGCTGGGCCTCGCGTACGTGGGGATCGTCGGCGGGGGGCTGGCCTTCGTCTTGTTCTTTGACGGGCTCGCGCGAAGTGAACCGGCGTCGGCCGCGTTCTGGCGCGACACGCTGGTCATCTGGGTGGCCGTGCTCGCGGTGCCGTTTCTGCGCGAGCGAATCCGGTGGTGGAACATCGCGGCGGTGGGGCTGCTGCTGGCCGGCGAGATCATCGTGACCGGCGGCGTGGGACAGCTTGCCGCGAATCGCGGTGAGTTGTTCGTCGTGGCCTCGAGCATGCTGTGGGCGGTCGAGGTGGTGATCGCGAGGCGCCTGCTGCGGGGCCTGGCGCCAGCGACGCTGTCGCTGGTGCGAATGGGGGTGGGAGCGATTGCGCTGCTCGCGTACCTGGGCTTGACGGGGGCTCTCCCTCTTCTCGTTTCGTTGAGCGCGCACCAGATGATGTGGGCGGCGTGGACCGGACTGCTGCTCGGCGCCTACGTGGCAACGTGGATGACCGCGTTATCGCGGGCTCGAGCTCTCGACGTGACCTCGGTGCTGGTGGTGAGCGCGCTGATCACGTGGCTGTTGCAGCTCGGCGTCGGAAGTGCGACGCCGGTGACGTCCTCGCTCGGGCTCGTGCTCATCGCCCTGGGCGCCGGCTTGGTGGTGTGGGCGGGCACGGTCGGGTCGATGCGACCAACGTCGCCGCGGCCGTCGCCGCTCGGTCCATGAGCTCCACGGGCCACCGCCCGCGCGCCGGCGAGGTGACCTCGGGACCGGCGCTCTTCGCGCGCTACGCCTACGCGCCCAACGAGTTGGGCTACTGCGGTCCGAACGATCCGGCCGCGCTTCTCGAAGCCGCCGTCGAGGGCGGGCACGTCGAACACCTCTCGCACCTGGCCCGCCAGTTCGAGGGAGCGTGGCCCTACCTGGAGTTGATCGCCGGCTGCAACGCCATCGCCGATCCGCTCGATCGTCGAGTCGTCGAGGCCTACTGGGTTGGCAACGACCTCACCCGCCGCGTCCCGGCGACGGCGTTGGCGGCGTCGCTCGACGACCGCTTCGCGCGCCGGGCCGGACGTCACTTCGAACCCCTGGTCTCGGCGGCGGTCGCCGGGGGCGTGGCGCAGCACAGTTTTCACGTCTTCGCGGTCTACCCCTGGCTCGGGCTGCTGCGCGCCGGGAACGAGGGCGCGCCGCTCGAAATTCTTGACCGCTGTCGCATCCGCTGGGGCCGCGTGCAATCCGTGCAGGGGGACCTCGTGACGGTATCGAGCCGCCCGCTCACCTTCGTGGGTTCCCAACTGGTCTTGGGCGACGAGTGCATCGAACAGGCGCGGCGCAGTCTCGACGGCGTCGGTTTCGTCGATGATCTCGCGCCAGGCGACATCGTCTCACTGCACTGGGACTGGGTCTGCGACCGGCTTTCGAGCCACTCCCTTGGGTGGCTGCGCGCCAGCACCCTGCACAATCTTGACGCGGTCAATACCCTGGCGACGCCCGGTCCCGCCGCGGTCTGTGACGCACGAACTTGATCACGAGGTGCTCGCCGTGCAGAGGGGGCATCGGAGCTTTCGGATGCAACGAGTCGCCCATCCCTGGGCCACGTGAGCGAGGCTCAGCGAGGTGCTCTGAACCACGCGGCCAAGCGCGCCAGGCCCTCGTCCACTGAAACACGCGGTGTCCAGTCGAGCACCCGTTGGGTCTCGCGCTGATCGAACCAGTGGGCTACGGAGAGCTGGCGAGCGGCGAAGTGAGTGATGGGGGGCTCGCTCCCGGGCCAGAAGCTCTGGGCGAGGCGCCCAGCGAATGCCGCGACCGGCGCGGGGACGGAACGAACCGACGCGCGCAGACCAGCGGCGAGCAGGATGCCATTCATGAGATCGGCGACCGGGCGTGGATCGGCGCCGGTGACGACCCAGGCCTTGCCGCACGCCTCGTCACCCGGTACCGCGTGGTCGAGCGCCGCGATAATCGCGCGGGCCGCGTCGTCCACGTACGTGGTGTCAATCAGTGCCCGGCCGTGACCGGGTACTGCGAGGCGATGCTGCTTGGCGCGCGCGACGATGCGCCCGACGAGTTGGGTGTCCCCGGGGCCCCACACCAGGTGGGGGCGCACGACGATCGTCGGCACGTCGTTGTCAATCAGCACCAACTGTTCGGCGATTGCCTTGGATCGGGTGTAGACGTCGCGTCCGGCGTAGCAGGCAGGCTCGGCGCCAACGCCGACGGCCGGTACGTTCTTGAAGGCCACCGACGGCGAAGAGATGTGGACGAATCGTCCGCACAGTTCACCGGCGCGCTGCGCGTTGACGGTGCCCGTGACGTTGACGCCGTAGGCGTCGGACCACGCGGCTCGAGGAGCAACAAGGGCCGCGAGATGAATGAGCGCGTCGTGACCAGCCGCCGCCGCCAGCAGTGCCGCGCCGTCTCGAATGTCGCCGCGCACCTCGGCGAGTTCCGTACCGGACGCAGAGCGCTGAAAGCACGTCACGGAGTCGCCGCGCTCGGCTAAGGCGAGCGCCACTGTTCGTCCCAACAAGCTCGAGGCGCCGGTGACGACTACCTTCACGGCGAACGTCGCGGCGTCATCGACCGGCCAGGAATCTGCTCACGGACTCGGCGAGACCGGTCCGGTCCACCTTTGACTGGTGACGCCGGTCGGTCGGCAGTCGACCGACCAGCACCGCCGCGATCTGGTGGGGGGTGGCGGCGCGGGCCGCCTTCGCGAACGACGCCGGGGCGAGCCGGAGCTTGCCCTGGTCGCTGATCACGAGAGCCACCACGCTTGATCCCGGCGGTCCCACGGCGACCGCCGCCACCGGTCGACGAAGGGCGTCCGCCACGGGCTCTTCGACCGCGACACTGGCGAGTGGGCCGCAGGCCGTTCGAAGGACGTGCTGCGCGCGACCCAGCTGGAACAGGTTCCCGTCACACAGGTAACCAACGTCACCGGTGCGGTGGAAACGTACGCCCTCACGGTAGATGGTTGTCGTGGAATCGGCCGACCACTTCGCGTCGTACCCGTCGAACATCCACGGTGCGCTGATGAGAATCTCGCCCCACGCCCCGTCGTCGAGCACGGGGCCTCGAGGATCATCGAGGGCGACCACCGCGACGAGCGCGCCCGGCAGTGGTCGTCCGGTCGCGGTGCCGCCGAGCGCGAAGTTCGCGAGCGGATTGGTCCCGTCGGTGACGGGGAGGCACTCGGTCATGCCGTAAGGGGTCCGTACCTCGCCCTGGGTGACGTCTTGGATCTGTTGCACCAGCGACCTGGGCACCGGGGCGCCGGCCAACATCACCAGGCGCAGGAGCAGACGCCGCCCGTGGGACGTCGTCGCGACGACCCGTGCGCTGGCGGGCGAGAGCCACGCTGTGGTGACCGGGCCTTTCGCAACGGCCGAGGAGAGCGTGTCAAAGTCGAGCTCGCTCGGCCGATTCACGTCAAAGTCCGGTCGCACGAAGCCCATGCCGATCACCGGGGCGAGGGGCATGAACGGTCCGAAGGACGTGGTGAATGCCTCGTTGGTGTCGATGTTCCACAGGTGGGCGAGGACGTCGCGTTGGGCCGCCAGAGCCCCATGGGTGTAGCGCACCGGCTTGGCGGGCCCGGTGGCGCCCGACGTGTGAACGACGGCGGCAAGGGCTGCGTTGCGAAGCACCGGCGCAACGAATGCCGCTTCGACGGGTCCGCGCAGATCCGTCACGCCCGGCAGGGAGGCGAACGCCGCAAGGCGTGCGCCGGGGGAGAACCGGCCGAGGCGGGCCGCGGCCAAGGTCGCCGGGGTCCCAATTATGTGCGAAGGGGCCGCACCCCTTACCAGGCGACGAAGGCGAACGGCCCCCGCTGAGGCGTCGGCCACCACGATGACCCCCCCGACTTTCCATATGGCAAACGTCGCCACCAGCAGGTCGACACTGGGCCCGATGAGCAGGCTCACGCGGTCGCCCGCTGCAACACCGTGGCGTCGAAGTACTGCGGCGGCGAGCGAGGACCGGGTCGCGAGGTCGCGCCAGGTGATCGTTCCATCGGGCCCCTCGTAGACGAGCGACGAGTCGCCGGAGCGCTCCTGCACGCTCGCGAGCACCGATCGCAACGGCGTCGCGTTCGAGGACCCACCGGCGTCGCCAAGGAGCAGGCGTCGCGAAGGCGCGGGCGTCGACCGTTCCGACAGCGCCTCTTCGAGCCAGTTCCCTATGACCGTACCAATGGGCACGTCGAGACAGACGTAGTGGCCGGCCTTGGCGAAGCGCTCGACGTGGGCTTGAGGCGCACGGCGGCGAAGGTCACGCAGGAATCGGTCGTGAAAGACCGGGTCTCGCCCGCCCCAGAGGAGCAGGATGGGACATTCGAGCGCGGCGAAGGTTGACGCGCTCTTCTCGAGCGCGGCCCACGAAGGGTCCGAGGCGCGAACCGGGATGTCGGCGACGAAGTCGGCGATCGCCCGGCGGCGCGAGGCCCGGCGGTACGGAGCACGCAATGCCTCACGATGCACCTGCGCGGTCATGGCGGCCGCTCCGTCGACGAAGAGTGGTGTGCGTTCGCACGAGAACGCGGTCAGTTTGCGCGCGAGAGCGATGAGCGGTGGCACGGGCACGTCATCGGGCTTCGCGACCGCGGTGTTGGTGAGAATCAGTGCGCGGGTCTCGAGTGCGCCCGCGGCGCCAACCGCGATGGGGCCGCCCCAGTCGTGCGCGACCAGCACGAGGGGGTCGTTGACCTCCTGGCGACAGAATCGCACGAGCTCGTCGACCCGCTCGTCCAGTCGGCGTGGTCCCGGACGATCGGAGTAGCCCATACCGGTCTGGTCGACCGCGATGACGCGCCATCCGGGCGACAGGTTACGCAGCACGTCGCGCCAGAGGTAACCCCACGAGGGATTGCCGTGCACGCAGACGATCGTTCCGAGGGGTCCGGATCCGGTGTCGAGGACGTGCCAGGACAACCGCGAGCCGTGGGCGTCTTCGAAGGTGACCCGTCGAGACCACGAAGGCTCGAGGCCCCAGCGGCGAAGCTGATCCGGGGAAGGAGATGCGCCAAACTCATCGGACCGCGGCCCGTTGCTGGGTCGGGCCACGAAGGGCTACCAGACCAACTCGGCGCAGGCGCAGTTGAGCCCAGACCCGATGCCCATCAAGAGCACCCGGTCGCCCGTGACGAGTTGGTCGGTGATGGTCGAGAGCGTGTACGGCACCGCGGCGGGTCCCATGTTGCCAAACTTGGGATAGGTGAGTGGCACGAGTTCGGTATCGATATCCAACAGCTCGCAAAGTTTTGACGTGTGGACGGCTGAGACCTGGTGGATGACGTACCTATCGCAGTCCTGCCACTTCCACCCAGCGGCCAGGGCCGCGTCGAAGGTCACCTTCGCCAGTTCGAGCCCGCTCACGAGGAGTTTTCCAGTGTCGGTGCGCATCTGTTCGAGATCGCCAACGCAGAGCTCGTGATGGCGCGTGGCCGCTCGAGTAATCCCGCCGAGAAAAGCGTGCCCCTCAGACCTCGGTCCACCCAAGACCATTGCGGCGGCGCCCGAGCCCAGCGTCAGCGAGGCGAACTGGTCGAACACATCTTCTGCGGTCGCCGAAGGAAGTTTCAGTCGGTCCAACGTGGCGAGCTGGGTGCGCCGGCTACCTTCACCGTCCACGATGAGCACGGTGCGCGCTTGGCCCGATTCAATGGCCATGGCCGCGAGGTTCATGGCGTTAATGAATCCGAGACAGGCGTTGCCGAGGTCGAAGTTGGTGCACGATGGCGACAGGCCCAGTTCATGGTGCACCGCACACGCGACGCTCGGCTCCAAGTGGTGCTTGCAGACCGAGGTGGAGATGAGCAGGTCGATATCCGATGCGACGACGCCGGCGTTGGTCATGGCCACCCGAGCGGCCATGGCGGCGGCCTCGTTGAACGTGACCTCCTCGGGCCACCACCGGCGTTCGTTGATGCCCGCCACCGCATCGAGAAGTCCCGGCCGGATGCCGCAGCGCTCGAAGGTTGCAGCCAGCTGCTCGTCAATCCAGGCGGAGGTCACCACCTCGGGGGCGGCGACGTGTGCGAGGCCCCAGATCGAGGTGCGGGCAAAGGCATTGGTAGGTTCCACCCGTCTAGGTTACGGGCTTTGGGGGTGCAACGCAGGTTGGGAGCAGTGCCCGAGCGTGGAACCGGCTCTCCTCGTGCGGGCTAGCGGATGCTCACGAGCGGGTCGTTGGTCAGACGACTCTCCTGGAATGAAGGTCCGAGGGGGCGGGTTCCGCGAAGGGTGATGCGGCGCATACGACGCTCAGCCTGCCCGTAATCGTCGGCGGCGTAGTGCAGCGTCGCGCGGTTGTCCCACATCACCGCATCGCCGGCCGCCCAGTGGTGGCGAAGTGTGAACTCGGGTTGGACCACGTGCTCGAACAACAAGCGCAGGAGATGGTCGCTCTCAATCCGTGAGAGGCCGACGACGTGGGAGGTGAAGCCAGGATTGACGAACAACGCGGGTTTCGCCGTGGCCGGATGAATTCGAACGACCGGATGAATGACCGGAGGAATCTTCGCTGCGTCGTCAAAGAGCGTTTGCGCGTCCTCTCGACTGAGTGCGGAGTCGAAAGGTTCGCCCCAGTAGGCGAGGGGGGAGATGCGGTGCACCGCTTCGAGTTGCGAGACCGCTTCACGGAGTGCCGGTGCGAGGGCGGCGAAGGCGGCTCGGGCGTCGGCCCACAAGGTATCGCCACCGAATTCGGGAATCACGTCGGCGACCAGTATTGACGCCGCCGGCGGGTTCTCCACGAAGGTGACGTCGGTGTGCCAGCGCGCGTTCTTGCCGCCCTGCAGGGCATTCAATTCGAGAATCTCGGGAAAGTCCGGATGACCGGGCACGACCGGATGGGCGGGCGTCACTTCACCCATGAGCCGAGCGATACGGGACTGCTCGGCGTGGGTGAGGTTCTGGTCTCGAAAGACCAGGACCAAGTGCCGTTCGAGCAGTTCGAGTAGAGCCCTACCGTCGTCGTAGGTTCGCAAGTCAACGTCAGTGACTTCGGCGCCGAAGTTACCCGTTAAGGGTCGGACCTTCCATGGGTGTGTAGTTGTCGGCACGTCACTCCTCATTAAATGGTAACTAAATCTATCGTATTTATAGATTATAGGAAATAGGAGGGTGAGGTTCCGCCATTGCAACGCGTCAGTCCTACCGCCCGGGCTCGAACGACTCGACGAGTACGGAGTTGAAGAGACGATCCACGTGAAATCTTCTCGACGCCGCGCCACGAAAAGTGTCGTTCGAACACCCGTGGGGCCTAGCCTCAGGAGGTGACGTTGCGAACGGTCGAGCCCACCGATGACGAGGCGTTCGCCAACTGGTTCAACGTTCTCCAGGCCGCCGAGCTGCTTCGTGACAACGAGGCGGCAACGGGTTGGCAACCCGATGAGTGGCGAGCGCGGGCGCTCGACGAAATTACCCCGATTCAACTGCTCGCGTGGACGGTCGGGGACGTCTTCGTGGCGGTGGCGGGCTTGCACATGACGACACAGGACAACCTGCACACGCTGCGATGCGACCTCTACACTCATCCCGAGCACCGCCGCCGTGGTTACGGGCGAAGTCTCCTGGGTGCGGTGGAAGGCTTCGCCTACGAGCGAGGTCGTCGCGAACTTACGTGCTTCAGCATCGAAGGTGCTCGTGAAGTTGGCCAAGGCCCCGGCCGGGCCTTCGCGAAGGCGCTGGGGTACGAGCTCGCCGACGATTCACGCCGCTTCGACATCGCGTGGCCCCTTTCGCGTGATCAGCGAGACGCGTTGGTCGACCGCTGGAGCCCCTTCGCCAGTGGTTACGAACTCATCTCGTGGCGAGGCAGCACTCCCGATGCGTTGCTTGATCAACGCTCCGAGCTCGCCGCCGCGATGTCCGTGCTCAGCCCCTGGGCGAACTACGAGCCCGAGGCGGAGCGTTGGGACGCGACGCGCATGCGAGCTCACGAAACAACAACGGCGGGCATGGGACGACTGCTGCTCGTGAGCGTCGCCCGTGATCGCGTCACTGGTCGTCTGGTGGCGTTCAGCGAACTCACGGTCTCCGAGGTAGCCCCCGATACCGCGTATCAGTGGGACACGTTGGTGATTCCAGAGCACCGGGGGCATCGGCTTGGCGGGCTCATGAAACTCGCGAACCTTGACCAACTCGGCTCGACCGGTCTCGAGGTGCGCCGAGTCACCACCTTCAACTCGAACATCAACGAGCCCATGATCCGGGTCAACCTCGAGTTGGGTGCACGAGTTCACGGCGCGGCGGTGTTGTGGCGCCGCGACCTTGGTCCGGCCCTGTAAATCGCGGTCGCCGGGCTGGTTCCTTGAATCCTGAAAACCCCTTTAGAAGAAGGGAATTAGGAGTGGTTTCAATTATGACTATTCCGATAGGGTTTAAGGCAATTCAACGTGACTTGGGAAATGGGGATTCGCGATGACGGGTATTGATGCGTCGTACACAGTCGAAGAAGAGTTCAAACGATCGAGTGACTTCCTTCGCGGCGATCTGTCGTCGGATATCGCCAACGATGAGCCCAGTATCGCGGGTGCGTCGGAACACCTGCTGAAGTTCCACGGTATCTACGCCCAGGATAACCGTGACGTGCGACGCGAACGCTCCCTCGCGGGCGAATCCCTCGAGTACATCTTCATGGTGCGCGTGGCCATCCCGGGCGGAAAGCTGGCGACCGATCAGTGGCTGGCGCTCGACAAGATCGCCGAGGATCTCGCTGACGGAACAATTCGGCTGACGACCCGCCAGGCGGTGCAGTTCCACGGAGTTCTGAAGGGTGGCCTTCGCCCGATGGCTTCCGAACTCGATGCCCACCTCATGACCTCATTCGGAGCCTGCGGCGACGTCGTGCGAAACACGGTGATGTGCCCCGATCTCCTGACCCCCGGGGCCAGCGACCGTCTCGTCGTGATGGCCGACCACATTGCGCGAACCTTCAAGCCGGCGACCCGAGCCCACTGGGAGATCTTCGTCAACGGAGAGAAGGGCGCCTCGTCAGAGCCCGACAGTGAACACTCCTTTTATGGCGAGACGTATCTGCCGCGCAAATTCAAGATCGCCATCGCCAACCCGCGAGAGAACTGCGTCGACGTCCTCGCCCAAGACATGGGACTCATCCCCGCCACGCACGAGGAGTTCGGCGAGGGCTTCAACGTCGTCGTCGCCGGTGGGCTCGGCCGCTCCTACGCCCAACCCGACACGTTTGCCCGGCTCGCGGACCCGTTGACGTTCGTCACCTACGCGGAAGTCGACGATTTGATTCGCGCGGTGCTCGCGACCTATCGGGATCTCGGCGACCGGACGAATCGTCGGCGCGCCCGGATGAAGTACATCGCCGCGGACGCCGGATTCGAAGGGTTCCGTCACGAAATCGAAGAACGCTACGGACAGAAGCTGCGAGAGCCCTTCGCCCTCGAACTCGCCGACGCCGACGACCATTTGGGTTGGCGAGATCTCAGCGACGGATCGTTGCAGCTGGGTATTCGGGTGGGCGCGGGCCGGGTCTGTGACGGACCGGAGGGCCGGGGACTGCGCAGTGCGCTTCGTGAGATCGCCCAGACGCTGCACGTCAACTTTCTCATTACCGCGCAGCAGGACATTTTGATCTCCTCAATCAGCCCCGACGAGCGCGACGTCGTTGAACGCATTCTCGCCGTGCACGATGTTCGCGGCGTCGAGCAGTTGGGCAACGTCGAGCGATCGGCGCTCGCGTGCCCGGCGTTGCCCACGTGCAGCCAGGCGCTGGCCGAGGCCGAGCGGCGTCTGCCCAACGTGGTCTCGCTCGTGCAAGACGAACTCGACGCGAACGGACTGGGCAAGCGACGTCTCCAGCTACGGATGACGGGGTGTCCGAACGGTTGTGCTCGTCCGGCGGTTGCCGAGGTCGGCATCGTTGGTCGAACGAAGAACACTTACGACGTCTTTCTCGGTGGCGGGTTGCGCGGTGATCGCCTGGCTTCGCTGTACCAGGAGAAGGTGAAACTGGACGATCTGCCCGAGGTGTTGCGACCCCTGCTCGAGCGATGGAAGAACGAAGGACTCGAAGAGGAGTCCTTCGGGGACTTCTACGTCCGCGTGGTGGCCCCGTGACGGTCTATCTCGTCGGCGCGGGCCCCGGCGACGCCGATCTCTTGACCATCAGAGCAGCGCAGTTGCTCGCGACCGCCGACGTTGTCGTGCACGACCGACTCGTCTCCCAAGAGGTCTTGGACCTCATCAACTGCTCGGCGCGGCGCGTCGACGTGGGAAAAGTCCCCGGTCTCTCGCACTCGCAGGCTCAGATCAATGAACTGCTGGTGTCACTGGGGCGCGACCATGGACGCGTCGTTCGATTGAAGGGCGGCGACCCGTTTGTGTTCGGTCGCGGCGGGGAAGAGGCCGAAGTACTGAGTGCCGCTGGACTCGACGTGGAGATAGTCCCCGGCATCACGTCTGCGTTCGCCGGTCCTCTCCTCGCGGGCATACCGGTCACGCACCGAGGACTCTCCCACGGCGTGACGATCGTGACCGGCAGTACGGTCCAAGGCTCCACGGTTGACTTCTGCGCGCTCGCGAACCCCGATCTCACCCTCGTGATACTTATGGGTGTGCAGCGTCGCGCCGTCATTGCGAACGAACTACTGGAGGGCGGTCTGAGTCCCGAGACGGCGGTAGCGGTCGTTGAATGGGCGTCAACCAATCAGCAACGGACCATTCGAAGCACGTTGGAGGAACTGCCGCGACTCGACGTGAGGTCACCGGCCGTCATCGTGGTCGGCGCCGTCGCGGCGCTGGAGCTCGGTCGCGTGACCAAGTTCGTCTCGTCGTTTGCCTTGAGTTCATAGTGTTTCCACTCGTCGTCGACCTGACGAACCGTCGCGTCGTCGTGATTGGGGCGGGACGTGTGGGGGTTCACAAAGCCCTCCAGTTGCTCGAGTGCGGAGCGCGCGTCACCATGATCGGCGAAGAAGTCCTCGCACCGGTGCCCGATGGCGTGGAGAACCTACTGGTTCGTCGCTTCGAACCGGGTGATTTGGCCGGTGCGCTCCTCGTGGTGGCGGCGACCGGAGACGGACAAGTCAACGATGCGATTGTCGAAGAAGCCAACCAACGGAACATTCTGCTCAACGTGGTCGACGACGTCGCTCGCTCCAACTTTTACTTCACCGCCGTGCACCGCGACGGCGATGTGATCGTCTCGGTGTCCACCGGTGGCTCGTCGCCGGCGCTGGCGCAGTGGGTCCGCAACGCCATCGCCAAGGCGTTGCCCAAGAATCTCGCCCGCGTGGCCCGCCAACTCCGCGCCGAGCGCGACGCCATCCACGCGGGTGGTGAGAGCACCGAAGACCGTGAGTGGATGGCCAGGGTCATCGAGCTTACGAGCGAACTCTAAGACGCGCTCGCTAACGTATCGCCCGGGTTCGCAGACCCGGACCCGAACCGTTCGCGTTGAAACTCAATAGTAATGCCGCCTGCCTCCGACGGCGTGGCCCATTGCGCCGAGCAGCCACAGGACGAGTCCAACTATGAGGATGATCATCCCCACCGACCAGACAATGGCGATGCCCGTGATGAAGCCGATCAGCAGGAGAATTAAACCGAGAACAATCATGAAGCCTCCGATGTGAGTAACTACTTTGCCTCTTGCGAACTGCTTAACCGCGCCGCACTGAATCACGCGAGCGTCAGTACAGCAATGAGAAACTACTTCCGACGTGCCGTGCCCTTGGCCTTGTCGACCGCTTTGAGAGCCTTGCGCTCCGTCTTTTCAATCGACTCTTCAACTTTGGCCTTCACGCGGCCGATCTTCTCCTTCGCTTCGCCGGCCCGACGATCAGCCTTGCCTTCGGACTCCAAATCCTTATTGCCCGTGAGACCCCCGACGGCCTCCTTGGCGTTGCCTTTCGCCTTGTCAATCTCTCCAACCATGACATACCACCCTTCTTGATTGTGACAAAAACCTCAGACCCTCGCCGCGCGCAAACTGGCCCACGGGAAATCGTAAGCCCAACCCGTGCGCGACGCGACGTACCGGACACCGGAGCCCATTACTTCCGCTCTTCGTGCACCGACGTCGAACCTCCTTCTGAATCGGTCGTCTCGCGACTCATCGAGTGTGTTCCCGTGCCTACTTCGCGTCGAGACACACTGAAGACAATCGCTGAAACAACGAATCCGAACGCCCCGGCAATCATGAGGATGAGCCCCACGGTTGAGAGCTTGAATCCGGTCCCCTGATAGGTCACGGCCCAATACATGATCGCTCCCGCGACAGCTGCGATGGCGCTAAGCACCATTCCGGGAAGGCCCATTGTGTACCTCCTTCGTTCCCCTGATTATCTGTCAGGTGGTGAGAAGCCAACACTCGACCCCTTCGATTTGATCGTAGTACCAGCGTGTGAAGAGGACCAGGACTATGCACATTGGATGAGGCTCAACCCGTGATCCTTGGGTATGGCGTTACTCCCAGTCTGAATCGTAATGCACCCCTCGAAGCATCGATTCAACGGGGTGGAACCTAGTACTGGTGGGTCTGGCGTTCGCCAACGAGTCCGAGGGCCTGGCGACCCGTCTGCCTCGAAGCTCCAGGTAGCGGGATCGGGTTCTGGCGGACCAGATGAAGTGTCGGCGAAGTGACCTTCGACTCTGGTTGCCAGAGCGGATCAGAGTGATGTTGGAGACATGTCATCTCACCCGATGAACAGCCAGTCAATCAAGGCACTCGACATGCTCGCTAGGCCGGTGACGGGCGTGGCGGAGGACTACGACACTCTCCTGGAACTGATTGGCGAGCGTCGTTTCGTGCTCATCGGCGAGGCATCGCACGGTACGCACGAGTTCTACCGGGAACGCGCTCGAATAACTCGCCGGCTCATTGACGAGCGTGGGTTCAACGTGGTGGCGGTGGAAGGGGACTGGCCCGATGCGCACCGGGTCAATCAGTACGCACTGGGGATGTCCGTCGACGCCGACGCTGATTCGGCCCTTGGCGGCTTCCGGCGTTTCCCGACTTGGATGTGGCGAAACCGCGACGTGTTGTCGTTTGTGCAGTGGCTGCGAGCTCGCAACGACGCACAGGCGACACCGGCGACGAAGGCCCGCTTTTACGGTCTCGATCTCTACAGTTTGCGCGCATCCATTGAGGCGGTGATCGACTACCTCGAACTCGTCGATCCCGACCAAGCCCGTCGAGCTCGCCAGCGCTACTCGTGCTTCGATCACGTCAGCGCCGATGGTCAGGCGTACGGGTACGCGTTAGCGACCGGCGTCGCCGACCCGTGCGAGGACGCGGTCATCATCCAACTGCTCGAACTGCGCGAGCAGTCTGCGACCTACTTGCTCCGTGACGGGCTGAGCGCGGGCGACGAGCAGTTCTACGCCGAGCAGAATGCCCAGCTTGTTCACGACGCCGAGGAGTACTACCGCCAGATGTACCGGGCCAACGTCTCCTCCTGGAACCTGCGCGATCGTCACATGGCGAGCACCCTTGATTCGCTGGTCTCGCATTTCGACGTTCAATCATCCCCGACCAAAGTCGTCGTGTGGGCGCACAACTCGCACGTGGGTGATGCCCGGGCGACTTCGATGGGCGAACGGGGCGAACTCAACATCGGCCAACTGGCTCGCGAGCGCTACGGCAGCGAAGCCTTCCTCATCGGAATGAGCACCTACGCCGGACGCGTCACCGCGGCCACTGACTGGGGAGGACCGGCCGAACGCAAGCGGGTTCGCCCCGGGCGCCACGACAGTTACGAGTCAATGCTGCACACCGCGTCGATACCCCAGTACTGGGTGCCCACGAGCGAGCTGGCCGACGACGACGTGTTCGCGGGGCCGCATCTCGAGCGCGCTATCGGCGTCATCTATCGTCCCGAGACCGAACTGCAAAGCCACTACTTCGAGGCGGATCTGACCCAGCAGTTCGATGCGGTGATTCATCTGGATCACACGCGGGCCCTTGAGCCACTGGAGTTGACGCCGTTGTGGGATGAGGGTGAACCGGCCGAAACATTCCCGACCGGTCTGTAGCGGCGTGAGCGCCTCGAATCTGCCGAGCAGGTTCCGCAACAGGAGCGAAGCGGGCCGGCTGTTGGGCGAGCGGTTGGCGCCCCTGCGGTCCGAGCAGCCGATAGTACTGGCGTTACCGAGGGGTGGTGTGCCGGTCGCGGTCGAAGTGGCTGACGCGCTCGGTGCTCCGCTCGATATTCTGCTCGTGCGCAAACTAGGCGTTCCGTTCCATCGCGAGTTCGCCTTCGGGGCAATTGGCGAGGACGGCGCACGGGTACTCAACAACGATCTGGTAAAGCGACTCGCGATGAGCAGCGCACAGATCGCCGACGTGGAAGTGCGTGAACGCGCCGAACTCCTGCGACGGGTTCAGCTCTACCGGGCTGGCAGGTCGCCGCTCGCGCTCGACGGGCGCACGGTCGTGATCGTCGACGATGGTCTGGCCACGGGCGCCACGGCGCGTGTCGCCGTCGACGTCGCCCGGGCCCGGGGTGCGCGTAGAATCGTCGTCGCCGTTCCGGTGGCGCCCCCCGAGGCGGTCGCGGACCTGGCGACGGTCGCCAACGACGTGGTGAGCCTGCTCACACCGGACCAATTTCGAGCGGTGGGGGATTGGTACGACGAATTCAATCAGACGACCGACGACGAAGTGACCTCGTTGCTGCGATCCGCCACTCCGGAGGTGGCACGAGAAGTCGATGAAGAGAAGCATTGACGCGTCGAAGACGTGTCGCGGTTTCATCTTCGAAGTCAATGGCACTCGTGAGCCCCTTCGTCGCGATGGCTAAGGCAACAGTCGGGTGCTGCGCTCTTCCTTCGAACAACGTGAAGCGCTAAAGCGTTGGCTTACTGATTGGTAGCGGATTAGGTCTCGTCGACACTGAACGACAGGTGCCATAATGGTCACCCATGGCAAACCGCATCGAACCAAGCGGATCCACTCCCGACGACGATGTCGATTCAAGACTTTACGGCGAGGGCTTTCCGGCCGGCTTACCGATCTTCGAACTGGAGGTCGAACCGCACCTGCGCAACCGGCGAAAGATCAACAGCCCCTCGCAGCTGGTGATCCTGCAAGAGCTCGTCCACTTCAAGGCGAGCCACGGCCGCTGGCGCATTGCGAAGGATCTCGTCGGACTCGTGCGGCGCGGACACGGCGACGAGCGCGACGAGTCCTACTCGGACAAGCTGCGTCGCGAGACCCGCAAGGGAAAGTCGGAGTCGTCGAACTACGGTTTGGCAACTTTCGGCGGACACCAGGTGGTCATGTACTCAATGAACTGGGACTTCTTCGCCGGATCGCTCGGTGTCGTGTCGGGAGAGACGTTCCAGGCGGCGGCCGACCTCGCCATCAGCAAGAAGCTTCCCTTCATCAGCGTCTACGTTTCCAGCGGAGTACGTCAACACGAAAACTTCGCCGGACTCACGCAGATGACGCGAATGGTCGAGGCCCTTCGTAACTTCAAGGTCAAAGTTGCCCAGCCGCAGATCGCCGTGCTGCTCGGCAACGTCTGGGGTGGGGTGTCGGCGAGCGCGGTGCCCAACGCCGATTTGATTCTCGCGACGTCCGGAACGAACTTCGGCTTCGCCGGTCCCAAGGTCATCGAGGCCTTCGAGGGGATCACCGTCCCGCTCGATTCACAGAGCGCCGAGGCGAATCTTCTCGACCGAAACATTGACGTGGTCCTGTCCGACGTTCGAGAACTGGTGACGTACGTCGGTGAGATACTCACCTCCACCACGCTGCCCGACAAGCATCACGAGATCACGCGCGAGACGCAGCCGCTCATTCGAAACGTGAGCATCACGGGACAGCGTCGCGTCTTCAACTTCGGTGTGATCGGTATTCACGGTCCCGAGTTCGATACGGAGATGAATCCGACAATCCTTTCGCCCGCTCCCGCGCGCGTTGCAGTGGCGCTGGAGAACTCCGACGCCCTGGTCGAGCAGTACCAGGACCTGATGACCGACGCGAACCGCGTCGACCTGGAGTTCATCACGCGCTTCGCCTTCACCGAGGCGACCGCCGTCTACAACTACGTGCAGGAGGGCGACTTCAAGAGGTATCCCGCAATCGTAGGCGCCTTCGCCAAGATCGGAGCCCAGCCGTTCGTGATTGTGGGAACGCAACCCTCATACCAGCGCCTTGGTGACACCATCGTCAAACGTCCGTCCAATCCGGCTCCGGAGGACTTCGCCTTCATGGAGAGGATGTTGGAGATGGGCGAGCGACTGCATCTGCCAGCGCTGTTCGTCACTGACACCCTGGGGGCGAAGCCCACCCTCGAGAGCGAACGACGCGGTCAGTCGCGGGCGATCGCCCGCTCGATCCTGAAGGGCATCGACTACTCCGAGCCCGTGATCACCCTGGTCGCCGGTGCGCTCGGTAGCGGTGGTGGACTCGCGACCACACCAATGGCCGACCACGTCATGATGCTGGAAAAAGCCATGGCGTACGTCGCCGAGCCCCGGTCGGCCGCGTCGATTCTCTATAAGACGCCCACCCCGACCCACGACCAGATTCGCATGACGCTCGCGACCATGCGCTCGACGGCTCAGGACCAGTTGAGCCTCGGTCTTATCGACGAAGTCATTGGCGAGGACCCCAATCCGTTCGTGACCGTCGAACAGATCCACCGGGCGATCTTGAAGGCCTACGCGGAGCTCTCCGAGCTCTCCGAGCGACGACTGAGGAGCCGCCGTCAGGAGAGGATCCGCGGACTTCGGGCCTTCGAAATCATTCAAGAGTGACCGACTAACTTTCGAGACCTTGCGAGCGCGAACCGGGACCGAGGCGAGCAATGGGCGGTGTCGCCCGCTCCTCGATGACCTCGAGTTCCCGAGGAGCCTCGATCGTGGCGTTTCTGGCTTGACGATCCGCACCCGCCTGCGCGTGGTCGCAGGAGACCCAACGCGAACGCCGTGGAGGGCCGCTACGCAGGGGACTTCGAGCGCCGGCCGTCTTCGGAGTCGCTGAGGCGTCGACGGAGGTTCAGCATCAGCAGCCCCCCGCACAGGGCGGTGAGCCCGGTGCTGAGCGGCCACCAGTTGCCAAGGTTGTTATCGAAGTACAAGGCCGTGATCGCCGGGGCGACGCTGCCCGAGAGGCCCCAGGTGAGACCCTGGGCGGCGTTGTAACGGCCGCGTAGGTGCTCGGGGGCGATCTCATTGACGATTGCTGGTCCGACGGGCGACAGCATTGTTTCGCCCAGCGCGAAGATCACCATCGCGATGCAGAGCGATACCACCGCGAGCACGCCGGGCAGGGCCAGTGCGACGTCGAGGATTATCCAGAACACGCACCAGAGACCGGCGGCGATGGCCATGACTCGGGTTCGACTCCGCCCTTCGATGTGGTTGAGCACCCACAACTGGGCCAGCACGATGGTGGTCGTGTTGAAGAAGAAGAAGATGCCTATCACGTGCACCGGCAACTTCAGATTGTTCACGACGAAGAGGCTGAACCCCGCCTCTTGGGATCCGTAGCCACCGATCATGAGAACGAGCGAGGCGAGCACGAACTGCACGAGCCGACGGTCGCGAAGAACTTCGCGCCAGCCCTCGGCGCTCTTGATCGGATCTTCGTGGTGTTCGCTGATCGGACCACCGTGCGCGCGGAGCGTCCAAAAGAGTCCAGCCGCCACGAGCGTGACGCCGGCGTTGATCAAGTAGAGGACCGTGAACGACTCGGGGCGGTGCAGATCGACAATCGACGCCGAGATCAGGCCGCCGAAGCCAATGCCCAGGTTGACCAACATGAAGTTGAATCCGAAGGCGCGTTGACGCCGTTCTTCGAGAACGAGCCGGCTCAACATCGTGCTGCTCGGCCCCCAACTCGCTCCGCCGAAGACCGCCGCGAGAATGGCTTCGGTCTTGGTGTGGGCGTACGCCCACTCCACCAACGCGGCGGCGTCGCAGACGTAGGCCGTCAGCGCGACGCGCATGGGACCGATCTTGTCGGTCATTGACCCCCAGAGCGGACTGGACGCGAGTCCCGCCAGCGCCGACGTACCCAGCAGCAGCGTCGAGAAGTTCGTGGAGAAGCCTCGCACGTTGTGCAGATAGACGACGTAGAGAGAGAGGGTGAGACCCATGCCCACGCACGCCACAAAGGTGCAAGTGTAGAAACGTCGCAGCGGCGCATCTATTGCCCTACGGAACTGCGCCAGAACCAGCGCCTCAATCAGTTTCACGAGATCATCAGGTTACATGGCGTTGCTTGTGCAACGAATCACAAGTTGGTCGATGCCGAACGCGGTGACGGCATTACGCTTGATGGTGCTGTGTTGCAGCATCGTCACCGAAAGGGTCAATTTGGCCACCAAGCGATTACCGAGTAGCCGCACCGATCTTCTGACCGAGATCGCTCCCGACGTCGAGCGCCTCTACAACCGTCACCTCGAAGCTCCTCGCTTGTGGTTCCCCCACGAACAGATTGACTGGGGCCAGGGAGAGAAGTTCAGCGAGCGCCCGTGGTCGGAGTCCGACTACCCGCTCGCCGCCGGCGTTCGTAGTTCGATCTACGTCAACCTGCTGACCGAGGACAACCTGCCGTACTACACCCACTCGCTGTTGTCGCACGCGCCAAAGGGTCACCCAATTCTTGACTGGAACCATCAGTGGACGATGGAAGAGAACCGTCACGCCATGGTGATGCGTGACTGGGTGCACATCAGCCGCTGCATTGACCCGACGCTCCTCGAAGAGGGCCGACGGGTCCAGATGGGCAAGGGCGAAGTGCCCGAGCCCGAGACCATTGCCGATCTCATCACCTACGTGTCGTTCCAAGAGCGAGCGACCCAGATCGCCCACCGCAACACCGGGGCACATCTGCCGAAGGACGACAAAACGGGCCGTAACGTCCTGGCGCTGGTGGCCGGTGACGAAACCAAGCACTACCTGTTCTACCGCGACCTCGTGCTCGCGGCGTTTGCCATCGATCCTTCGACGATGATGATCGCCGCGGCGAAGCAGGTGAGCAACTTCTCGATGCCCGGCACCGGGATTCCTTCGTTTACGCGTCACGCGGTGCGGATTGCCCGAGAGGGAATCTACGGCCTCGGTCAGTTCTTGAAAGACGTGCTGGAGCCGGTGCTCGGATTCTGGGACGTCGACCACCTCGCGGGTCTTTCCGCAGAGGCCGAAAAAGCTCGAACTGAACTGGACGTGTTCGTTTCGAAGCTCGCCGCGAACGTGGAGCGGATGGCCCAAAAGGCCGCCGGGACTACGCACGCGCTCGCCTAAGGAACGACAGATCCTCGCCCATTGACGGCGAGCGAGACTCACCTTCGCCAAGGGTTATTCCTCGGTAGTGGCGACTAAGTAGATGTAGTCCTCGAAGGCCTTGTGAAGAACGCGGGACCTACAGAGCGAGTAGCTGGCTCAGCCGAGCGCTGAGTTGAGCGTCGTCACCCGCTATCTCGACGGTCTTGGTTCGAGAATGGGCACCTCGGATCAGCGTCACGGCGCCCGCCCGCACGCCGAAAGCCTCCGCGAGCACGTCGAGCACTTCACCGGTAGCGGCTCCGTCGACCGCGCGGGCGCGAACGCGTACGTTCAAAGACCCGTCGTAGTCGCCTCCCACACTGCTCGCGCGTGCACCGGGGTGCACGTGCACCGAGAAGCGAAGCACGTATTGTCCTTAGAGCGCAACGTCGTTGATAATACTCACGCAACTGTTCTACCAACGACTACTGGGCAGCGGGAAGTTTTTGCATAGGATTTGGAAACGTTAGAGGGGGCTTGTGCCATTAAGTATTGAAGAGGCAGTCGCGGCGGTTGCCGCACCGGGTCAGCCATTTGAGGTCATAGAGTGTGAGAGCGATGGTGTGAGCAACAGGGTCTTTAAGAACTCACCCACGAACCTGCGCCAGTTCTTCGACAGCTCGCGCGGTCTCGAGGAGACCTTTCTGGTCTACGAGGACGAAGAGTGGACATTCAGCGAAGTCATGCGAGAAGTGGACGCGCTGAGTTACGCGTTGGTGCATCACTACGACATTAAAAAGGGCGATCGCGTGGGAATTGCCATGCGCAACCTGCCCGAGTGGATTATCTCGTTCGCCGCCATCACCTCCATTGGCGCGGTTTCGGTGTCGCTCAACGCGTGGTGGACCGAGGAGGAACTGGACTACGCGGTGAACGACTCCGGGCTGAGTGTCCTGATCGCCGACCCCGAGCGCGTAGCTCGAGCGGACGAAGTCTGTCAGCGCGCGGGTGTGAGAATCCTGGGTGTTCGCCTTGATGAGCTTCTGCCTCTGGCCCCGGGGGTTGAGTACTGGCATGAGGTGGTTGTTCGCGGAGCCGCGATGCCCCTCGTCGAGGTGACACCGGACATGGACGCTACGATTCTTTACACGTCGGGAACCACTGGCTTCCCCAAGGGGGCCGTCTCGACGCACGGTGCGATCTGTCAGACCATCATGGCGTTTTCCTCGGGTGCGGCGATTCAAGCGGCCCGACGAGGCGAGGGTGAAGAAGGCAGCGGCCAGGCGCCCTGCTTCATCCTGGTCGTTCCCCTCTTTCACGTGACCGGTTGCATCCCAGTGATGATGTCGTGCTTCTCCTGGCACTTCAAGCTCGTCATGATGTACCGGTGGGAGCCCGAGCGGGCCCTGCAGTTGATCGAACGCCACCAGGTCACCAGTTTCGTGGGAGTGCCCACGCAGTCCTGGGACATGCTCGAGAATCCCAATTTTTCGAAGTACGACACTTCGTCACTCACCGCAGTGGGTGGCGGCGGAGCCCCGGCCCCGGCCAAGCTGGTCGCGCGCGTCGACAGTTCGTTCAAGCAGGGCCGTCCCACCCTCGGCTACGGGATGACCGAGACGAATGCGTACGGACCCGGTAACTACGGCGACGACTACATCACCCATCCCTCGTCGACGGGACGAACCCCCACGATCGTCATGGACGTGGAGATCAGGGACGAGAACGCCCGTGCGGTGCCCACGTGCGAGAGCGGGGAGATCTGGATGAAGTCGCCGACCCTTATCCGCGGTTACTGGAACAAGCCCGAGGAGACGGCGTCGACCATGGTGAAGGGCTGGCTGCGTACCGGGGACCTCGGGTACATCGATGAGGAGGGCTTTCTCTACATTGAAGACCGATTGAAGGACATGATCCTTCGGGCGGGCGAAAACGTGTACTCCGCCGAAGTGGAGTCAGCGATCTACGAACACCCGTCGGTCTACGAGGCCGCGGTCTTCGGCCTGCCCCACGAGCGGCTCGGCGAAGAAGTCGCGGTGGTGGTGATGCTGAAGCCCGGAACGAAACTCACCGAGGGTGAACTGCACGCGCACCTGCACTCGCGCCTCGCCAGCTTCAAGATCCCGACGCGCATGGCCTTCACCGACGAGCCGCTCCCGCGCAACGCAGCGGCCAAGTTCCTCAAGCGTGAGATGCCGGGGCGCTACTTCGGCTGAGCGGCGTTGATCGCCGCTCGGGCGTAGTCCGCGATATTGAGGTTATCGAGGTCGGTCACGTCGAACCACGCGGCGTGGTCGGTGGTGCCGTGCACCTCGTGGCGAAGTTCGCCGCCCTCGAGCGCCGCGGTGTAGAGGACGCGAACGGTGTGAATCCTGTCGCCGTTGTCGCGTCGGCGAACATCGCTGGTGACGCCGAGTAGCTGAGGTTCGTGGATCTCGAGGCCGGTCTCTTCCTTGAACTCGCGGATGAGCGTATCCTCGGGCGCCTCGCCAAAATCGATGCCCCCGCCCGGCAGCCACCACAGGGGCGGCACGTGATGGGGGTTGCTCGAGCGCACGAGGGCCACGCGGCCCTCGTGGATGAGAACGCCGTAGGAACGGACACTGGTGTGTTGCTTACTCATGAGATGGCTTACGTCCTAGTTCAATTCGTTGCGAGCCGGAGGGGCCGTTGGAGGCTTCGAGGAATGTCGTTCGACATCCTTCGCTGCAGAAATAGTAGGTCACATTGTCCGTACCAACGCACTGTGGCGCCGTTCTCGGGTCCACCCGCATGGAACAAATCGGATCAACGCTCTCGCCCTCGGGGTCTTCGTGCATCTCGGCGGCGTCTTCGCGGCGATCAAAACGCTCCGCACAGCGTAACGAGCAGAAGTAGTAGGTCTGGCCCTCGCGTACCCGGGTCGCGACGGGGGCGCTGGGGTCAACGCTCATTCCACAGACCGGATCGCGGGTAATGGCCTCGCCCTGCGACTGGCGAGAAAGTACCCAGACGCCGACCAGCACGAGGGCCGCCAGTACGTTGAGTACCAGTGTGGCGCCGAGGGGGAAGTGGCCCGTCAACGCGGGCGCAGAACGAGTCGCGGGTATCTGGTGGGCGGAGCTGAAGATCAGGTTGACGATCAGTCCGCCCCCGCTCATGACCAGCCACAGCAGCGCGAAGAGACGAAGCATGGCCCGGGTGCCGTAGAAGCGTCGATAGATCAAGAGCAGCGGCAGCGTGACGAGGTCCGCGAAGATGAAACTGATGACGCCACCAAAGGCCACGCCGTGACTCCAGAGGGCGGCGGCGAGCGGGATATTTCCGACCGAGCACACGAAGGAGACGACCGCGAGCAACGGCGCGACGATCGCGTTTTCAATATTGGTGAGCGAACCGTGTCCCGTGAGAAAGAGGTGCGCCCACCACGCCGAGGGCACGTGGACACTTAAGAAGCCCGCCACGACGAAGCCGGCGAGCAGTTCCTTTCGAAGCATGCAGAAGTCGCCCATGGTGTAGCGGGCGCTCTGGCGGTAGAAGCGGGACGAGCGAAGGCGCTGACCCCAGGGGGTCGAAGAACCCGTCGAGGCCGGTGGCTCGTCGAGCAGTACGCGCTTTCGCAGCTCCTCTTGCGTCGTGCTCGAAAAGAAGAGTCGCGCCAAGCACACCAGCGCGATCACCATGATCGCGCCGCCAACGAACTGGGCGATGACGAACTGCCATCCCAACAACAGGTAGAGCACGATCCCGAGCTCGATGACCAGATTGGTGGAGGCGACCATGAAGACGATCGAACTGGTCCACGACGCCCCGCGGGCGAAGAGCGCTCGAGCCATGGCACTCGCGGCGTAGCTGCACGACGATGAAATCACCCCGAGCAACGCCGCACGCGAGGCCGAGCCCACTGACGTTGATCCCAGTTTTGAGCGCAGAGCGTCGCGGGGCAGGAAACTCTGGACGGCGCCGGACAGCGTGAACCCGAAAATTATTGGCCACCACGTCATCCAGAGCATGGCCAGACTCTCCCTGAAGCCGGCACCCAGCCAGTCGAGGACGTGACGGGTCGCCTGCATCAGCGCTTATCGAGTCGCCGGAAATCCGAGGTCAATCCGGGACCCGGAGGGGAGTGGCCAGCGGGTGATGATCACCTTGGCGCGGGTATAGAGGGTGAAACCCTCGGCACCGTCGAAGTGCGCGTGGCCGAAGAGGAGCTGGAGAAAAGTGAAGAGTATGTTCGTGCGCCGGGACCGCGACGATGTGCGCCACGACCGTGAAGCCGCTTTCGAGCCTTCGATGACGTCATTGACAAAGCTCGCGTCCGGATTGGGAACCTGGGCGGTGACGTCGCCGGTGGCGGGATTGTAGATCGGAAGGTCTCCAGTTCCGTGGACGCGCTGGCCATTGAGGAAATAGGGTACGGACTGCATAATCACTCTCCTTCGCCCTCGCAAATCTACCGTTGCCTGGTCCGAGCCCGTTATGGTTGCTTCGTGACTACCTCTGAAGAAGGCCGTGCCCTTCGCGACGCTGCGGCCGTTGAACCCTTGAGCCCGTGGCGCTACGGCGTCAATCTTTCTCAGTACTACACCGCGGCCGGACACCCGAACGGCGGGTACCTGCAGTGCGTGATGGCCAATGGGGCCCTGGCCGCCGCGTCAGAAGTGGGTGCGACTCACCTACACACCACCGCTATCACCACTAACTACAGTGGCGCCCCCGAGGTCGGCGCGGCCGAACTGCACACCGAGGTTCGCCGTGTAGGACGGAGCGTCTCTTTTGTCCACGTCACGCTGGAGCAAGGCGGACAGGTCATGACTGAATCGCTCGTGACCCTCGGCACGCTGCACGAGGACTCCACCGTGCGCTACATGGACGCGACGCCCCCTGAAATGGCGTCGATCGAGGAATGTCATCAGTCAACGGATGACGAGGAAATCAACATGAGGAAGGTGACGGACCTTCGCCTTGACCCTTCGAGCACCGCCTGGTGGAACGGCGAACGTTCCGAGCGCGGCGAGGTTCGAGGCTGGTTGAAGCTGAACGACGGTGACGCCTCGTGGGACGCCTGGAGCATGCTCTTCGCGAGCGACGCCTTGCCGCCAGCGACCTTCCCGCTCGGCTCATCGGGCTGGGTACCCACGTTGCAACTCACCTCGTACATTCGTCGCATTCCTACGAGTGAGTGGCTGCGGGTTCGTCAGTGGTGCGTCGTCGTCGCTGACGGTATCGTCGACGAGCGCTGCGAACTGTTTGATGATCGCGGTGAACTCGTGGCCTCGTCCACGCAGCTCGCCATGGTTCGACTGCCCACCATCCATTAGTCCATGGCAACGCGCGGCCCCCACGTCCAAGGCGACGGGTCGCTCTACATTCGCGCCCGACTGATCATCCCGACTGATGAGATTGTTCTTCGCGTTACGACGTCGGGTGGCCCCGGGGGACAGCACGCGAATCGTGCGCTGACGCGAATTGTCGCGTCGTTCCACGTCACGACGTCCGAGACGTTGAGCGAGCCTGATCGAGAACTCCTGCTCGACAAAGTTGGTACCGTCGTGAGGTCGAGCTCGAGCCGTTTCCGATCGCAGGGACAGAATCGCTCGGCGGCACTGGAGCACTTGGCCGAGAAGATTGGTGCCGCACTCGTGCGCCAGCCCCCTCGTCGTGCGAGTAAGCCAACTCGTGCGTCAAAGGTTCGCCGGGTGGATGAGAAGAAGGCGCGAAGTCGGGTGAAAGAGCAGCGCCGTCGCCCGAGCGAGGACTAGCTCGCCGACTCGAGGTGCCGTTCGATCGCTCCGAGCGCCGAGTAGAGGATTTCGTCCAATCCGGTATCGGTGTCTTCGTGGGGACCCCTCAGTGGCGTAAGTGACGCGTAACCCGCGGCGAGCAGTGCGCCATCCTCGTCCGCGTCCTCGTCGCTCACGTCGCCCAGTTGCGGAGTAGCGGCACCCAATCGAAGTTCCAACTCACCCTCGTCGCCGAGGGGTTCGGTTCCCTCCCGAGATCCTGACGCCTTGATGAGGCCGGCCGTTGAGATTCGCCCGCGTCGCACTCCCTTCAGTTCACTCACGGGAAGATTCGGGACGTTGAGGTTCAGCAGCGTCCGTGACGGAGCGTTAAAGAGCTCCTGCAAGACCTCCACCGCAACGTCGCCCGCGGTGTCGAAATGAACGTTCTCCCCCCACTGCACTGAAACGGCGAGTCCGGAGAGGCCGAGCTGGGCGCCAGTAAGGATGGCTCCGATGGTTCCTGAGTGCAAGACACTTCGCCCCACGTTCGCGCCGGCGTTAATACCCGAGAGAATCATGTTGGGTCGAAAGTTGAAATATCCAATCGTGCCCAAGATCGCACAGAGGGCCGGCGGTGCCTCCACCGAGTACGTGGGAAGCGACTCGGCGCCTTCGATCACGTAGCGCTTGAAGTGCACGCTGGGGTGTCCAAAGACGTCGCCAACGGCCGACGACATTCCCGAGTAGTTCTCATGCGGGGCCACCACGATGGCCTCACGAGTCTCGCCCTCGGGGCACCGTTCGATCCATCGGGCCACGCTTCGCGCGAGCACCGCAATTCCGGGAGCTGAGACGCCGTCATCGTTTGTTATGAGAATACGCATATTTGCCACGTTAACTGTCGTAAGTTACATGGCAGTGAATAGAAGGAAAACCAACTGATGCTTCCCTCCGGCGAACAGATCGCAATCGCCCACGGCGACCAGCGCGCGGTAATCACCGAGGTCGGTGCGACGCTGCGCACCTACGTCAAGAGCGGTCTCAGCGTGATTGAAGGTTTTGCCGGGGAGGAAGTACCTACCGGCGCCCGTGGTCAGGTCCTATACCCCTGGCCCAATCGAATAGGCGACAGTAAATGGTCCTTTTCCGATCGTACTGCTCACCCCACGGTCGACGATGTACCGCACTCCACGGCAATCCACGGCCTCGTCCGTTGGCGCCCATTTCGAATCGACGCCGTCAACCAGAACCGCTGCGTGCTTTCGCTTCTCTTGCACCCGACACCCGACTACCCGTTCCTGAGCGAAATCAGCGTGGCGTACCATCTGGGCTCACTGGGACTGACGGTCACGACGACCGTGACCAACCGCGACGACATCCCAATTCCGTTCGGCGTGGGGTTCCACCCGTATCTCGCGGTAACGACCCCGACCATCGAGGGCGCGCAGCTCGAAGTGCCCGCGAAGGCGTTCATCGCGGTCGATGACCGGCAACTGCCCATGGGTGAGATCCTTCCCGTCGCCGGCCATCAGCTAGATTTTTCGCGCCGTAAATCGTTGAGCGGACACGAACTCGACGTTACGTACACCGAACTGGTACGAGACGACAGTGGTCTGGCGACGGTCGTCTTGGGCGACAGCGCCGGGGGTGAAATTGAACTCAGTGTTGACCGCAATTTTCCCTATATCCAGATCTATACCGGCGACAAGCTCGAACGCGGCCGCCGTCGAACGTCAGTGGCGGTGGAACCAATGACGTGCCCACCGGACGCCTTGCGTAGTGGCAAGGACGTGGTAGTACTCGAGCCGGGACAGCACTGGGCTGGATCGTGGCGTCTTCGTCGGAGGTTGTGATGAGTAATCGTGTGGTGCTGGTGACCGGTTCGACGAGTGGAATTGGTGAAGCAACGGCGCTGCGCTTCGCCCAAGCCGGTGACACGGTGGTTTTCAACTCCGCTCGTAGCGTGGAAGCGGGCGAGCGGCTGGCCAAGGCGACGCCGGGAGCGCACTACGTACAGGCCGACATTTCGAGGGGCGACGACTGTCTTCGTCTGGTTCGCGAAGTACTGCAGGCCTGCGGCCGCCTTGACGTGCTCGTGAACAACGCCGGAACCACCAAGGTGATTCCCCACGCCGACCTCGGTGCGGCGACCGTGGACGTGTGGCGTGAGATCTTCGAGGTGAACGTCTTTGGCACCTGGAGTCTCTGCGTGGCGGCAATGGACGCGCTACGCGAAACGCACGGGACGATCGTCAATGTCTCGTCGATTGCCGGAGTCCGTCCGACGGGTTCGTCCATTCCCTATGCCGCGTCGAAGGCGGCGCTCAATCACATGACGCCCCTGCTCGCGAAGGTCGTGGGACCCGAGGTTCGGGTGAACGCGGTGGCGCCGGGACTTGTCGACACGCCCTGGACCGCCGACTGGGACGCGATTCGTGACTTCGTCAGTGCCGTGGCGCCGCTCAAACGAAGTGGGACGCCGCAGGACATCGCGGACGTCATTTTCTCGCTGGCCTCGACGCCCTACGTCACCGGTCAGGTGGTGGTCGTCGACGGCGGACTATCTATCGCAACGTGACGGGTTTCGTGGGCGGCACGAAGAGCCGCACGACGGGGCACAGGACGTGCGTCGAGGCGCGAACCAGGACACGCTGAAACGTTGGCCTTCGAGCAGTGTCGAGCATCTCGAGGCTCCAGGGCGGCAGCAAGTCGAGCGCACTCAGGATCAGTAACCGGTAGACGAATCGCTGGATCAGCCCCTCCACGAAGCCATTGACGACAAAGTCGCGCGCGATCACCCCGTCGGGACAGAGGCGAAGCTCGGGGCGAAATGTATCGAGGGTGGTGTTGAGCTCAGCGAGGGTCGTGGGCGGTTCCTCGGCACCGAGGTCCCGAGCCAGCGTCGCCATTTCCGCGACGTACGTGTCGGCATCGCGTTGAGAGAGCGGGTGCTTGCCGAAGCGTTGATAGCCGCTCAGGAACATCGACGTCTCGGCGGCGTGGACCCACGCGAGCAGGTGGGGATCGTTGGCGTAGTAGTCGAGGCCGTCGTCAGCCACCCCGCGCACACTCTGGTGCACGCTGAGAACCCGTTCTATGGAGGCGTGGGCAGTGGGAGCTGCGCCGTAGGTGGTGGCACCAATGAAGTTGGCGGTCTGCCGCAGGCGCCCCAGGGGATCATGCTGGTAGCGCGAATGTTGAGCCACGCCGGCCATGGCGTGGGGATGCAGCATCTGAAAGAAGAGCGAGCCCAGTCCGCCCACCATCATCGACGAAAGATCCCCGTGCACGAGGCGAGCCACGCCGTCGATGGGAAAGTAGGCAACAGCGGGGTCGTCGCAGCGCGGTGGTGGGTCCTTCGTCAGGCCGACGGCCCTTCGGATACTGAAGTTGACCCGAGAGCGAATTCGTGCCGGCGCATCCTTCCAGTTGGTAACGCTCAACACCGCCTCCTCCAGGTTCCACTCCAAGACTACGTTCGGTTTCTTTCGCAGTGCTCGGTCGTCTGCGACACTGGTGAGGTGGGAGCCGTGAAGCCAATGCGTCGATTGACGACCGAGACCGACGTGACGACCGAGAAGATTGTCGCCACCGAGCGGCCCTGGAACGTTGTCGTGTGGGACGACCCGGTGACTCCGATGTCGGTGGTGGTCGTTATCTTCAAGAGAATATTCGGGTACTCCAATAACAAATGCACCCAGTTGATGTTGACCGTTCACAACGAAGGACGGGCCATTGTGTGGTCCGGTCAGCGCGAACGCGCCGAGTCGTACTGCGTCAAACTGCAGGTCGCCGGGCTTCAATCGACCATTGAACGCGACGAGTGATGGTGGGCAACAAGCTCTTCATACGACGACGTGACGGTCGCATCGAGGTTCGCCTGAGCGACGCCGGCCGAGCCGTTGCCCGCGAGGCCTTTGGCCACGTGGTTGCCGCGGAACGAGACCCCAACCACGAGTGGCACGCCGGGCTGAATGCCCCGATTGACCCCAGCAGCGACGACGACGATCCCGTGTCCACCCTTAATCGTCAACACGAAATTTCAACTAACGCCGAGCTCGCGGTGATGACGCTGCAGGATCAGTTTCTCAACGACGCCGAGGCGTGGGCGTGGCTCAGCACCTTTCAGATCGCTCTGCGTTCGACGGTCGTCGCGAACGGACTCATGAGCAACGAGAAGCTGGACGCCTGCCCGTCCGAGCTCTTGGAGTACATCCGTACGTTGCAGCAGTTCCTCTTCGCCCTCGCAGAGTGCCTGTGACGACGGGTGCCATCGATCGGCAATGCGGGGCTCTCCTATTTCGTCGGAGGGGTGGGGCTGCCGCGTCGAGACTCTTCACGGTACGACGGTGATGGTCCGGTTGTCTCGAGCTATGAGAAGCCGGCGGAGCCCACTCTTCAAGAAGGCGGGCGCCGTTGTCACGATGGCGCTCGCCGCGGTTCTCGTCACCGTGATCACTCCGGGTTCGCTGGCGGGCAGTGCAACCACCACGACATCGCTCCCGACACCGTCCACGACGTCGACCACCGCCGCGGGTGCGGTGACTCCGAGCAACCTGACGTGCGCCATTCAATACGTGTCGGGCTGGCCACTCGCCGAGCTCGCCAACCAGACGATCGTCGTACCGGTGAATGCCGCCAATCTGGGGGCCATGGTTCCGGCGGCGCAGGCCGGTTACGGCGGTCTCTTGCTCTTCGGACCAGATGCTCCATTGAGCATGGCCGCCACCATCGCCAAGGTGCAGGCGCGGACACTGGACAAATACCCGATGTTGATCATGACCGACGAAGAGGGCGGCGGCGTCCAGCGTCTCACCAACGTGATCGGCTCTATTCCTTGGGCCCAGACAATGGGCAGGAATCTCAACGCGTCTCAGATCGAAGGCGAGGGATTCCGCATCGGTACCTCGCTGCTTTCAGCCGGCGTGAACGTTGACCTCGCTCCAGTGCTTGATGTGGACGGGCGCAACATCGAGCCGGGCGCCAGTGATCCCGACGGGTTGCGGTCGTTCAGCGGTTCTGCGAGCGTGGCGGCGGCTGACGGGACCGCCTTCATGAGCGGTCTGACCAAAGCCAACGTGACCTCCGTACTCAAGCATTTTCCTGGCCTCGGCGGGTCATCGAGGAACACTGACTACGGTCCCGCCGCCACCAAACCGTGGTCGGTGCTGCAAAGGACCGGCCTCGTGCCCTTCGAGGACGCCATCGCCCGCGGGGCCCCAGCGGTGATGTTGTCCAACGCGTCGGTGCCCGGCCTTACTTCGCTGCCGGCGAGTCTCTCCCCAGTTGTTGTCGAAGAGTTGCGGCTCCATCTCGACTTCACCGGACTGATTGTCACGGACTCGCTCTCCGCCGGCGCCATCAGCGCCCTGCACCTGGCGGTTCCCGCGGCGGTGGTGAAGGCGCTGCAAGCGGGGGCCAATATGGTCCTCTTCGGCTCGCCGAGTTCACCGGCCTCGTCGTTGGCTCTCGCGCGAAGTGTCGCCAACGCGCTGGTGAACGCCGTCGAGGGGGGTACCCTGACGCGCACAGAATTGGAGAGTGACGCTGGGCAGGTGCTGGCGACCCGCAACAGTTTCTCGTGTTAGCGGGCCGCCGCTTCCTTCCGGGGCTCTCCCTCTTGAGGCCTCCGGCCAGGCTTGCACCGAGCCCGGGTGTGTGTGGTTTCGCCTCTCAGGGACTGACTAACACCGCAGCGCCGTTGACGTGGTCGTGACAGAGATCGCGTAGGGCTTGATCCGCTTGATCCCAGGGGTACGGGTCCACCGATACCTTTAGACCGATCTGCGCTGCCAGCGCCAGGAAGTCGCGGCCGTCATCACGCGTATTGGCTGTCACGCTGCAGAGGTTGCGCTCTTGGAAGAGATGGTGCTCGTAGTTCAATGCTGGAATGTCGCTCAGGTAGATGCCGGCGACGGCGAGCGTACCCCCGCGGTCGAGTGCGGCGAGTGCCGGCGGGACGAGCGTGCCGACGGGAGCGAAGAGGATGGCGGAATCGAGTGGTTCGGGTGGAGGGTCGTCCGCGTCCCCGACGCTGCTGGCGCCCAGGGAGAGGGCCAACTCGCGAGCCTCCTCGGAGCGGGTCATGACGTGCACGCGCGCGCCTTGGGCCAAGGCGATCTGAGCGGTGAGGTGCGCGGACCCTCCGAAGCCGTATATTCCCAGCCGCCCCCCCGGGGGCAACTGCGAGCGCATCAACGCACGGTAGCCAATGATGCCCGCGCACAAGAGGGGAGCGGCGTGCAGGTCGTCGAAGGAAGGGGGAATCGCGTAGGCGTAGTCTTGGTCGACCACGACGTACTGGGCGTAACCACCGTCAATGTCCCAACCGGTGAAGGTGGGCGACGTGCAGAGGTTCTCGCTACCGGCGAGGCAGTAACGGCACTCGCCACAGGTTCTCGCGAGCCACGCCGCCCCCACGCGGTCGCCCTTGGCGAAGCGTTGCGAGCCGTCGCCGAGTTCGTCGACGACGCCGACGACTTCGTGACCAGGGATTACGAAAGGACGTCGCGCGGGTAGATCGCCCTCGGCGAGGTGCAGATCGGTCCGACAGACCCCGCACGCCGTGACGCGAAGTCGAATCTGTCCCGGACTGGGATCTGGAATCGGGCGCTCGACACGCACCAGCGGACCCGAGTCGATAGGTCCCGGGGTGCTCACCGCCCACGCTGACATCGTTGAAGAAGGCATTCAGAACTCCCTAGTTGTTCGCTCCACGTTCGCGGCGATTTCGCTGCCTCCACTCTGGTCGAGCGGGGTCGACACCGGTAGAGCCGAAGTGCTCAACAGGCCGGGAAACATTGTGACTTAAGTCACTCATCGTTTGGAAAAAGTGACGGCATACTCACGAATGGGTGGCGTTGTTACCCCAAGAATTTGGAGGCAATCATGACAGACACACTGACAAAGCCGACAGAAGAATCCGGCAGAGAAGATGGCTCGGCGACGGGCGCGTTTGTGGCCCCGGGACAGCCGGGCAGTTTGGTCTCGCTCAAGCCTCGCTACGAGAATTTCATCGGCGGCACGTGGGTGGCGCCAGTCAAGGGCGAGTACATGAAGGATATTTCACCGGTGACCGGCAAGGCCTTTTGTGAAGTAGCGAGGTCCACCAAGGAAGACGTTGAGTTGGCGTTGGACGCCGCGCATCGCGCCCGCCAGGCCTGGGCTGAGACGTCGCTCACCGATCGGGCGGCGGTGCTCAACAAGATCGCCGACGTCATCGAGGCGAACTTGCAGATGCTGGCGGTCGCGGAGAGTTGGGAGAACGGCAAGCCGGTGCGCGAGACCTTGGCGGCCGACATACCGCTGGCGGTCGATCACTTCCGCTACTTCGCGGGCGCGACTCGATCGCTGGAGGGACGTTCCACCGAGATCGACAAGGACACCGTGGCGTACCACTTCCACGAGCCCCTAGGCGTCGTTGGCCAGATCATTCCGTTCAACTTCCCGCTACTCATGGCGGCGTGGAAGATCGCCCCGGCACTCGCCGCGGGCAACTGCACCGTCGTCAAGCCGGCGTCGCCCACACCGTGGTCGATCCTCAAGTTGGCGGAGTTGCTCGAGGACGTCGTTCCTGCGGGCGTGCTGAACGTGATCACGGGACCCGGGGCAGAGATTGGCAAGGCGCTGGCGACGAGTCCGCGAATCGCCAAGATCGGTTTCACCGGTGAGACGACCACTGGTCGGCTCATCATGCAGTACGCGGCGGAGAATCTCATTCCGTCGACCGTCGAGCTCGGAGGCAAGTCGCCCAACATCTTCTTCGCCGACGTCATGAACGCGGACGATGAGTTCTTGGACAAGGCCATAGAAGGCTTGGTGCTCTACGCATTCAACAAGGGCGAGGTCTGCACGTGTCCTTCGCGAGCGCTCGTCGCCGAATCGATCTACGACAAGTTCATGGAGCGTTGTCTCGAGCGAATCAAGAAGATCACGCAGGGCAATCCTCTTGATCCGTCAACCATGATCGGCCCCCAAGTCTCAACCCAACAGTTGGAGAAGATCACCTCGTACGTGGACATAGGTCTCCAGGAGGGCGCTGAGTGTCTCATCGGAGGCAAGCGCGTACAGCTCGACGGAGAGTTCGCCGACGGGTACTACTTCGCGCCCACGGTGTTGAAGGGCCACAACAAGATGCGGGTCTTCCAAGAGGAGATCTTCGGACCCGTGCTGGCCGTGACGACCTTCAAGGACGAGGCGGAAGCGTTGGAGATTGCCAACGACACGCTCTACGGTCTCGGTGCGGGCGTGTGGACGCGCGACGGGAATCTCGCGTATCGCATGGGCCGCGCCATCCAGGCGGGTCGGGTGTGGACCAACTGCTACCACCTCTATCCGGCGGGAGCCGCCTTCGGTGGCTACAAGATCTCCGGGGTGGGACGAGAGAATCACCAGATGATGTTGGAGCACTATTCGCAGACGAAGAATCTCCTGGTGAGTTACAGCACCAAACCACTCGGATTCTTCTAAAGCAAGAACGAAGGAATATGAACGGGTTCCGTGCTCCCGAGCGCGTCGTGGCATCGTCCGCGGCCGCTGAGGCGATCGAGGAATTGGTCGCCGAGCGCGGGCCCGTCATGTTCTTCCAGTCAGGTGGCTGTTGCGACGGAAGCCTTCCACTCTGTTTTGAGCAGGGGGAGTTTGTCATCGGCAGCCACGATGTCCTCTTGGGAACGGTGGCGGGTTGTCCGTTCTATATCGACCACCGCCAGTACGAGGTGTGGAAGCATACGCAAATAATTCTTGGCGTCGGTGACGGTGAACCCGAAGGCTTCTCGTTGGCGGCCGGTCGCGATCAGCACTTCGTCATCACGTCACGAGTCTTTAGCGATGGCGAACTCGAGGCCTTGGGTCTCAGTAGTTGAGTTAGTGGCCTGTCTCTGAGTTAACTAGAGCCAATTTCGTTCGACCCTGCTCGACCAAAGCGACGTTAGATGTGTCTTGGCCCTTCACCAAAGGCACGAAGCGGGTCGCCGCTGAGGCGAAAGACAGTCCACTCGTCCATGGCTACCGCGCCGATGGACTTGTAGAACTCGATGGAAGGGTTGTTCCAGTCGAGCACCCACCACTGGAAGCGGGTGTAGCCGCGCGCCACGCAGAGTTGCGCCAACTCGCTCATGAGGGCGGTACCTATGCCTTGGCCGCGCAAGTCCTCACGGACGTACAGGTCCTCGAGATACAGGCCGGACGACCCGTGGAAGGTCGAGAAGTTCAAGAACCATAGTGCCAATCCAACGACTTTACCGTCGCTCTCGGCGACGTGGCAGAAGACGTGCGGGTTCTCGGTGAAGAGCGCATCGTGGATGTCTTGATCGCGAGCCACAGTTTCGTGGGCAAGTTGTTCGTAGTCAGCGAGGTCACTAATCAAGCCAACGATTGCGGGTACGTCACGTGGAGTGGCGAAGCGAATGAGCATGCTGACGAACGTAGTTGACGTGCGACATCGTGAACGACAAATCATCCCGAGCGGATTGCTCGGGATGTTTCTGGTGCGCCGGTCGGGACTTGAACCCGGAACCTGTTGATTAAGAGAGATTCAGATGGTTGGGGAGTGTCGCTTTGGCCGCGCAAGTGCTTTGTTTTCACGGAAGCGAGTTGTCGCTCGTCGGTCTGGTCTCGTCGTTCTGCGGAACTAGGAGGCCGACAATGAGGCCAGTCTGAGGTTTCGGCTTCCCAGACGCTGGGCTGTCGATTGACCAGCCTGATGCTTCTGTCCCGTGCGAGCTTCTGGGGTTGTGCTCGGCGGTCCCGGCACGATTCACCAGGTAATCGTTCAGCGTGCGGGTTCACGTCGGGCCGTCGAAGCCAACTATCTCATGTTGCGGCATGATCCAGCTCTCCCTCGACATCGCCAGGAACTACACGACACAAGTCGACCAGACAATTTGGCGGTCGAATTGACTTCCAGCAGCTATTGCTTGCAGGCAACCTGTATCGGGATTCCCGCTTCCGTCTTGGCAAACTGAACGCAGATGTGTGAAATTGTCAACGCACCGTTGAACTTCATCTTCCAGATGATTGTGACCACCCCACCCTGGCCCGCTCGAAAGGTTGGGGTCTTCAAGAACTTGTAGTTACTGCCGTTGAAGAACGGCGTGATGTCCGCACCCGAGACGGCCCTTCCACTTAACGCAGCGTCGGCCACTGCGCTGCGACTCGCGTTTAGCACGAATGGCAATTCTGTCCAAGCCGCGATGGCTTCAGCTGGACACGGGATGACTGTCGGAGACTGGCCAATCTTTACTGGGAAGTCGACGCAGGTCTGTTTATACGTGGAACCGTTCATGAACAGGACGAGTCGCGGGTAACCCAAGATTTCCCCGATGTTGATGTCAAGCGTGAGGCTCGCTTTGTTCACCGACACCGTGGCTACGGCGTTGGCAACATCCGCTGCGGTCACGATCTGAGGGGGTCGAGAATGATTCGCTGTCGAGAAGGCGTAGTCTGCCACTGCCAGTACGCCAGAGGATCCGGCGGCACCAGCTAAGGGACTGATAAGCATCGTTGTGGCAGTGAGCGCTACGCCTACCAAGAGCGTGACAATCGTGTTCCTGCCGCCGGCTCGCGCGAGGTCTCGATGACGCCTCGATCTAGTTGGGTTCGCCCGACCTGGACCAACGTTTCTTAGTTCGTGACACATTCGGGACATTTTGCTAGACCCCCTCGGGCTCATCATCCCGCCCACGAAAAACTGGCGTTTCCCTCATTTGAGCACAATCTGTATTGTGGTGTGCTGCGTCAGCGCGGTGTCCAAAGGTGGTTTGCGGACGTTTGGGATATCCGTATCACGTATTCCCACCGCGAATCGTGAGGAGCTCGGGGTTCGAACCCGAGCTCTGTCGAGTCGGAAGCCGCCACTGGCGGGTTACGGCCTCGTTGCGTTGAGTCTCCGACACCAGTCAGCGCCCGGAAGGGTTAATCCTCCAATGCAAGGTTGCAGAACTGTTACGTCGGGCCGACGACGCCAATGGAGACCAATTTACAAACATTAGGAGCATCAGAGAACACACCCGCGAGACTGCATTTGTCAGTCTTGAAGCCGCCTAGTTATTGAGTTATTGATCGGAGCCTTCACATCGCATTTGGTCGACTTGGCTACAGACCTATGGCGTCCTCGTTGGCGTCGGCGCAATAGCAGCGATTGCAGGGCGTCTCACTTAACTAGGAAACGGTTTGTGAATGGTCACGACCGACTCTTTAGCTTTCGGCATTCCCATGGATATGTCCTGCGTTGATCAAAGACCAATAGCAGCCCATTCCGCCGTCGTTGCGCGGCGTGAATCGGGGTTCGGCCACCTGTTCAACTCTCCCACGGACACAGCCGCCATTCGGAGATTGTTGACGTCGGCCCGCCATTGCCGTTGTGGCGTGGATGGCGCTACGCGTTTATGGGTGTTTTACGTTTCCTGGGAGAAAACAGCTGTTACGCCTGACGAACGTTTATTTAGGTTCGCCGTGGAGCTGGGTGCGCCGCATTCCGGCGACTGCACTCATCGACGTTTCAGGAACGTCAAATAGAACGCCGTGAACACCAGGACAATTCCGACGTTTACTATTAGCCGCGCCAAGAAGTGGTGCCTGAAAAACAGGACGTCCACGCCGACCACGACGGCCACCAGCGCGAGCACGTAAAGCACGACGGCTGTCCTTATTCCCATCAATCCAACTTACTCAAACCGACCATACCGCCAGTCTCCAGTCGGAGATTGTGGTCTTGCACTTCGGCCGCTATCCCTGAGGTCGCAAATCAAGACGGAAGCGGAGTCAATGTCAGTTTCAGGGCAATCAGAAGCATTACCACGCCGATGGAGCAATCGAGTGCCCGCCACGTCATGGGGCGCGACATCAGACGAGACGCAAATCTTGCTCCATAGCCGAGGCCGGAAAACCACACGAGGGAACTCATCGATGCCCCGAGGGCGAAGAGCCAACGCCCGTGTCCGTATTGATTGCCAATAGATCCCAGAAGGAGCACCGTATCGAGATAGACGTGCGGGTTGAGGAAGGTGAACGCCAAGGTGGTCGAAACGACGGCTTTCGTCGTCGGCCTTTGCGCCTCCGAGGGGAGAAGCACTTCTGGACGAAGGGCCCGCCAAAACGACCGAAGGGCGAAGAGCGAGAGGTACACCACCCCGACCCATCGGAGTACCTGAAGTGCCGATGGCGCGGATCGGATGACGCTGCCGATACCGGCGATGCCAAGGATGATGAGCACTATGTCGGAGGCGGCGCAGATGGCTACGATCAGACCGACGTGTTGTCGTGAAAGACCCATGCGCAGCACGTATGCATTTTGTGCCCCGATGGCGATGATGAGCGACAGTCCGGTCAAGAGGCCGGCAAGAATTGCGCCCATACTCGTAGCCTCTCACGTCGGCGCTACCAGGTGCTCTGATACAGGGGGCGCGAGGGTGCGTATTACTCGGCAACTTCACCCTCACCTTTGAGACGTAGCGGACTAGTGAATGCCGATTGCGGGAGAGGTTGAGCGATTAGCCACGTGCTCAAGCCGCCAATGGAAGGTTGCGCTCCTGTTGCGTCGGGCCGGCGATATGACAATCCGAGAATCTTGGTAGGCGCGCTCGCCGACCGTTTACGCGTGCTGTAGAACATCCAGGAAAAACTGCGTACGCTCAGTTGATGCCCTCGCTGCAGCGCCTTCGGAGCGATCACGCCGCGGCGGTCCTCGCCTTTGAAACGGTGAACCGTAACTACTTCGCCGCGTCGGTAACTGACCGCGGTGACGAGTTCTTCGTAGAGTTCCCCGAACGATTCGGCGAGCTCTTGGCCGAGCAGGCCGCCGGAGCGTGTATCTTTCATGTGCTTGTCGACCAGGACGACGAGGTGCTGGGAAGGTTCAACTTGTATGACCTCGATGGCGGAACTGCCGAGGTCGGCTACCGAGTTGCCGAGCGCGCGGCCGGCCGCGGCTTGGCGACCTCGACTCTGCGAGAGCTGTGCCAACTCGCGGCTAAGCAGTATGGGATTGGGACGCTCAAGGCTGCGGCTAGAGACGAGAATGTCGCATCCCGCAGAGTGCTTGTGAAAGCAGGATTCGTATCCGTTGGACCGACGCGAGTGGCTGGTCGGCCAGGCACGTTGTATGAGTTCGCCACGGACCGGACTTCGGCACACTAAGTGCCCTGACCGTCGCGTGAGTATGGTCTTTCCCAGCGTTCGATCCGCCAGTCGGAGACTGTTGACGTCGGGCCCCCGACACCAACTTGGTCTCGACCGTCAGCCATCAGTGAGGTGGCTGTTACCTCTGGCGTTTAGCACCAATAGTCTCCGATCTGCTTCACAAGACGAGAGGACGGTTTTTGCCCTCGATTGCCACGGCCGTACGCAGCGCGTGCGCAACAGTTCCGTCTTTGGCGTCAGCGGCACCACCGTTGACCTGAAGAATGTGATTCAGCGGGCAGTTCGCATGAAGACTGCTCGAAGTTGAACCCGTCCGCCGGTGCGAAGAATTGCTCGTCGATAGACAGTCGTCGCTACTCGAGCGATACCGATCGTGCACACGACGCTGATGGTCGCCGAACCGAGGAACTCCCACCACGTCACGGCCCTGAAACCGACCAACACTGGCATGGCGAAAGGAGCCGTCGGAGGTAGATACGCGAGCACCTTCAGCAGGGCGCCGGGGCTCCCCGAACTGGCTCCCGTGAGGGCCATGATGTAGCCGAAGATCATCGGGAGGCTCAACGGGAGCACCAGGCTCTGCACCTGATCCTGTCGCTCGACCATCGAGCCGGCGGCGGCGTAGACCCAGCAGTAGAAGGCGTAGCCGAGTACCAGCCAGACCAACGTGCTCACGACGACGAGTGGCGCGGAGCCGTGCAAGAGAGTTGAGCCCACCGCTTTAGACAAGACGAGGGCGAACGCCACGATGAGCGAGGCCTGGGCCAGCGCCACCAGCCCAATGCCCAGGACCTTGCCGGTCAACAGTTGGATTGGTCGCACTGCGGACAGCAGCACCTCGATGACCCGGCTGGACTTCTCCTCCATGACCCCCATCAGGATCCAGGTGTTGTACTGGTTGAGCATGACGAAGATGAGGATTATCCCGATTAGCGAGGTGGCCTCGTTGGTGTTTCCTCCGCCGGGATTTTTCTTTCCCACTTCAACGCTCGCTATCGGTAGCGCCTTGGCTCCCTTTAGTGTCTCGGACTGTGCCGGTGAAAGTTGGGCCGCCTGGAACGCCTTGGCGACGCCAAGGTTCTCGGCCACCGAACGAACCAGTTGGGCGCCCGACGAGTTGTCGGCCGATGAAAGAGGGCTCGTCACGAGCAACTCACCACCGTCCACGATCGCGACGTTGATTCGACCCGAATGGAGGTCGGACTTGGCCTTCTTGACGCTGGATTCGGGCACGAAGTGCACGGTGACGTCCGCGCTCTTGGCGGAGCTGGTCACCGTTGCGCGAAGGGGGGACGAGAGCGTCCCGACGATACCGACCTCCTGGGGCTTCGCCTTGCCATTGTGAAGTACGGGGATGACGATTGCGGCAGCTACCACGATCAAGATGAACAGCGTCGTGACCTTGAAGACTCGTCCACGGAATCTCTCTCGCACTTCTCGAGCCATGATCAAACCGACGTCACTGCTGAGTCGGCTCGATACCGAGCGGGCCGCACGCGCTCCGGTGCGTCGACGCCGTCGACGTCTGCTGATCCGTAGTGTCGCCACCACGACCACGGCGAGCGCAATGAGGGCGAACTTCATTTCACCGCTTCTCGGAAGAGCTCGGAGAGGCGGCGGCGTTCGAAGACGAATTCGGTCACGCGGCCGGCACCGCGGGCCAACTCCAAGATGGCGTCGCTGTCGACGCCGGCGTCAAGCACGAGTCGCACTTCGCCCCCCGTAACCTCGGAGACCGTGACCCCGGCGATTCCTTCGGCCCACGAGGCGGAGCGGTCCCCTTCGACCCGCACGACCAGTCGTCGCGGTCCACTAGAGGCCAACTCGTCCACCCGGCCCGTCACCACCAAATGACCGTTGTCGATGATCACGACCGACTCGCAGAGGTCCTCGACCTGGTCGAGCTGATGACTGGAGAAGAGCACGCAGCAACCGGAGCGGGCCTGCTCGGCGAGCACCTCACCAATGACGTCGATTCCCGAGGGATCCAGTCCCGCGAGCGGTTCGTCCAAGACCAGCAACTCGGGTCCGTGGAGCAACGCGGCTACCAGTTGCACGCGCTGTTGGTTCCCGTGGGAGAGGGCCTCCACCTTGCTACCGGCCCGGTCGGCGATGCCTAGGCGCTCCAACCAGGAGGTGGACGCAGCCAAGGCGTCAGCCGCGGTCATCCCGTGCAGTCTGCCAAGATACTGAAGTTGCTCGCCGACGAGCATGCTCGGATAGAGACCGCGCTCCTCGGGCATGTAGCCGAAGCGCCGTCTCTCTGCTTGACCCACGACGGAGCCGTTCCACGTGATCGTGCCGGCTTCCAGATCCGTGAGGTCGAAGATCGCCCTCATCGTGGTGGTCTTGCCCGCACCATTGGGTCCGAGAAAGCCCACCACCTGGCCGGCGGGAACCTCGAAGGTGAGATGGTCGAGGGCAGTAAGTGCTCCAAATCGGCGACAGAGATCTTCTATCTGGAGAACATGTGCCACTGGGCTCAGGATACTGACCGTGAGGAGCTCGCGAGTTGCGATGGCATTCACGGTGCACTTCAGACCGCCTCTCCGACACCAATTAGCTCACAGCCAGTGCAAGGTTGCAGTCACGTCGGGCCTCCGACTTGTCTTCACGACATTCAACCCTCGCTCGGGCAGAAGTGTCACCGAACTGACCTTGCTGGTCTCGAGAATCGCCGACCTGAGCCGAGGGGTGTTTCCGCTGGTAACCCACGTGGCCTTGGGGCGTGCGATGAACTACCATGTGGTGCATGATAGCGAGAGAGTCATCAAATCTGATGAGTCAGATGCGTCGCGGGGCCATTGAGTACTGCGTCCTCGCGCTGCTTCGTGACCGCGACATGTACGGATTCGAGTTGACCCGTGCCCTCTCCACCGCGGGCGGTCTGGTCGCGAGCGAAGGCACGGTCTACCCGCTACTCACGAGGATCAGACAAGACGGACTGGTCGAGACCTTCTGGGAGCCGTCGCCGCAGGGTCCGCCTCGTCGCTACTACCGACTGACCAACGACGGCCGCCTGGCCCTCGAGACCTTTCGCATCCAGTGGCGCCAGTTCCGAGACACCGTGGACACCATCATGAAAGGAAGTGACGAGTGACGACCAATAGTGACCTTGATCAGATCGTCGATGAGTACTTGCATCGCCTCGAGGCGGCGTTGGCCGATCTACCTGCCCAGCGACGAGTGCAGTTGATCGAGTCGATTACCGATCACATCAGTGAAGCGCGTGCCACTTTGTCCGCCGACAGTGAAGTCGCGGTTCGCGACATCCTTGACCGAGTCGGACAACCAGCCGATATCGCCGCGGAGGCGTTGGCGGATCAGACGATGTCATCGCCTCTACGAGCGTCAAGTACTCGGCGCAAGGTCGTTGCCGCGGTCGTGATTATCTTCATCGTGTTCCTGGTGTTCGGCACGTTCCTGACGACGAGGATAAACAACGGTGCACCGAGTACTTCGGTCAACGCGGCGACGACGACGACGCTATCCATAACTGTTCCAAACGTTGTTGGCATGTCCTTGAACGCCGCTGAAGCGCAGTTGGCAGCGGATCACTTCGCTTACGTGGTCGTCTTTGCGTGCACGGGCAGCGGGGTGCAGTCGGGCGACGTCGAGGCTCAGACCCCGAGCCCTGGTTCGTCCGCCGCGGAGGGAACCAGCGTTCGACTCGTCACACCACCGAAGAGCTGCCCTTGAGGAGTGCAGGGTTTTCGAGACATCAAATCGAGCAATGGTGCACAACGGGTGCGCCGCATTCACCTGAGGATTCCTAGAAGGTGTCTGTTCTTGTGCCCTACTCGGGGCCTCAGCGGTCGGAGCCGCCGGTTGCATTTTGTTACGTCGGGCCTCTGACGTACGGACAGAGGACGGCCCAACGAGCCGGGGCAGCGGCGCGTTGGTGAACATTCCTCCGCCGAGATAGGCGTTTCGCACATCGCTGGCCATCGCCGTGGAGTGGCGCGGTGTGGCGGGGGAGGGTTCCTTCCCGTTTCGCCGGTCGGGCAGCGTCCACAAAGAGGAAGCAGTTCCGTTAACACACATAAATATGGCGGCCGATGGCCGGGCCACCAACCGCCATACTCGCCAGCTATTGAATAGGTTGCGACGTGATCCCCTATGAGCCGGTGTATCCGCCGGTTGCGAGACCGATGATGCTCGCGTCATACGCGGCGTACGCAAGAGCAATGTTCGCATCGAGAATTTGGTGATTCTCGGCGACGAAGGTCTTCGTGTTCCCTGGGTAACCTTGCGGTGTCTGGGCAAGCACCACACCTTCAACGGTCACAATCTTTGTTGACCAGTTTGAAAGGCGCGTGACATAGTTGTTGTAGTGGTTAAGGGCATTCTTGTAACCCGGTAGACCGACGAGCGACGCAGCTTCTGATTGGAGCGTCGACTCGTTACCCTGCATGGTCGTAACCTGACTTGCGACAACGGAGGCTTCGATCATCTCGAACACTTGTGGTGACATCACCGCGTAAACGCGGTTGTCCTTGAGCATCGCCGCGCGGTCTGCGTTGAGTTCTGCTTTGGTGGTGTCCGTCGGAACCTTTGTAACCAGGGCTCCAATACTCGATTCCTCGGTTGAAAGACGTGCTTGGAGTATCGACGTATCACTCGCGGTCAGCGACTTCGCCGCGGTCACGTCTGCGACGAGGTGCTGAAGTTGCGTTGCCCGGTTTGCCAGCTGGACCTCGAGCGCCTTTTGCGCCGCAACGAAACTGGCACTCGGAACAGCGGTTGTAGTCGTGGTCGACGAACTGGCGTAGGCAACGGATGGAATGCTGATACCCATGGCGGCGACTAGCGCGAGTGCCGCAATGGATCGGGTAGTTACGTTTTTCATAAGTTCTCCTTCAAAGGAACAATGCTCATAGTAGAGAGCGCATTTGTGAGAGTGATGTGAAAGTACTTTTGGATGGCTGAGAAATAGTTCCGAAATTGGTGAGAAGTGACGTAACGTTCCCGTCGTGCGCAGAAGAGCATTCTTCGCTTCGTCACGGTTTCCACTCCACTTACTATCTTGGGCCGCACAGTATCGGCCAACGTCATGGGGATTCGAATCCGAGGGAATGCCTCGGCGAACTCGTGTTACTGGCCGATCCAGCCGAGAGTTAAACCTTACGGCCGCGTTCTTGTTCAGGTCGGCAGGCTTCACCGGTTTGTCCTTGTGTTCCAGCCGCTCAAGTGTGCGCGGGTGCGGTGCGTGGGTATATGTCGATACTGCAATTCCTATTCTTAATGTGGCCGAATTCTTTCACATAGATTTCAGATATTTCAGGTGGCGGAGATATTCGGTGAGACAGTCACCTAGACCACAGGCAGCCGTTACCTCGGACTTTTTTGCCGCCATTGTTGCGCTGTTGAATTGGGTGTCGATGGAGCGGTCAAGCCGCCGGTGCGAGGTTGCAGGCACGTCGGGCCTTCGAGTTCCGACCCAAGTGGCACGATTTAAGGTCCTTTGGCCCTTGATTACAAACTCATTGATCCATAGCGTCTCGAATTAGCTAGAGAGGTGGGTCCACATGTACATCGGAATGGGAACAGTTGTGCTTATCTTGGTCATCGTTGTCATTGTTTGGTTCGTTCGGCGAGTCTGAACTTCGCGACCGGGACTGGCAGACTGAAACTCCCCAGGAAGTGTGGACATCCAACTAGCCGAGTGAAGAGTTCGGCTGAGAGGATGTCACCATGGCAATCAGCAGAACGAAGTTCACCCTGGAGTTCAGAACTGAGGCTGCGCACCGCGTGATCGACACCGGTCAAAGCGTTCGTGCGGTTGCCTCGGAACTCTCCATTGAGGGAAACACGCTGAAGACATGCTCGAACTATTGGATGGGCTCGAGTAGCCACATTTGACGTCCACGGATCTGTACCGTTGTGGATGCAGCCGCGCTTGGGAAAAATGATTCGTTTCGGGATGAGCGCCGAATTAGTGCGAACTGTTTGGCATAGGCCAACGAGTTGGTTGGTGTCGAATGCACGCCCGGACTCCGCCCTTGGGAACGTTTAGCCACTTTGGCGTATAACTGTCCACGCCTCGTCGAAAGCGACCTCAGCCCAACGACTCTTCCTTCTTGGACCAAGCGTCTAAACCGTCTTTGATTGGAGCTCCGTTGCGGTGACCTCCATAATGTGTTACCTTGCGAGCAGGACGCCGAGACCCCGCTTCCTTCTCACCTGACATTCAGTCAGGGATGGAGAAGAAGGAGTGAGATGGGTCTTCCAGGAATGGTGCTCAGCGCTATCGCAGCCGTGGCCGGCGCAATAATGTATTGGGCTATCACCTATCAAGGTACGGGTTTTCGCCTCTCGACCGTGGGGCTCATCCTCATGATTGCCGGGGCATTCGGTTTCGTGGTTTCAGCGATTGTCTTCGCGGTGTCGAGAAGTCCGGGGCGTTCCACCAGACACTCGATTGACCGTCAAGTGGTCGACTCCAGTGGAAACTCAAGTTCCCTTCACGAAGACTCCAAGTAGTGACGCGCAGCTAATGAATACGCCGTCGTTCGGAACCGAGCGTCTAGAGGAAATACCGCCCACACGACGAGCCACTCGTCAAGAATACGCGAACCAGCGGAGAAAGGAATGTGAGCAATGTACATAGGAGCGGGCACTGTCGTCTTGATTCTCGTCATCGTTCTCATCGTCTTTTTAGTGAGACGGTGAAGGCCCGATGGCGGGCATATCAAAGACTTGTTCAACAACGCTGGTGTCGCCCGGTTTAATCGATGCGTTGACGATACTCATGCATCGTCAGTCGGAAACTAGGCCCACCGCCTGTCGATTCGATGGCTTGTCCAGCGGAATCTCGCCCGTGCAAGACGGATCGACGAAAACGCGCGAACTAACTGACAGGGAATTACCGCCCTTCGACGTAGGAGAAATGGAGTGACAATGACCAACAAAGATAAGGCCAAGAATGCGGCCCAGGTTGCTAAGGGCAAGGTCGAAGAGGCCGCCGGCAAGACCGCTGGTGACGACGAACTCGAAGCCGACGGAAAGCACGACCAGATGAAGGGCAACATCAAGCAGGCTGGTGAGAAAGTCAAGGATGCTTTCAAGCAGTAGATCCAATAGGCGCCTAGCGAGCGCTGAGGATATCTCGTTGACAAGGACCAAGGACCCCCCCTTGGTCCTTGTCGACGACGACACTCCAACAAATGACGAGGGCGTCGCCAAGGTAGAAAGTCCAGTTGCGCCAACTTGGCCACTGCTCCCTTGGTCGCGGGGACCCCTCAGCGCCACGGTGATTTCAGCATTCCAACGCCAGCCGGGAACTCTTGGTGCCACGCCCCCCGTGTCAGGAATCGACGCGCTGAGCGATGATGATTTTTCGTTAGCTCTCTATCTCTGTTACGAAGTCCACTACCAGGCAGTGACTGACGCGGGCTGGGAGTGGGATCCGGACCTACTCAAGTTTCGTGCCGAACTGGAGTGCGTCTTCGAGGACCGCCTTCGCGACGAAGTCGCCGACATTAAGGCTCATCTCCCCTTAGAAGTCGTCTCGCTACTCGAAGAATTGATTCGAGCACCGTCTGGTGCGTCACTCTCGACGTATCTCCTTGAGTCGGGAACTTTGGATCAACTCTGCGAATTCTGTGTCCATCGATCCGCGTATCAGCTGAAGGAAGCCGATCCCCATACCTTTGGCATTCCGAGACTGACGGGCGAAGCCAAGGCTGCCATGGTGGAAATACAGTTTGAGGAATATGGATCTGGTAATGCCGCCGAGATGCACTCCGTGCTCTTTGGCAACACCATGCGGGCGTTGAATCTCGACGACTCCTACGGTTCGTACGTAGAAGTCTTGCCGGGCGTGACACTCGCCACCGTCAACCTGGTTTCGATGTTTGCGCTCCACCGACGTTGGCGCGCGGCCCTCGTTGGGCATCTCGCAGTTTTCGAAATGACCTCGGTCGAGCCCATGGCGCGCTACAGCAGTGCGTTAGACCGCTTCGGTATTGGTCCAGAAGGTCGGCGCTTCTACGACGTGCACGTCAAAGCAGACGAGCGCCACGCGGTAATCGCCCGAGACCGGATGGTCGCCGGTTTGATCCGTGCCGAGCCGGAACTGGGTCCGGACGTGCTGTTTGGGGCTGCGGCCGTCTTGATGCTCGAGCAAAGATTCTCGGCACACCTGCTCGATGCATGGGAGAACAACCGGTCATCCCTTATCCCTTGGAAGTCAAACGCTGGTTGAGGAGACTGGCGAATCCTGTGGAAGAACACGATGCCGTCGGACCTGTTGGAATCGAGTCTTCGACACGATTGACGAGAATTTAGACAGTCACTGGTGAGAAATCCACCTAAGAAGAGACAAGTCGCGAGCGACGACGAAGTGAAATCTTCAGAGTCCACGGCAAAACGGCGTCCTTATCTGCGAGCAATAGGGACGGGACTGATTACGGGAGCTCCCGACGACAACCCATCTGACATGGCTACCTACGCACAGGCCGGATCCAAGTACGGCTTGTCGTTCCTGTGGGTGGCGCTTTTGACATTTCCGTTGATGGCCGTGGTGCAAGAAATATGTGATCGAACGGTGCTACTGACCGCGGCGGATCTTGGGGAACTGGCGCTCCATCAGTTTCGGTGAACGGAAAGTGGATCATGGACTGCTCCTGGTCGTGCTCATCTTGGCCAATTCGTTGAACATTGCGGCTGATCTGGTCGCGATCGGTTCAGGTATGAACATCCTGAAGGCGGGACCAACGTGGCCTTGGTCACTCCTTGCCGGAGTGGCGATTTCGGTCCTCATGGTGATGGGAACTTTTGCTCGCATCGCGCTCGTCTTTAAAACTCTGGCCGCAACACTGGTGGTCTACATCGTCGTGAAGTTCATTGTTACCAACGATTGACTGCGAGTTCTCAACTATGCCGTAATACCGCACATAGAACTCCATAAGGCGTACATCTTGCTATTGCTGGCGGTATTGGGAACCACGATTTCTCCGTATCTCTTCTTCTGGCAACGCGCTAACCGGATCGAACAGATGCGCGACGAATCTGAGGGTGCCCTTCGCCGGTACCACTGCGCGTGACGAGCCGAACTCCAGTAAAGGTGAAGCAACTCACGAGTCGTCTCGACGTCTTCTCGGGCATGGCTTACTCGAACATCGTGATCTTCGCGATCATTGCCACAACGGCCGAAACGCCTCACGTGCACGACGTCACCAACATTTAAAACGCCGCGCAAGCCGCCAGGTCCCTCAAACTCTTTGCGGGACATAGCCAGCGTGATCTTCGCCTTCGGTTTCATCAGAAGTGGACTACTGATGGTCCCAGTGCTAGCCGCATCAAGCTCCATAGGTCTGTCGGGTCTGCTCGCCAAAGAGTGGAGGTGCACACGACCGTTTCGCGAAGCTCCGAAGTTCTACGTTCTTCTCGTCGGCCTAGGAACTATCGGCGGCATACGAGCGCCAGGGCCGTCGTCAGGGTTGGGTCCGTAGTTCGCGGGGACGGGGATGGGGACGGGGACGTCGCGGTCTCACGAGCCTGATCGTGCCGGCCTCGGTGAGCGAGTGGCGGGCATGGTCGAGGCACTAACCAGTCAGTTCGACCAGCGAGTCGATGATCGCGGTCTTGTAAGACTTGGTGACGCGATTGTAGGCGTCGGCCAACTTTTGGTGACGGCGTGACGTTGACTCGTCGTTAGCTCCATCGTCCATGCCTAGACGACTCAGAACTCGTCAGGAACCGGTGGCATCCGGAGATTTTCTATTTGGCAACCCATTGGTCTACGCGGAGGTTTTAGATGAGTCAACTCGGCCAGCGCTCGAAGGTTCATACCATCTAGTAGGGTCGGTTTTAGGACGTCTAGACATTCGCTTCCTTCTCGCCTGACATTTGGTCAGGGCGTTCAGGAGAAGGCGTCAAATGGGTCTAGCAGAACTGGTTCCTAGCGCGATTTCGGTTTCGGTCGGAGCAATCATGTACTGGGCCGTCACTTTTTATGGCCACGGATTCCATCGCTCTGCCATGGGGCTGATCCAAATGCTGATCAGAGGAGGGGCCTTCAATGTCGCGGCGATTAACTTCTCCGAGTCTCGCAGTTCCGAGGGCACGCATGACACTTTGAACCGGCCGGTCACGGACTTCATGGATGGATCGGGTTCCGTCCACCAGCAGTTCACGCGATGTGTCGCTGCGTTTGGCGCTGTTCGCGGCCGTTACGAAATGCCCGGCCGTGTCGCCGGCCTGGGGGCGGCAAATCACCGGCGAGGTACCCACGAGTGAGCACGAACTACTACTCACTGAATACAGATTGTGGTACGAACGGCTGTTCAGTGAAGAAGCCAAAGAGTAGGAGACGAAGGTGATTAGAGGTCTGAGACGACGAAACGGCAGCCAATGGCGCGATGCGGTTCAACGACGTGTTCGCTTCACTGAGCCAAGGGTCCCACGCCGAGAAGGTGAGCAGAAGAGCGGGCCAATGCTCCTCAGCAAGCGGGAGTCCGATGCGAATTCGAAGTAGGCGAAAGTCGCGTCCCCCGCAAGGATCATCTCCGCTTGAGGCTGCGGGCGATGGCGAGATCGCGATGATCGCGGCAACTTCATTGAGCCCTGAGCAGTTGAATGCGTTGGGCCCCATGACGGGTCCTGACCATCGCACCTTCGTGCCGATCGTGCGCAACACCACACGAGAGGTCTCACTAGGGGAACTCAACGAAGTCGTCGGCCCGACGACCGCTGTCTAGGGAACTCAACGGCGCCAATCCAAAATGCGCGGTCATCACTCGCGGCTTTTCACAGCGTGTGTTCTAGCCCGCCTTGACCACTGCGCGCTCATCGTCGAACATCACCGTTAGTCGCGAGGGAGTGTGCATAGGTTGCCTCGAAGAGGTGCCTTTCTGATTAGATGAATTTGTTGAGTAGTGAATCAAATTCACACCTGATGACGGCACCTTGTTCGCGCATGGTTAGCCCTTCAGATCAGCACTCTCACGATGGATCGAGGCTTAGGCCATGCCATGTCGTACAATTGCTTCATTATGAGAAATGATGTGGCTGAGAAAGCCCGCGATGGCAACGTTAAGCGACTCCCTCAGCACGTGGGCATCATTCCCGACGGCAATCGGCGTTGGGCTCAAGACCAAGGCTTCGAAAAACAGGACGGCTATCACTTCGGACTGCAACCGGGTCTGGAGTTGTACAGCGAGTGCCTGGCGTTAGGTATCCCAGAAATCACCTTCTACGGCTTCACCGTCGACAATACGAAACGTCCTGCTGCTCAGATTGAAGCCTTTCGCAACGCGTGCGTGAAAGCCGTCGCCGAGTTGGAGAAAAGGGACGCGGATCTCCTTGTGGTGGGCAACACCCAGTCAGCGCTCTTTCCTAAGGAACTCATGCGCTACACGCAACGGACCCGAATCGGCGAGGGTCGCATCAAAGTTAACTTCCTCGTGAACTACGGCTGGAGCTGGGATCTTAACCACTCGCTCAAGAACGGCGACGCCAGTAAACGGGACAACGTCGCCGACGGCATCGCGTCCGCCGATATCTCGAGGATCGATCTCATCGTGCGCTGGGGCGGCGGTCGGCGACTCAGTGGCTTCTTGCCCATCCAATCGGTCTACGCCGACTTTTACGTGGTCAACGAACTGTGGCCGGACTTTTCACTTGACCAGTTCCACGAAGCATTGGCGTGGTACCAAGAGCAAGACGTCACGCTCGGTGGTTAGAGACTGGGACGCGCACGGCTGATTTTCCCGGCGGTGGAATGGTCGATGTCGTGTGCATACCTACTCGTTTCAACCGTCGAGCGGGGGAGTGAATCGGCCTCGATTTCTCCGCTAAGAGGTCGCCCGGCCCAGAAAATTACTTCAGTCCAATAACTCTTCGCACATAAGCCGACCTTCTATACCGACGTCGATTTGGACTTCCCCTGATGCCTCATGTCAAATCCTTCGCAAAGCCTGATTCATTCCCTCACCCAATTCCGCCAGAGGGAAAGGGCGGTTGAAGGATCGTTTGGCCCACCGAATTGGGGCGAGCCCCGTGGTCGGTGAGTAGTGCTCCAACTCAGCCATGAGCTTCTGGATCTGGTCGTGCAGAGCGGCCATTTGGAGTTCCCCGAAGGGTCTCGTCGTCATCAGCGGCCGGCAGGCAGGCAAACGGCAATACTGGCGGACTGTGAGCGACGAGCGAAAGCGTAAACGCTCTTCGCGGTGTCGGTCAATGTCCGGTGCACGGGCATCTTGACTGCGCGTCCGTTTGGGCGCTCCTGAAGGAGCAACCTTGGGCCACCCTCCAACCGCGATTAGTTCGTCGACTCATCAACGAAGACTCTTCAACCACTACGGCCGATTCTCTGACCTAAACGTCATGGCTCGGATACCGCGGTAGTTGGCACTTCCCACCTAAAACCTCGCAACGCCCGGCGTGACGATCTGTGTTCGTCGCGAACTATGATTGGTGCGCATCCCGAGTTTGGGAGTTGGCACGCTGGATCCGGACCCTGTTGAGCGTCGAGTATTTACTAGGAGACCCATCATGGCGGAATCGGTCAACGACGACGGAACTATTGTGGCAATCGCTCAGGTGACATCACGTGGCGAATGATCGCCTCATTACGATCTTCGCCCTCTTGGCCAAGTGCAAGGAATCGAATTCATACGGCGAATCGCTTTGCAAGGTGGCGGCCGATGTAACCGATCTGAGCGGCGCGGGAATCGCACTCACGTCCGAAAGTTCAGTACTGACCCGTCTCTGTACGAGCAATGACGTCGCCGGGGCACTGCTTGACCTGGAGATGACCCTTCAAGAAGGTCCCTGTACCGACGCGAGTGCCGGCTCCGTCACCGTGGAAGAGAAGGACCTGGCTTCGTCCACGAATTCGCGCTGGCTCGTCTACGCGCCTCTGGCGACGTCCGCCGGCGCCCGAGCGGTGTTCGCCTTCCCGGTGTGTATTGGTGCGGTCCGTCTGGGTGCCCTAAGTCTCTACCGCGACAAGAAAGGCAGACTCACCGACTCGCAGGCTTCGGATGGATACCTGATGGCGTCGGTGGTGGGCCGTGCGGTCCTCGCGATGCAGGCGGGCGCGCCCGCGGAAGCGCTCGCGGCGGAACTGGAACGTGAAGTCGCCTTTGATTTCACCATTCATCAGGCGGCGGGCATGGTCTCCGTCCAGGGCGCGATGTCCGTGGGCAACGCGCTCGTCACCCTTCGAACGCACGCTTTTGCCACCAGCACGGCGTTGCTGGCGCTCGCCAAGCGCGTCGTTGCGCGTGAGGTCATCTTCGAGCCGGCGTCGGGGGCATGGCGAGAAGCGACCGGAGGAACATACACGTGAAACAAGTAACATTCTGGACATCTTCGAATCGGACCTTTTGTCGATGGCAATCTTTGTCAAGATCGAAAGACAGGTGTAGTGATGGATAGAGAGTCCTTGTTGATTGCCACCCTGGTCGAACTCGCCGACAATCTCGTCGATGATTTCGACGTCATCGACGTCCTCACCGTCCTCAGCCTTCGCTGTGTCCAGACAATCGACGTCGACGCCGCTGGTGTCATGCTGGCTTCGCCCGCCGGCGAACTGCAGTTCGTCGCGTCATCCAACGAGTCCATGCGCGTCCTGGAGCTCTTCCAAATCCAGGCGGACGAGGGTCCGTGCGTGGACTGCTTCAATACCGGCGACGCCATTGTCAACCACGACCTCACTAATTCCGTTGCACGCTGGCCCACGTTCTCTCCCTGCGCCCTGCAGCACGGCTTTCGGTCGGTGCATTGCCTTCCCATGCGATTGCGCGGCCGCACCATTGGTGCCTTGAACCTCTTCCGCTCGACCGAAGGGAGCCTTGACGTCGAAGACGTTGTTGTTGCGCAGGGACTCGCGGACGTCGCTACCATCGCCATTCTCCAGCACCGTTCCTCGCTGGACTCCATACTGCTGAACAACCAGTTGAGCAACGCGCTCAATAGTCGAGTCATCATCGAGCAGGCCAAGGGAAAGATCAGTCAAGCGACCACCTGTGATATGGATCAGGCGTTTTCCCGACTCCGCGCCCACGCACGCAACCACAACCTCGGACTGACCTTGGTGGCCATTTCAGTCGTCGAAGGATCCGTTTCTATCGAAGAACTCGATCTTCCGCGAGCGCCCGCGAGTCTCGTGGGCAACGGACAATAGGCGCCGAAACATCGCACACTTCATTTTTCGTCAGAATTGAACTGGCCGATTGATTTCCGCGTTGAATCAGGACCAAGGCTATTTAGCGCCTTGACGTTGACACTGCGTGCGACTGTCTTCGGCCAACACTTTCAATTGCATTCTTCTCTAGAAGAGGCAATATCGGTGGTAAGGCCGTGCTCTGGACGTTAACAAGGACCGAGCGCACATTCGATCCCTGTCGAGTGCTCTAAAGTTTCTCGTTGAAGTTAACAAAAGCGACCGCTCGCGCAGACATCACAGTTGATGCGTTGCGGTCCTAAGCGATCGCAATGCACGTAGTACGTTGCTTGTGATGCGCCTTGACGACTGGTTTCTGACCTCGGAAGAGCGGGGCAACCCAATGACCGAGATTGACTCGCATCAGTCGGGGGACGTTGCGTGGACCGAGGGCAACCACGTTGCGTTCCATATCGATGGGGTTTCGTATTTCACCAGTCTGGCAGAAGTCATCTCGAGACTCGAGCCTCACGACGAAGTTCGCTTTACCGATTGGCGAGGAGACGCGGACGAACGCGTGTCCGGTGAAGGTATATCCATTGTGGCCCTCTTGGCAAACGCATGTCAACGAGGAGTCGACGTTCGCGGGTTGCTCTGGCGTTCGCACAGCGACCGTTTCGCGTTTAGTTCGAAAGAGAATCGACGCCTCGCCGTCGAGGTGACCGAGGCGGGCGGTGAAGTTCTGCTTGATGAACGAGTGCGCCGCGGCGGATCACACCACCAAAAGATGGTCCTTATCCGCCATCCCTCTTTTCTTGATCGAGATGTTGCGTTCATCGGGGGTATCGACCTCAGCCATGGTCGCCGAGATGACACCGACCACCGAGGAGATCATCAGGTTGTCAAGTTAGACCCGCGTTTCGGCCGTCGCCCTCCCTGGCACGATGTCCAGTTGGAAATCCGTGGACCAGCCGTTACCGAACTCGATCTCACCTTCCGGGAACGATGGGAGGATCCCACCCCGCTTAATCACGCTGGCCGACTAAGAGCAATACTCTCGCGAGTGATGTCGCGGGATCGCGTCGCTCGTCCACTTCCCGAGCGCCTGGGCGACCCGTCGACGCTGGGCGGACACGCCGTTCAAGTGCTTCGGACCTATCCTTCAAGACGCCCCAAATATCCGTTCGCGCCCGATGGCGAGCGAAGCGTCGCACGAGCGTTCGCGAAGGCGATTAAGAGGGCGCGCAGCCTGATCTACATCGAAGACCAATACTTCTGGTCCGTTGAAATTGCGCGGCTACTCGCCAAGACGTTGCGTCGACAACCGGGACTGCAAGTTATCGCCGTCGTTCCGCGATACCCGGACAAGGATGGCAAGTTGTCGGGTCCTCCGAGCAGGCTCGCTCAAGCGCGGGCCCTCGCCATCGTTAAAAATGCCGGCGGTACGCGAGTCGGAATCTACGACATAGAGAACGAAATCGGCACTCCCATCTACGTCCACGCCAAGGTTTGTGTCATCGATGACGTATGGGCGACTGTCGGATCGGACAACCTTAATCGCCGCTCGTGGACCCATGACTCGGAACTCTCCTGTGCCGTGATTGACAGTGAACTCGACGACCGGATACCTCTTGATCCGGGCGGACTCGGTGACGGAAGCCGCAAGTTCGCGCGCGCGTTGCGGCTGTCACTCTGGGCTGAGCACCTCGGACGATCGCCCGATGACCCGGAGCTCTTGAATTTGGCCCACAGTGATGTTCTTTGGCAAGAGACCGCCAACGAACTCGAAGGATGGCGGTCGAGCCTCGGCCAAGGGCACCGTCCACCGAGTCGGATTCGATCGCACGCAATCGATCCGGTTTCAATCGGTAGTCAGCGTTGGGCCGGCCTTGTCTACCGGTTGATTTTCGATCCCGACGGTCGCCCGCTCAAATTGCGGCTACGGCGTCGTTTCTGATGATTCGCGTCCGCGTGACGCTCGAACCGGCCACCTAGTTGAGGCCGACCCCTCGCGCTTGATCGTTGCCCCGAGGTCGAAGGCCGACCATGGGCTTCGGTTCGTCTTCACACATCGGCGTTCTGCAACTGGCAGCGATGTGGACACCTTTTGGACTCGGTCCACAGTCTTTGTACCGGTGAGGCGCGAGACACGGCTGGGTAAAAAGACACGTCGAATGGGACGGGACTCGAATTCGTCACGCGACTTCACCTGAAGGCCAAAACTACGTGGTTCTATCGTTCTCTGATCGAACGGTGAGCCGAGATCTATAGTGATTACGAAGGTACCTAGACATCGTTTCCTTCTGTCTTGGCCGATGGCCAAGTCGACAGGAGAGAGGTATCGGGAGTGGGCAAGATTAGAACGGACCTTGGCGTCAGCACAATCGCCGCGAGAGGCCTCGTGGATGGCGCGCTCGTCACCTTAGGTCGTAGCGTCAAACCCGACACCGTTGAGGAAAAGGCCACCAGGATGGGCGTTAAGCATCAGTCCGATGGTGCGCGACGCACGATGTACGTGGGCGCGTCAGGTGAGGCTCACCCGAAGAGTCGCTCGTGCTCACGGGCAACGTCGTTCGACCAGACATTGTTCCTACTTCGGACGGGAGGGTGTCGATGACCGACATGAGTGTGAAGGGTGCCGGTTCAATTGTGCCGAGGGACAACGGTGATAGCAGTAGGCGAAGTGCTTTTCTCAATCCGTCGGTCGACGGACCGGCGAATCGCCTGGCAAGACGTGTTGCTCGAGGGCATGAAAGTATTGCCATCGCCATTGCGGTGATTGCCTCGTTCGCCGTATTGGGAATATTCATTACCGCATTGGGTCTCTTAATTACCCACGTTCTCGAGCGTGGCTCTATCGGCGTGTGGGACCACCACGTCAGTCAGTGGTTCGACAGGCATCGCAGCACTCAGTGGAATCGGATCACCGGCGACCTGACCGACATGGCCGACACGTTCGAAGTAGCCGGTGTTGCCGCGATCGTTACTGTTGTGCTTCTCGTTCGACGATGGGGACGCACTGCGTTCCTGCTCGTCGCCGGTCTGGCCATCGAGCTCTCTGTCTTCATCACGGCGAACAAAATCGTCGCAAGGCCTCGTCCGGCCGTGAGTCATTTGGGGGGAACACCCTCGACGTACAGCTTTCCTTCGGGTCACACGGCAGCCACCATTGTTCTTTACGGCGGCATCGCGGTGATAGTTATGGTGGCGACCACTCGGTGGTGGCCTCGCGTTGTGATGTGGATTCTCGCGATTGTCTTGACGGTGGCCGTTGGCTTGTCTCGGGTCTATCGCGGTGAGCACTACCCGACGGACGTCATGGCCGGTTTGCTGTTGGGTATTGGGTCTCTCGTGGCTGGTGTCTTCATCATTCGAGTGGCCGGCGTCAATCGTTCCGCCACATCTGATGCTGCGGAGAAACAGATCTCAGCCGAGGGCGCAGCCCGACTCGACCAGGCGTCGCAGTGACGTCGGTCGCCGTCGTTGCCCATAAGAACAAGACGCTCGGCGGTGGTTTAGTGGAGCTGCGACAGGTCCTGGCCGACCGAGGCTTTCCCGATCCTCTCTGGTACGAGGTGGCCAAGAGTCGTGATGCGCCCGCACGAGCGCGTCAAGCGGTGGCCGACGGAGTGGACCTACTCTTCGTTTGGGGTGGTGACGGCACCATCCAGCGTTGCGTCGACGCCGTAGCCGGGAAAACCGTGAGCCTAGCGATCTTGCCAGCGGGCACCGCGAACTTGTTGGCGAACAATTTGGGAGTTCCCATCGATCTGAATGCGGCCGTCGATGTCGGCCTCTACGGCGGCCGGCGCCGCTTGGACGTCGGGGTCTTGAACGGCGAGCGCTTCGCGGTGATGGCGGGCGTTGGTTTTGACGCGATCATGATGCGCGACGCCGACGGTGACCTGAAGGGCCACTTCGGCCGCTTGGCCTACGTGTGGACCGGCGTGCGCGCCACGCACATGACGAGTCGCAAGGTCCGCATCGAGATCGACGGAGAACAGTGGTTCAAAGGTAAGGCGAGTTGCGTCTTGCTCGGCCAGATGGGTACGCTGGCGGCCGGCATCGTCGCCTTTCCCGATGCTCAACCCGATGACGGACTGCTCGAGGTCGGCGTGGTCACAGCGGATAACGCACTGCAGTGGGCGCGCGTGCTCAGTCGACTAGTCATCGAGGACGCCAAACACTCGCCACTCACTCAAATGGGCCGAGGGCGCAAGGTGGACATCAAACTCGATCGGCCCACGACGTACGAACTAGACGGGGGCGCCCGAAAGGCAAAGAAGAAGTTTCGAGCGAGCGTGGAACCCGGTGCAATCACGGTGTGCGTGCCAAAAAAAGAGAATGAATGAGTAGCGCCACACTCGTTCCTGAGACTCGTGGTCTGACCGGGGACGACGCGTGGTCGGTGCTGAAGCGCACCGGTTGGGTTCGCCTCGCGAAGGACGCCTTTAAGCGGATGCGCGTAGCAGATGGATTCAGTCACGCTCGTTCCTTGGCATTTATGATCTCGCTCGTCGCCATTGAAGGATTGATTGGCATTGTCGGGCTCGCGAGCGTGTTGCACAAGGGCGGCGTCAGCGCGGCCATCGACGCCACAGTGCGCCGAACCGTTCCCGGACCGGCCGGCGACGTACTGACGACCGCCGTGACTCAGGCCCACCGCGTCGCCGCAGGACATCACTACGGCGCACTTCTCTTTGGTGTGATTGGCGCGCTCGTGGTAGGAACCACGGCGATGGGCCAACTCGAACGCGGGCTCAATCGCATCTACGGGGTCGAGCAGGATCGCCCCACACTGAAGAAGTACGGACTTGGGTTGTTATTCGCGCTGAGTGTTGGCACTCTCGTCGCGGCGTCCTTCGTGACCTTGGCCTTCGGCAGGGATCTATTTTTCTCCATTCACAATCACGCGTTCACGTCGGTGTGGTCAGTGGTGCGCTGGCCCTTCGGCGTCAGTTTGACAGCGATTGCGGTCACGGTGTTGTTCCGTTGGTCGCCGCGACGCCGCCAGCCCAGATTGTCGTGGCTCGCGTTCGGCTCTGGGATCTCCGTGTTCTTGTGGGGCTTATTCACGATCGGCTTAGGTCTGTTCTATGGGTCAAGTTCTTCTTTTGGCGAGACGTACGGCCCCCTGGCGGGAGTCATCGCGTTGCTGGTCTGGAGTTTGTTGTCGAGCATTTCTTTGTTTTACGGCGCCGCCGTGGCGGCACAACTCGAAGCGCTCAGAACCGGCGAACCGGCGCCGCAGGACGCGCAGAAGGTCACTGAGTCAGATCCCGCTAGTGATCCGTCTGGAGAAAGGGTAGTAACGCATGACCAGTGACGACACTCTTCGCTCCGCGTTGGCTGGGGACGAACAGGTCAGCCGATCGAGGCGCACGCTCGAGGGAGTCGTGGGGATCCCGGCGACCGAGGGCAATCGCGTGACGGTGTTGCACAATGGGTGCGAGATCTTCCCGGCAATGCTCGGCGCCATTCGTGGCGCCGAGCACACGATCGACTTACTCACCTTTGTCTACTGGAAGGGCCAGATCGGCACCGAGATAGCCGAGGCTCTGTGTCATCGGGCCAATGCCGGCATACGTGTTCGGGTGCTCTTGGATGCATGGGGATCGCGACCAATCGAGAGGTATCTCGTCGACGACATGATTGCGGCCGGAGTTCAGTTGCGATGGTTCCGTCCTCTGAGTCTTATGCGCCTCGGAAAAGTCAACCACCGCACGCACCGTAAGGTGCTCGTGGTCGACGAGTCGGTCGCCTTTACCGGTGGTGTGGGCATTTCAGACCTCTGGGGAGGCGATGCTCGAAATGAGTACGAATGGCGCGACACCCACTTCCAAGTCGAAGGACCGGCCGTCGACGGACTGCGCGCAGCGTTTCTCGACAATTGGTCCGAGACCGACCGCATTATCTTTGACGATGACTTCGATCGTTTTCCACTTCAGTACGCGCCCGGCCAGAGTGTGATCCAGTGCGTGCGCGGCGCGTCGGCCACGGGCGGAAGTGATATGGCCAGTGTTTTTCGGACGCTGCTGCAGTTAGCCCATCGACAATTGCGCATCACGACCGCCTACTTCGTGCCCGACGATGATCTCACCAAGCGTCTCTGCGACGCGGCAGCGCGAGGAGTGCACGTTCAGATCCTCCTCCCCGGGCCATTCGCTGACAAACGTTTCGTGCAACTAGCGGCCGAAGTGGACTACGAGGACCTGATTGAGTCCGGTGTTGAACTGTGGAACTTTCAGCCCTCGATGATGCACGCCAAGACCATGACGGTCGACGGCCACGTCGCAAGCGTGGGATCGGCGAATTTCAACAATCGATCCCTCAGCTTCGATGAAGAGATCAACATGGTGATCTTTGATCCATCGGTCGTGCGTACCCTCGATTGCCACTTCGAAAGTGATCTCGAGCGAAGTGTCCGAATCGATCCGCGTCGCTGGAAGCGGCGTTCGCTGCTCCAACGCGTCAAAGAACAACTCGTCGCTCCACTGCGCGGCGTCTCGTAGGTGACGCGATGCTGATTCTTTCGATCACTCTGCTCACGGTCATTATCCCCGGGCTCGCCGCCGGACTCATTGCGTACCGATGGCCCCAAGCCGCTACGACGGCCCCTCACTTAAGTGTTGAACAGGTCAAGGTCGAGGCTCGCCGACACCCGCGACTCGTCGCGTTCTCCCGATCACGGCTTGATCCGGGCTCCGCCACCGGCCTTCTCTTGAGCGCAGTCATCATTCTGTTCGTCGCTGGAGCCGCCTCGGTAGCCATCGTGCTCGTCATGATTCACACCAACACTGGATTCGCGCGACTTGATCGCAGTGCCAGCTTGTTCGGAGCGCACCACGCGACGGCTCTTTCGACTCGGTTCTTACGGTTCTATACCCAACTCGGAGGCGCTCTGGTCATCGTCCCCCTTGCTGTCATCGTGGCAATCGTCGAAACGATACGCCAGCGATCGGTCGCGGTAATCACGTTCCTCACCCTCGTCGTGGGTGGGCAGTTCCTTATCGCCAACGTCATCAAATCGCTTGTGGGTCGGGCCCGGCCCAACTTTGATCAACTGACCGGATTCTCCGGTTCGTCTTTTCCGTCCGGCCATGCCGTAGCTTCCGCCGCATGCTTGGCGGCATTTGCTCTGGTGATCGGTCGAAGGCGTCCCCTAAAGATGCGGGCGCTTCTTGCTGGTCTCGCCGTCGGTCTCGCCACCGGCATTGCCTGTTGTCGGGTGATGCTCGGTGTGCACTGGCTAACCGACGTGCTTGGCGGGTTGGCGCTGGGGTGGGCGTGGTTCGCGCTTTGCTCTATCGCCTTTGGCGGTTACCAACTGCGATTCGGCGCTCCGGCGAAGATTGCTGAGGAGACGATTTCCTCCTGAAGTAGTTAGCGCGAACAGATTTACTGCTGATCGTTGGTGGGGTTCGGCGGATGTCGTCCAGGGAGTCCCCGAATGGGATCGATCAGACTTTGGAGACTCACGTCGGATTGATCTGAATGCAGTGCAGGTCGACGGGATTCGTGTCTCGTGCAACGCATTGACACCAATCTTTATCGCAGCAGAGGACGATCGTTAATCGATTGCTTCACGGCACGGATGGAGTCGAATCAGTAAGAATCCCAGGAATCGAGTCTTCGAATCTTGACCTTTGTTGGCCCATGTAAGGGGGAACTGGCCACAATCCTGGTTGTTGCAAATAGGGACGACGTAGGGCTTCTTTTGATTACATATTTTGCTCGCCCACTTCGACCGTTGCGTTTTCATTAGACGAGATCCAGTCCTAGAGTTGGGAGGCACTCTGAGGCTCACCAAGAGTTGATTCTCTAGTCAGATTGTGGACGTTGGTCCACTGATTCAAATCCGCATGTTCTTGAAACCACCTAATCGTATAAATCATCCCGTCACTTGCTCATCGAAGCCCGACCAATCCGACGTCGTGAGAGCTCGTTGCCTTGGACCCGGTCCACCCCGACGCTGACAATCCACGCTAGTCATCCGTTCACCTCTCGCGGAACTCACTTCGAGTCACCGCCTCCAGGTTGCTCCGAGGATTTGGTCCTAACTTGAAACGAGCCGAGTTGTATTCCACTCATAGAGTGACACCCCCCGTGGCGAATAGTGCGATTGCCGCTGCTGCCATGATTGCGACCGTGAGCCACCCCAGAATATTGGCGGTGAGACCATTCACGTCTTTGCCCATGAGGCGCTGGCTACTCGACACTCGCATAACGACGAAGAGGAATGGTGCAGCGGCCACACCGTTAATCACCGCCACCAAAACCAGCAGTTTGATTGGATTGACATTCAAGAGGCTAAGTGCCGTGCCGCCAACTGTACCTAGGGCGAGAAGGCCGTAGAAGACAGGCGCTTGGCGGATGGAACGACTAAAGCCCCATTCCTTGCCGAGCAGGCCCGCAAGTCCGACCGACCCTGAGGCCGCGAGCACGGGGACCGCCAACAGGCCGCTGCCAATAAATCCAAGGGCAAAAATCGCGCTCGCGAAGCGTCCCGCGAAGGGACGGAGAGCTTTTGCGGCCTGGGCGGCGCTCTGGATGTTGGTGACGTGATGGATATGGAGCGTCTGAGCGGTGGCCACGATGATGGCAAACATGACGATATTGGAGAAGGCCATTCCGGTAAACACATCGAGACGACTCGTTCGCTCTTTGCTCCTGGCCCGGCGACGACTCAGCCGCTTGAGTGGTACCGGCTCGGCACCGCCTTCGGGTGCGTCGCGCATCTCCTCGATCCGGTGAGCACTTTGCCAGAAGAAGAGATAGGGAGAGATCGTCGTGCCGAGCACCGCGACCAAAAGCGCCAGGTAGGTCTTGTTGAACTGAATATGGGGAACGACTGTGTTCGAAAGGACGTGGCCCCACTGATGGGTGACCAGGATCGCGACCACGATATACGCCAACAGCGGCGCGCACAGCACTTTGAANNCGCCCGCCAGAAGCGCCCAGAGCCAGGTGGGACCAGCGTGGAGGAGGTTCATACCCGAGCCAATGGCGACCAAGTCGGCGGCGATGTTGAGTGCATTCGCGACGATGAGCACGATGAGGAGCGCGCCTAGGACCGCTCGACCTGTCCGGTGGAAACGCTTGACGGCCAATTCGCCCAGACCCGTGCCGGTCGCGAGGGCCGTTCGATCGCATATCTCCTGGACCGCCGCCATAAGAGGAAAGGTGACGAGGGCGGCCCAAAGGAAGGCCAGACCAAACTGTGCTCCGGCTTGCGAGTAAGTCGCGATACCCGAGGGGTCGTCGTCAGACGCTCCCGTCACCAATCCCGGCCCCATGGCCCGCAGATACTGGCGCCACATCGGTCCCTCGTGCTCGGGGGTGAGGTCGAATTCCGATCGGTGCGAGGACGAGGGATCGGATTGAACGTGAGATTTTCCGACGCTCGGCGTTGACTTGGGCTTCTTCGCCATCACCTACGAGCGATCAGGGGAGAGTACCGATGGAATTCCAGCGGCTCCGTGCACGGGATCCTCCCGACTAGTGAGGTATTGGTTCACGAAACTTTGTCCCCAAGAAGAAAGCAGCGAACAGTAAGTTGATTACGCTTCGAGAAGATGAAGTCCAAGACATTGCTGGATTATAACCACCGCATCGCCGAAGAGCGGGTTTCCTCCAAGATGGAACTCAGTACCGATCAACCGGTTGACCATCCGGAGGCGCGCCGCGAATCTGGGGCCAACGATGAAGTAAACCTGAACGTCTTGGAAGTCGCCCCTCGGTGCCCACGTTGATGCGGACTCACCGTTTCGACCCTAAATTCGCAATCCCGCAGTTCCGTAAGCAACGTCACGAAGTCGAATAAACCTTCCAAACCTGCGGTGAAAGAAGCGTCAATCTTTGAGTCGATTACGGTTACCTTCGAACACCCTGGATCTCATTCAGATGGAAGGGCAAACAAGAAGCCAGCGGTTCGGGTCGGCGTACCTCCCGAAAAGCAAGTTGCCCGAACCTCGAGGGAGTTCGGCCTAAGTGGTGGGCGCTACCAAGAATGGTAGGCGCCAGCGCTGCGCTTGATGGCTATGGCTTCGATGGTTCCCGGGACTTGGTTGAATAGATGGAGATTTCGGCCTTCACCACTGCGAGCGAACGAGATGCGTAGTAGCCACTCGCGCATGAAATCGCCAATACGACGAGGGTTGTCGAGCCGCAGCAATTCATGAGTATGTACGCGGCATGGATAATTCTTGCCTGTCGCTCGGCGGAGCCGTATGATGCCGACGGAAGCAATTTGCCTT